>CAMWQB010000023.1 GCA_947176295.1 uncultured Porphyromonadaceae bacterium
GCTTGATGGCGCGATATGCGTCGATGAGGGCTTGGATTTCGGCATCGGTGGTGTTGTCGATGGGGGAGCCGTCGTGGGAGCCGCGTGTGAGCATGGTCTGGATGATTGCGTTGGAGCCGAAAGCGGCGAGCTGCGGGATGAGCCGCCCGAGGGTGAAGGCGGGCGAGGCAGGCCTGTCGAGGCGGCGCATTGTGGCCTCGACGGCGCTGTCGAGCTTAAGGATGTTGTTGTCTACCCTCCGGAGGGCGCGGCATACGTCCGGGCGATGGAGCTGCGTGGAGTTGCAGAGGACGCTGATGCGGACGTCGGGGAAGAATTCGTCGCGTGCGGCGATGGTGTCGTCGATAATGCCTTCGAATTCGGGATGGACTGTGGGTTCGCCGTTGCCTGAGAAGGTGATGACGTCGAGGGGTTCGCCCTTGAGGCGCATGTCCTCGAGCTTGGCGCGCAGGAGGGTGCGCACTTCCTGGCGTGTGGGGAGGCCGGCGCGGCCGGGGCCCTGGGCATTATAGCCTGCTTCGCAGTAAAGGCAGTCGAAGGTGCAGACTTTGCCGTCGACGGGCGAGAGGTTCACGCCGAGGCTGGTGCCAAGGCGTCGTGAGTGGATGGGTCCGAATATTGTGGAGTGGAAGAGAATTGTCTGCACGGGGTAGGTGTATGAGGGGGTGGTTGGTTATAGTTTCTTTGTGAACAAGCGGGAGGCGGCGGCCACGGCTGCGGCGATGAGCGCTACAGCGAGGGCCACCAGGGCGAGGTCGGGCCATGGGGCGAGCCTCACGGGATATACGGCTGTGGAGAGCAGGGCGGGGTCTCCGGCGAGTTTTATCCATCCGAAGGTCTGCTGCCCGAGAACCAGGAGCGATCCGAGGATTATTCCGAGGAGGCCTCCGCTGCAAGTGATGAGGGCGCCTTCCCAACGGAACACGGAGGCCACCATGGAGGCCGGTGCTCCGAGAGCGCGGAGTGTGGCCGCGTCGTCGCGTTTTTCGATGACGAGGAGCGAGAGGGTGGATAGGATGTTGAAGGCGGCAATCAGGAGAATGGCTATGAGCATGACGAATGTCATCCATTTTTCGATGGCAATCATGCGGAAGGCCGCTTCCTGCTGTTGCAGGCGCGTGAGGATGCGGAAGTTTGCATCCGGGAGGGCTGCTTCTACGGCAGCGGCGGCTCCGGCAGCGTCCACTCCCGGGGCGATGCGCAGCTCGATGGCGGAGGCTTCGGCGGCTGAATAGTCGAGAAGCCGACGCGCTTCGTCGATGGGGAGGACCACGTGGTCGGCATCGTACTCGGGTTGCTCGATGCGGAATACGCCTGCCACGGTGAAGTCGGCGCGGCGGTAGGCGGCTGCGGGGTTGGCCGGATTGAGGCGACCTTGCCTGCGCGGGACGAAGAGGCTTGCACCCGTGTCGGGCGCCGGCCTCAGGCCCGTCTCGACGGCGACGCCTACGGCGATGTATAGCGGGGGCGTGGGGGCGGCGTCGAGGGCTTCGGGGCCGACGGTGGTGCCGTCGATGATGGTGGTGTTGAAGGCCACGACGGCGGGATAGCGCTCCGGGGAGACCCCTTTGAGGACCACGGGCATCTGGCCGGCTTGCCCCACCAGGAGCGCGCGCTCCTCCAGCGAGGGGGCGGCGGCGGCAATTTCCGGCAGCGCGGCGAGGACATCGGCGAGGGAGTCGGCGCCTGCGAATACCTTGCCTTGGACGGGCTGCACCTTCAGCTCGGGGTCGATTGCGCTCAGATGCGATGCGGCCAGGTCGTTGAAGCCGTTGAACACGGATAGGACAATAACGATAGCCGCCGTGGCAACGGCCACTCCCCCGATAGAAATCAGGGAAATGACGTTGACGGCGTTATGCGATTTTTTTGCGCGCAGGTAGCGCAGAGCGATTCTTAGTGCGAGCAAGGAGCCGGGCGGAGGTGTGGGTCAGGGATTCAGTCCTCTTTGAGGAGATGGTCGATGTTGTCGACGTAGTCGAGAGAGTCGTCGATATAGAACTGGAGCTCGGGGGTCTTGCGGAGCTGGAAGCGCACGCGCTGAGCGAGCTCGTAACGGATGGTCTTGGCGGATGCCGTGATGCTCTTGAGGAGCTCGGTTGCCTTGTCGGAGGGGAAAATCGAGAGGTAAGCCTTGGCCACGGAGAGGTCGGGGCTCACGCGCAGGGCACTCACCGACACGAGCGTGCCTTGTGTTTTGGCTGTCTGTTGGCGGAAAATTTCGCTCAGCTCCTTTTGGAGCAGGCGAGCTATCTTGGCTTGACGTGTAGATTCCATGAGATTTGAACGTGTATTTTATATTATCGAAAATCGTAATATATAAACGCGCGAGGGGCGCCTTTGGTTCCGCGGGCGTCCCTCTTGCGGGTATCTTTCGTGGGATTCACTTTGCGAGAGCCATTCCTTTGCGGAGGGCTTCCTCGTTGAGGGGAATGAGGTGGTGGTGGCGTTCGGGAAGTGTCTTCCGCAGGCCGCGGACCACGGCATCGAGGCTCACGACGGGCCGTGCGGCCAGGAGGGCGCCGAGGAGAATCATGTTGTAGGTCTTGGCGTTCTTCATCTCGAAAGTGGCTTCCATTGCTTCGACGGGTATCACCTTGATGTCGGTGCGGGTTGGAGCGTGGTGGATGCCGTATGGGTCGTAGATGAGCGTGCCGCCGGGCTTGACGCGGCTTTCGAACTTGTCGAGGCTCTGCTGGTTGAGAATCACGGCAGTGTCGTAGGAGTCGAGCACGGGCGAGGAAATGCGGGAGTCGGAGAGAATCACCGTAACGTTTGCCGTGCCTCCGCGCTGTTCGGGGCCGTAGGAGGGCATCCATGACACTTCGAGATTGTCCATAAGGCCGGCGTAAGCGAGAATTTTGCCCATCGAGAGGACGCCTTGTCCGCCGAATCCGGCAATAACGATTTCTTCTTTCATTGCTTGGGAGTGGGGGCTAAAAGGTCAGACATTCTTGAGATCGCCGAGGGGATATTTCTCGAACATGTGTTTCTCCATCCATTTGTTGGAGTCGGCGGGCGACAGTTTCCATCCGGAGTTGCATGTGCTGACGATTTCGACCACGGAGGTGCCGCGTTTTTCGAGGGCGTTAGTGAAAGCTTTACGGATGGCGACCTTGGCCTTGCGGACAGCGCCGGGGGTGTGGACGGCCTGGCGTGTAACGTAGCATGTGCCGTCGAGAGAGGCGAGGATGGGCGATATTGCCAGGGGGTATCCGTTGAGGTCGACGCGGCGGCCGTAGGGCGTTGTGGCCGTCTTCATTCCCAGGAGGGTGGTAGGGGCCATCTGTCCGCCGGTCATTCCGTATATGGCGTTGTTTATGAAGATGATGACGATATTTTCGCCGCGGTTGCAGGCGTGGATTGTCTCGGCCGTGCCGATGGCGGCGAGGTCGCCGTCGCCCTGATATGTGAAGACGAGACAGTCGGGGTTGAGCCTTGAGGCGGCTGTGGCGAGAGCGGGAGCGCGGCCGTGGGCGGCTTCGATCCAGTCGACGTCGATATAGTTGTATGCGAAGACGGCGCAGCCCACGGGTGCTATGCCTATGGTGCGGTCTTCGAGGCCCATCTCGTCGAGGAGTTCGGCCACGATGCGATGGACCACGCCGTGGCTGCATCCCGGGCAGTAGTGGGTGATGTTTTCGGTGAGGAGCCTTGGGCGGGCGTAGACCTTGTTTTCGGGCCGGATTATGTCTTTGAAGTCCATGGCTTAGATTTTAGCTTCGGGATAATGGGAATAGAAGGCTTCGATGATCTCGCCGGGATTGGGCACGATTCCGCCCATGCGGCCGAAGTGGTGGACGGAGGGCGAGGGGGCCGATATTGCCAGGCGCACGTCCTCGATCATCTGTCCGGCGTTGAGCTCGACTACAAGGACGCCTTTTGTCTTGGCGGCAAGCTCGGCGATGCGCTTTGTAGGGAAGGGCCATAGCGTGATGGGGCGGATGAGACCTATGCGGACGCCCTTTTCGCGAGCCTCCTCTATGGCTTTAAGGCAGATGCGGGCCATGGAGCCGAAGGCCACCATGAGATACTCGCAGTCGTCGGTGTAGTATTCTTCGAATCTCACCTCGTTTTCCTCGATCCGGCGGTATGTTTCCTGGAAGCGAAGGTTGTTGACCTCCATCTTGGCCGAGTCGAGCTCAAGGGAAGTGACGACATTGCGATGCTTACGCGAGCCCTTTCCGCATGCGGCCCAGGGGCACTGGCGGCGCACTTCTTCCTCGGTGCGCCGGGGCCGCTGGGGCGGGAGGACCACTTTTTCCATCATCTGCCCGACGATGCCGTCGGCGAGAATCATCGAGGGGGTGCGGTATTTGAAGGCGAGGTCAAAGCCCAGGGCAACGAAATCGGCCATCTCCTGGACCGTGGCCGGAGCGAGGACAATGAGGTGGTAGTCGCCGTGTCCGCCTCCCTTTGTGGCCTGGAAGTAGTCGCTCTGCGAGGGCTGGATTGTGCCGAGGCCGGGGCCGCCGCGCATGCAGTTGAGGATAAGGGCCGGGAGCTCGGAAGCGGCGAGATATGATATTCCTTCCTGCTTGAGGGAGATGCCGGGCGAGGACGAGGAGGTCATTACGGCTTTGCCGGTGGCTGCTCCGCCGTAGACCATGTTGATGGCTGCGACTTCGCTTTCGGCCTGCAGGACGACCATTCCGGTAGTCTCCCAGGGCATGAGCTCGGCGAGGGTCTCGAGGACTTCGCTCTGCGGAGTGATGGGGTATCCGAAGTATCCGTCGCAGCCGTAGCGGATTGCGGCGTGGGCGATGGCTTCGTTGCCCTTCATCAGTTTTACTTCTTCCATGATATGACGGGTGGGGTGGGGGGATGGTTAGAGAGAGATTATTTGAGGACTACGCGATACACTTCGATGCATGCGTCGGGGCACACGGTTGCGCAGGCGGCACAGCCGATGCATGCTTCGGGACGGGCTGCGAAGGCAAAGTGATAGCCTCGGTCGTTGACTTCCTTGGGCTGGAGCATGAGCACGTCGGCGGGACAAGCCACGACACACAGGTCGCAACCTTTGCAGCGCGCTTCATCGACGGTTACGGCTCCCTGGACTTTCGGCATAATCGGTATTAGGTATGAGGGTGGTGGAGGATGGATGAGTGAGGAAAGAGAAGAGGAGGATTATTTTTTAGGGCAGGCCTTCTTTTCGCAGGGCTTGGCAGCGCACTCCTTCTTTCCGGCCTTTTTGCAGCAGGCGTCGGTGCCGCACTTCTTGCAATCTTTGCATTCGGCCTTGGCGCATTCGGGCACGGGGCAAGCTTTTGCGCAGTCTTTTTTCTCGCAGGCCTTCTTCTCGCAAGCCTTCTTTTCGCAGGGCTTGTCTTTTTTGCAGGGGAGCTCCTTCTTGCAAGGTTCGGCCTTATGGCAGGGAGCGGCCTGGGGTTCGGTGGCGGAGGCGGCGAGCCCGAAAACGAGGGCTATCGCCAGCGATAGAATGGTTTTCTTCATTGTCGGATAGTCTTATGATGATTGTTTACTTGCAAATTTGCGAAAAAAATCCGCATATTGCGCATGAAATGGTGTTAATAGATGCTAACAGATTATTATCCCGCGTGCGCAGGGCTTGTGTTTTGGTGTTAAAAGCGTATCTTTGCATGTTCCAAAGAATATTCTAACGTATCACACACACATATACACACCTCAAATCAATGAAAACACTAAAAGCACTGCTTCCGCTGCTGGCCCTGGGGCTCTGCGGCATGGCGCGGGCCGAGGCTCCCGCAGTTGCGGGCCGCACAATCGAAGCCGGCCTCCCGGGCGACCGCACCGTGAAGGTAACGGCCGTAACGCCCAATATCCTGCGTGTGGACAATTATTCCGCCGGAGAGGAAGCTCCGGAGCCTAAGGTGGCTCTGACCCCCAAGGTATCGCCCGAGGCCACGGTTGCGCGCTCGGCATCGAACCTCAGCCTCTCCACCTCGGCCGGGCTGATAGCCTCCCTGAATCTGCGCACGGGCTCGCTGACTATCGACGGCGGCAATCCCGGCAGCATTGTCGTGGACAACTCCTCGCGCAACGGTGCTGAAATCAGCCTCGCCACCACGTCCGAAGGCTCCTTCTACGGCGCCGGCGAGCGCGGCCACAAGCTGAACCTCCGAGGCGACACGCTTGTGATGTACAACCGCCAGAACTACGGCTACACGGGCTCGGATCCGCGCGTGAGCCAGATGAACATCACGATGCCTCTCTTTCTCTCGACCGACGGTTTCGCAATCCTTTTCGACGACTATGCCGCAGCCAAGATGGTGGCCGGCAATCCCATAAAATATTTCAGCGAGAGCCGCACTCCCGTGAGCTACTACTACATCGGCGGCGTCGACAACCTGGCCGAACTCACCGAGGAGCTCACGAGCATCACCGGACGTCAGCCCCTGGCTCCGCTCTGGGCTCTTGGCTACATCACCTCGAAATACGGCTACAAGACTCCGGCCGAAACCGTCGGAGCCATCGACACCCTCCGCAGCCAGGGCTATCCTGTCGACGGCATCGTGCTCGACCTCTACTGGTTCGGCAAGGAAGAGGATATGGGCATCCTCGAGTGGGACAAGACCGTCTGGGACAATCCCAAGAAGATGCTCTCCGACCTCCGCAAGAAAGGCGTGAACGTCGTTACGGTGTCGGAGCCTTACGTCCTTCGCAACGGACGCGCAATCAAGAACTATAAGGAGCTGGCCGGCAAGGGCATGTTCGTGCGCGACAGCCTCGGCCGCGGCCCTCAGGAAGTGAAAATCTGGGTGGGCGAGGGCGGTATGTTCGACGTGTCCAATCCCGACACCCGGGCATGGCTGTCGAAACGATACAAGGACCTTACGGAGCTGGGCGTAGGCGGCTGGTGGGGCGACCTGGGCGAGCCTGAGGTGCACCCCGAAAGCGGCACTCACGCCAATGGTCTGACCGCCCGCGAGTATCACAACATGTATGGCAACGACTGGAGCAGCATCATCTCCGAGCTCTTTGCCCGCGAATATCCCGAGCGCCGCCTCCTCACGCTCATGCGCGGCGGCACGACCGGTCTGCAGCGCCACAGCGTATTCCCGTGGAGCACCGACGTGAGCCGCTCCTGGGGCGGTCTCGAGCCGCAGGTGCGCATCATGCTCAACTCCGGCCTCTCCGGCCTGGGCTACATGTCGCACGACGTTGGCGGCTTCGCCGTGGACCCCGCGAATCCCGTCGATCCCGAGCTCTACGTGCGCTGGCTCCAGCTGGGCCTGTTCTCGCCCGTGCTCCGCACACACTCCACCGTCAAGGCCGAGCCCTACCAGTATCCCGAGCTCCAGGACATCCTCAGGCCTATAATCAAGGACCGCTACCGCTGGCTTCCATACAACTATACGCTCGCTTATGAGAATGCCACCAAAGGCTGGCCGGCCGTGCGCCCGCTCAACTTCTACGGCGGCAAGGCACACGACGACATAAGCGACGAGTTCCTCTGGGGCCGCGACGTGCTTGTGGCTCCGGTCATGGAGCAGGGCGTCACCGAGCGCCGCATCGTCTTCCCCGAAGGCTCCACATGGATGGATTTCTCCAATCCCAACATGCGCTATGCCGGCGGCGACACCATCACCTATCCGGCGCCCTTGGGCGTGCTGCCTCTCTTTGTCCGCGCCGGCGCCTTCATCCCTATGGCCGACTATGAGATGGAAAACACGGGCGACTACCGCTCCGACCGCTTCACGGTCCACTACTACCCCGAATTCGGAAGCC
Source organism: uncultured Porphyromonadaceae bacterium (assembly GCA_947176295.1). Lineage (GTDB taxonomy): Bacteria > Bacteroidota > Bacteroidia > Bacteroidales > Muribaculaceae > CAG-873. Next base: position 7,714 of record CAMWQB010000023.1, read on the forward strand.
ACTCGACCTATAATCTCTACGACGACGACCACCTCTCGGCCTCGGCTCTCGAGAACGGGCAGTATCGTCTGATCCATTTCCTCGGCAGCATGGATGCCGAGAACGGCGCTACGAAGGTCGACATCACCTCGTCGGGCTCCTACAAGGGCGCGCCCAAGAAGATCGAGCTCACGCTCGTGATCCACGGCATTCCTTCGGGCACAATCAAGGGCGGCATAAAGGGCTGCAAGGGCAAGATGGAGGTGAACAAGCGCGAAGGCACGGCCACGGCCACCATCACCTACGACCCCTCGAAGACGGCAACCGTGGAGCTCCACCTCGTGGCCGGCCCGCGGCTCGGACGCGTGCACTGATTGCCTTCGGCCTGCCGGATTTATTGATAACCACACACACAAATATCCAAGATAAGAAACATGTTCTCAGGAATAGTAGAAGAGGCGGCCACGGTGGTGGCCGCCGAACGGGAGGGTGGCAATCTCCACCTGCGGATGAAGTGCTCCTTCACGGACGAGCTCAAGATAGACCAGTCGGTGGCCCACAACGGTGTGTGCCTCACGGTGGTCGGGCTCTATCCCGACGGAACGTACACCGTAACGGCCATTCAGGAGACCCTCGACCGCTCCAATCTCGACGACCTGCGCGAAGGCTCGCTCGTGAACCTCGAACGATCCATGATGATGAATGGCCGTCTCGACGGCCATATCGTGCAGGGCCACGTCGACACGACGGCCTTGTGTACTCGTGTTGAGGAAGTTGACGGCAGCACATACTTCACCTTCCGCTACGAGGTGCCCCGCGAGATGGCGCTGAAGGGCTACATGACGGTCGAGAAGGGCTCGATAACGGTGAACGGCGTGAGCCTCACCGTGTGCGATTCCGCTCTCGATTCCTTCCGCGTGGCCATCATCCCCTACACCTTCGAGCACACCAATTTCTGCCGCATCGAGGAGGGCACCCGCGTGAATCTCGAATTCGACATCGTGGGTAAGTACCTTGCCCGCCTGCGCGAAATCGAAAAGGCCTGACGGTTTTCCGCGCTCCCTCTCCCCCTCCCTTAAATCTCCACATCCATGAACCGAACATATATATATCTGCTGCCGCTCCTGCTTGTGCTTGCAGGGCTCCTGGGGGCATGCGCTCCTGTAGGCTCCAATGCCGAGGCTGACCGCCGCATCCGGGCACTCTACGACAGCGTGGACGCGGAGATGGCACGCAGCGAAAGCTACAGGGTGGAGAAGGAGCGCCGAATAGCCCTTTTCAGGGACGAAATGATGCATGAGAGCGATCCCGGGCGGCGCCTGCGCCTCTCATGGAAGCTCATCGGCGAATTCGAGAGCTACGTCTCCGACTCGGCCCTGCACTACGTCAACTCGGCTCTTGCCTCGCCATACGTAGCCTCGCGGCCCGGGTTGCGCGATGCGCTACTGATACGCAAGGCCGACATCAGTTCGCACGCCGGCCTTTTCTCTGATGCGCTCGCCATCCTCGGAAGCATCCATCCCGCGGAGCTCGATTCCGCGGAACTGGTTGACTATTATTCGACCTACTGCGGTGTGTACCAATATCAAAGCGAGTATGCCCAGGAGGGAGAATACAAGGACGACTACGAGCGCAAGCGCGAGCTCTATACCGATTCCCTGCTCAGCGTCGTGTCGCCCGAGTCGTTTATCGGCATTGTGAACCGTGCGCCGGCCATGGCCAGGGAGGGACGCACCGACGAGGCCCTCCGGCTGCTGCATACGCGCCTGGCCGACTACGAGCCGGGAAGCCGCTCCTACTCGATTCTGGCCTCGATTCTGGCCTATATCTACAAGACCATGGGCGACACTGAAAACTATCGCCGCTATCTCGTGCTCAGCACGGTCTCCGACCTCCGCGGGGTGGTGAAGGAAAACATGGCCATCCGCGAGCTTGCCACCCTCAATTTCGAGGAAGGCGACCTCGAGCGAGCCAACCGCTACCTGAAGCAGAGTTTTGCCGATGCCAATTTCTTTGCCGCGCGCATGCGCAACGCACAGTCGTCGCGCATGCTTCCTGTCATCGACGATGCCTACTCCGCTCGACAGGCGAGGCTCCTGCAGCTGCAGCGCATTCTTTTCGCGGCGGTGAGCATTCTTGCAGTGGTGCTTATCGCGGCCATAGCGCTCGTGCTGAAGCAGATGCGTCGTGCGCAGAGGGCCAACGAGGAAGTCAGGAAGGCAAATGAGGAGCTCTCGGCCCTGTCGGCGCAGCTCCGCGAGGCAAATGCCGAACTGGCCGGCAGCAATGAACGCCTTCTTGCGTCGGACACGATAAAGGAGGAATATGCGGGGCGCTTCATGGAGTATTGCTCGTCGACACTTTCCACTCTCCAGCAATATCATCAGGGCCTCCGCGTCCTTGCCACGCAGGGCAATCGCTCGGCGCTGGTGAAGAAGCTCGAGTCGTCCGAGATGATCGACCGCGCTCTCAAGGACTTCTACCGCAGTTTCGACGAGGCTATCCTCGAGATATATCCCAGCTTCGTGGAGAAGTTCAATGCCCTCCTTCATCCCGACGAAGGAGTGGCCCTGCGTGCCGGAGAGCTGCTCAACACCGAGCTGCGGGTGTTCGCGCTCATGAGAATCGGCATTGACGATTCCGAAAAAATCGCACGTTTCCTCCGCTGCTCGATTACTACGGTCTACACCTATCGCTCGAAAATCCGCCGCCGCGCCCTCCGCCCCGACTCCTTCGAATCCGAAGTAAAGATGATATAGCCACACCGCCGCGCATCAAAGTCAATCGGCAATAGAATAATCTCCCAGATACGTTCTGTTGATGAAATCTTCAATATTGCGGAGCGTCAGCTTGCCGTCCATGAGTTGGCGCCTGTTTATCATCAGATAGATTGTATTGGTGGTGTCGGAGGCCTGATAAAACGTTTCTGGGCCGAAGAGGTTGATCATCATTCGTTGATAGAACTTGAATCTGCGGCTTCCCCCGGAAATGTCGATATTCTTGTCTTTTATGTCTTCTTCCAAATCCGGAGCTGCGACGAAGCCGAAGGATACGAGAGGGCACTTTCTGTAGTATTCCAGCATCACTTCGATGCACGAGCGTACTATCCTTCGCGGCTCGTAGTCGTTTGTGAGAATTGAATATCGCGATTTACTTTAGAATTGATTTTCAAGGCCTTCTACTTCAACGATATATCGCTTGCTTCCCTTAGTTGATTTAAAAGTCCGTAAATCAACAATGCGAAGTGAGTTGTTGTCCTTACTTCGCATTATGAATCTTGGAGGATAAAATTCGTCTGTTATCACGGCAGGAGATACTTGTATGAAGGAATCCGCAGTTCCTCTCTGTCTGAGGCCGTGATTGCTTTGAGCCTTATGGGTCCTGACACACCGGGTGCGGAGCCACGTGTGTTTTTGCGCGCAGCTCTCGACATCAATGTTTAGTTCTTTAAAGCTTTCATTCCGATGAACAGGGCTGTTTGGTGTTGCAAATTTCGGACGGAAATTTGAGAATGTTTCTTTTAGATTGAACGTTTATGCCCTCCCTTCGGTTGTTTACCGGGCCCTTTTATTCTTTCATCAGGCCGATGTAGGCGGGGGAGGAGAGGAGGGTGGAGAGGGTGGCGGTGTCGCCGGCGGATTCGAGGCTCTTGCGGTAGAGGACAAAGATGCCACGGCGCTCCTTGAGGCTTTGGATGCGCAGGCGATATTCCTCGGATGTTTTGTCTCCGATATCGTCGGTGTATCTCTCCCACAAGCTGCCGAGAATGGCGGCCGCCTCGCTGTAGTTGCCGCTCAGGAAGTGGCGCAGTCCGCTCACGCCGGCGCTGTTCTGCTGGATATTGAGCTTTATGAAAAAGGCATCGAGGATGGCGGCGTCTTGAGGCGTGAGCGTGGTGTCGCCGGCGGCTGCGGCTGTGCAATAGCGCGAGAGCGCCCTGGCGGCGAGAATACCTTCGTGGCTGCTCAGTCTTCTTGCAGGTTTCAGTGCCGGGTAGGCTTCGGCGGTAGCCTCATAGTCTTGCTCGAGCTGTAGCGGCGAAGGGTTTCGGCCTTCAAGATAATTGTCAGCAGCCTTTAAGGCCATCCCGTGCGCTCGGCTATAGTTTCCGATTTTCATGCTGGCACTGTCGCCTACAATGAGATAGTACACGCCGAGCCATTCCATAGGGTCGACCTCATCTTTGCGGGCGCAGAGGTCGTTGAAGGTATTTTGAGCGGCGAGTTCGGGCGGAAGCTTTACGTTGATAATCTTTGGGACGGTGAGGGGCCGGACGTGTGTTGGGACATTCACGCGCACAGGGCGTTGGGGCACGGTGATGTTCGTGTTCGTTTTAGGCGTGGACGAAAGAGGGCGGCCTATGCAAAAGAGAGGGGCTGAAAGCGCGCATGCCGCCACAGAGAGAAAGAGGAGAAAGCTTGTCTTTTTCATATCAAAGGCAAAGATAGAAATTTATTTTCATATCTTTGCCTTTGTCCCGGAAAATCGGGGTTGACCCTAAATTATATAGATATCTGCTCTACTTAAAGCTTGTTGACGACGCCGGCGAAGAGAATCACGCCCGTGGAGCGCTCGACGATGGCAAATGCGAAGGGGCGGTCCACAATGAAGTCGCTCGACTGTACGGGGCCGGGCGAAGTGAGGCTGCCGTTTGCAATGGTGGTTGCGGCAGCTTCCGAGCCCTCCTCGTCGACAACGATTTTTGCGCGCTGGAGCACGGTGCTGATGAAGAATTCACCCGGGTCGGAAGCCCACATCGCCGAGAAGTCGCCTGCTGTGGTGAAGGCTTCCCTGATGCCCATAGCCTTGAGCACCGGAATCATGTCCGTGCCGTTTTCAACTGTAAAGCGCGGCAGCTTCACGTCCAGACGGGTCGTGAACGAACCGTCGATAACGAGGCTGTGCAGGTCGGCCGGGTCGATGGCAGCGAAAGCTTTGGCCGGGTTTACGCCCCAGTCGGGCATGACTACGATCAGCGAATAGGCACCGTTGCCGTATCCGAAGGCTGCTGCCTTGTAGCCTTCGTCCTCGAAAGCCTGGGCCGAGAGAGCATCCTTGCGCATCATGTCCACGCGCGATGACGTGCCGTCCGAGTTGTAGAAATCCGCGCGCGAAGTCCGGCTCTTGTCGAATTTGATAGCCCACGTGCCTTTGAAATATAAAGCGTTTGTGAGGGCCATCAGTGAGTTGGGGGACAGCGGATTGTGGAGGAGCCGCGGAATGAGGTTGTTGGTGTGGTGCGCGCTCCAGGAGTTTATGATGTCCATACCTTCGACAGTTCCAAGGCCGTTCACCGGGGCCGTGGGAGCGTCATAGACCTTGGAAAGGACTTCAGAGAATTCTGGGCGCAGCGAGCAGTCCATATTTGCATCCACCCAAAGGGCGTTGGCGAAGCTCACCTTTGTCTTGGGATCGAGCTTGGGCAGTTGAGCGGTGAGTTTGCTGTTGAGCGAATTGGCGGCGGCAATGTCGGCGTCCTCGAAGCCCAGCACATCCAGTATTTCCGAGCGTGTATTTCCCTCAGTGCCATTGGCTGTCATGCTCAGTGCCATAGAAAGGCTCAGGGGCGACACCACGAAATTGTCAGGCATGGAGCCGTCGAGGTCGGAAGCGCCAATATCAGCCAATTGGCCCATCAGCCGAGCCGAGAAAGCGTTTGTTGCAAGGGCAATTTCTTCTTCCGCTCTCGAAAGAGCAATGTCATCTCTACCTACGGGGAGTTTGGGGTCGGCGTCGGGGTCTTTGCAGGATGCCCACAGAAGGCTTAAGACCAGGATTGGGATGAGCTTCTTCATTGGTTTGACTTTTTTGTTTGGAAATAGATATATAATTTTAGCGGCTTGCCCAAATTTGTGATACGGTTTATTGTGGAAATGAATGTTTGCTTGCAAATATACGAGTTATTTATATGATTGCAAAATAAATTTGATAAATCTTCGAAGAAATTCTTAATCTATATTTTGGAGCCCCAACTCCCGATGCAAATTTACGCAATAATCGTGGAAAAGGATTAATTCCTTAGGAATAAAATATTCATCGTTTTGAATGTATGCTATTGATTATCAACGGACGATTTTGAAAAATTTTAACCACACTTTTTTTGGGGATATTTATGTGTTTTTTTTGTGGTGGGTACAAAAAGATCGGCGAAAGAGAGGTTTTAGGGACCTGTCTTTCGCCGAAAGTGTTTCAGAGATTAAGGGCTATCAGAGCACGAGCTTGAGGGTGCCGAAGCCGGGAGCGCTCACAAGTACGAGACCTGCGCCGCGGAGGTCGCGGAGGTCGGCTTCGGAGGCTTTGACGGCGCGGAGCACGCGGCCTGCTGCGTCGCAAACCACGATTTCGCTTGCGCCCTGGCAGGATACGATGCCGCTGTTGTAGACGAGGGCGCCTTCAGCAGCTACCACTGTAGTGATGCCCACGGTCGAGGCCTTGCTCAGACGGAAGTTCTTGAGCGTAACCATGCCGGCGGCTGTGGGACGGAAGCCGAAGACGAGCTTGCCTGCGGGCACGGTGATTTTCTCGGTGGCATCGGCAGCGTCGTCGCCCTCTTCGGCCATGAGGGCCGGTGTGGAGGCGCTTGCGGCGGAGAGCACGAGGCTGATGTTGTGGTCCTGAGCGCCGTAGGGGAGGGTGAACTCGTGGTGGACCGTTGCTTGGCTCTCGTCAGCCTTGGTGCCGCTCACGAGGCGCATGCCCTGCTCGCCGTCGGGATTTCCGTCGAAGGTTGCTTCGAGGGTGTATTCCGAGCCTTCTTCAAGGCGGAGGAAGGGCGAGAAGACGGTGTAGATGGGGCTCCAAGCCCGGGAAGCCGACCACTTTGCGTAGTGGGTGTCGGCGTCGATTTCCCAGCAGTAGTAGCTGGTGTCGTCGATTATCCACTCGGAGAAGTCGGAGACTTCGTAGGGCAGCTCGGGCGTGGGCCCGGCGAAGAGCGATACTTCGGGCGCACGGCCTTCGGCGGCGCCGTTGGCGTTGGACACGACCACGCTATAGGTATACTCGCCGGCGGTGGTGATCACGTCGGAGAAGCGGCAAATGGCGCCGGGGGTTGCGAAGTCGCCATCGGTGAGCTCGGCGAGATCTTCGCCGTTGCGCTTGATGGTGATGGTGAGGGGTTCATCCGACGAGAGGGGCAGGCCGGCATTGTCGAGGGAGGGGTTCACCCACGAGAGAACCACGGCGAAGCTGTCGCCATCTTCGGTGTCGACGGCCGTGAGGTCGGTGATGGCAAGGGGGAGCTTCTGAGTGGCCTTGAGGCTCATGTCGGCAAGCTCCATCTTGAGGTAAGCGGAGCTGGAGGCCATGCCCACGGCGTGGATGCAGAGGGCGTAGTCGCCTTCGGCTTCGATGCTCATCACGAGGTGGCCCCTGGGAGATCCGTACTCCTGCCAGTCGTGGATTTCGGCAAGCTTCACGAAGGTGGCCTTAGGCTCGTGGCGGTCGGTAACGTAGCCGGCTTCGAAGCTGTTGTAGCGGCACGACACGGTGTAGTCGAACACGTAGTAGCCGGGGGTGAGGTGGAGATAGGGCGAGATGAGGTAGTCGTCGTGTTCCACGGCCTCGCTCGGGGCGAGTTCCATGGTGTTGTACCACGAGCTGGAGCCTTTGAAGAATTTCCACATCACGCCGTCGTCGTTGGCGTCGACGGAGGTGAAGAGAGCCATGTCGTCTTCGTTAGACGAATCGGCCGCGTAGGGGAGCTCGGCTGTGGGGCGGCCTACGTATCCGGCGGATACGCTCGCGGGCTCGCCGTCGGCCTTACCGTTGGCGTTGTAGACCACAACCTGATAGGTGTATACGCCGGCCTTATCGGGCTCGTCGAGCCATGCGTTGATGTTGCCGGGGGCCAGAATCATGAAGTCGTCCTTGATGAGCGAGCCGTTGCGGTAGAGCTCGATTTTGGTGATTTCGCTCAGCGGAGCGCCATTGTGGTCGGTGGAGGGGTTGGTCCAGCAGAGAGCCACGCTCAGCTCGTCGTTGGCGTCGGCGATGGCAGTGAGGTCGGAGACGTGAGCGGGCACGGAGGCATCGCTGCGCACGAGAAGATTCTTCATGCGGTAGCCCATATATGTGCCGGATTCGGCGCATGCACGCACGGCCACACGATACTGCCCGGGTTCGGCCACGGGGAAGGTCATCGTGTATTTGGCGTCGTTGTCGTAGCTGTTGGTCACTTCCTGAGTTCCTACGACGGTATAGTCCGAGAGGTCGTCCTTGCTCTCGCCCAGGAGGAATTCGAGCTTGCCGGTGATGAGGCCGGTGTAGATGATGGCGTAGTTGCCGGCAGCATCGAAGTTGAGCAGCGGCGACACGAGCCAGTTGTCTTCCTTCTCATTTTCGGCAACGTCGAAGATGGCCCAGCCGCTGTAGGTGCGGAGCTGCCAGTTGCTCTTTACGCCGGCCTCCTCGCCGTAGCCGCAGGTCCAGTCGCTGTTGAAGGTGCTTTCGTTGTTGAAGGCGAAGTCGTATGGCAGAGCCTTGGCGTCTTCGGGAATCTCGGGCTGCTCGGGTTCTTCCATGGAGCCGTTTTCGTCGGAGATGGAGAAGCCCGTGAGGGAGAGGACGTATTTGTTGACGTCGCTGTAGCATTGGATGCCGATACGGCCCGTTACGTCGGCCTCGGGGGTGAAGGTGGTGCTCACGAGCTCATAGTCAGCCGGGCTGAGGAAGCCGGGCTTGTCGATAAGCACGGTGGTCATAGTCGCGGCATCGGCGTCCGAGCCGAAGCAAATCTTGAAGTTTTCGTCGTCGCTGCCCTTGGTCTTGGCCCATACGCTCACGATGTAGTTTCCTCCGGCCTTGAATTCGAATTCAGGTGAGAAAAGCCATGCATTGGCGGAATAGTCGGAGTCGTAGCCCTTGCACACGGCCCCTTTCGTGCCGGGGGTGGCGAGCGTGCCGGAGAATTCTGTGTTGGTGCGGTCGAATTCCCAGCCTTTGGCGCCTCGCTTGTTGTTGACGGCTTTCCAGTCGGAGGCGATGCCGTAGTTATAGCCCAGATCGCTCTTGTAAGGCAGCGAGGCGGCGTCGGCCGTGATGGCTGCGCCTACGCTTGCGGCAATAAGAACGAGTGAAGTAAAAAATCTGTTCATGAGAATTTGTACTTGTGTTGATGGATTGGTTTGTGGTTTGCGGGTTGCCGCCCCGGAGAGGGGCCGCAACCCGCATTATAGGAAATGTCTATTGGCAGAATTACTTCACGGCCACGGTCTGAGCCAGAGCTCCGGCGCGGACAATGTAGAAGCCGGGAGCGAGGGCCAGGGTGGTTGTGCCTTCGGCCTGCGCGGTGGCCACGAGGGCGCCGGCGGGAGTGTAGACAGCCACGGCGGTGGCTTCGGCAGCGTTCACTTCAATGCCGCCGGCGATTGCGCGGATGTTGAGGCCTTCGGCAGCTTCGGCAGCTTCGATGCCGGAGGTCTTGACGAAGTTGACGTGCAGCTTGGTGTATACGCCGGGCATCAGGAACTGCTCGTTGTCGAGGATGGGATCGTCATCGTTGAGCTGGAAGCTGTAGAACTTGTATCCGTTCTCAGGGGTGGGATGGATGGTGAGGGGGAGCCACTTCTCTACGGTGGAGCCGGTGAAGTATTCGTGGCCCGTGGCGTCGGTTACGGTGTATGTGCCGTGGAGAGCCGAGAGGAGGTCGAGATAAGCGTGCTCGCAGCCGGAGTTGGATGCGGAGTGCGAGGGAATCCATGCACGGTCGTAGGCAATGGAGGAGTCGTAGCCGAGGTAGTCGTTAGGCTCGCGGTCCATGCCCTGATAGACGCAGAAGTTCCACGATACGGCCATGCCGGGAGTGGTTTCGTCGCCGCGGTCGATGCGCTGGGGCAGGGAGTAGGAGATGGCGTTGAGCTCGGCGGCGGTGAGGCCGTTGCCGTTGATGTATACGCGCTGGAGGTTCTTGAGGCCGTTGAGGTCGAGTACCTTGATGTGGTTGTTGCTGGCCATGAGGAGCTCGAGGTCCTTGTTGTGCGTGAGGTCGAGGGCGGTGAGCTCGTTGCCGTCGACGTTGAGATCGACGAGCTTCGTCTGCTTGGAGAGGTCGATGCTTTCGAGCTTGCCGTTCATGAGGTTGAGTTCCTCGATGATGGGGTTCTGGCTCAGGTCGATGGTCTTGAAGTTGTTGCCGCATATGTCCACCCAGCGGAGGTAGGGGTTCGAGGTGAGGTCGAGGGCCTCAAGACGGTTGTTCTTGAGGTTGAGGAGCTGGAGGATGGGCAGGCCCGAGAGGTCGATGCTCTTGAGGGGGCGGATGCCGTCTTCTTCAAGACCTGCGGAGTAAGCCTCGAGGCTCATGAGATTAGGCAGGTTGGCGAGGTTGAGTTCCTCGATAGCCGTGTAGCTCACATCGAGCACTTCGAGAAGCGGGTTGTGGCTCAGGTCGATGGTCTGGATGGGGTTCCAGTAGGCGGTGAGAATCTTCAGGTCGGGAGCGTTGGAGAGGTCGAGGGCTGTAACGTGGTTGTCCCAGAGGCCGAAGTCGGCGGCCACGTCGCCGAATCCGTTGATGTCGAGGCCGGCGAGGTTGCCGTATACGGTAACGGTCGTGCCGACGGCCTTGCCGTCGATGCGGGAGCCCACCAGGTCGTTGGAGCCCGTGGCGTAAGCTCTCTGTCCGGGATATTCGGTACGCTGGCCCGTGCCCCAGTCGACCCATACGGATTCGTTGGAGTTTACGGTGTTGACGCGGAAGCTCATGTCCTGGTTGGCGGGCACGGTCATGGTGATGGAGGAGAGCTCGTTGGAGAAGTTCACCTTTACGGTGGCATCTTCAGAGATGATGAACCAGGGCGAGTTGATTTCCTTGCCGTTTACGGTTACGCTGCGGAAGGTCTTGCCTTCTTCGGGATAAGCGTAGACGCAGATGGGCACACCCTTGTAGGCGGAGCCATCGGTGGCGTCCTTGATGCTCTGGAAATAGATGGGCTTCCACTGGGCCACGACGAATTTTCCGCCGTTGGTGCTCATCACTTCGAGGTCGTAGTTGAGGCCGAGGCCGAAGTATGGGTAGAGGCGTTCGAGCTCGCCCACCTTCTTTTCGCCGGTTTTCTGGGCGCCTTCGAAGGAGATGCTCAGGGGCGTGAATTGAGCGGAGCCGTCGCCGTCGACATCGCAGATCCAGCCCATGTCGGTGCTGGTAACGTAATCGATGTCGGCTTTTTCGGCGTTGGAGCCCTCGAGGAATAGGTTGGTGGAGTAGGCCTTGCGGGCAACCGGGAGGGTGCGCAGGGTGTAGGCCATGGATTCGTAGGTGAAGTTGGGGTTGTTGCGGAGGTCGATCGTGCGCACGCGGTCGGCCTGCAGGCCGTTGAAGTCGAGGAACTCAAGCAGGGTATTGGATGCGCGGAAGGTGTCGAGGAAGTAGCTCTTCATCAGGTCGAGACGCGAGATTTTCGTGTCGGACACGTTGAGGGTCTTCACCGCGGGCACCAGGTCGAGGTTGAGCTCGGTGAGTGGGTTGCCGTTGACCATCAGGGCCGAAATCTTTTTGTTGTTGCCCAGGTCGAGGCTCTTGATTTTGTTGTCGGCGATGTTGAGGGTGTTGAGCTCGGGGCAGGCCGATATGTCGATCGACGTGAAGTTGCAGTCGTCGATGTAGAGCTGTTCCATCTCGGGGCATTCGCTGACGTCGACGCTGTGGATTCCCTTGTTGTGGGAGAGCGTGAGGTAGCGGAGCTTGGGATAGTTGCCGAGCGAGAAGGGCGAGTCGTCATACTCCGTCATCAGGTGGTTGCTGGCCAGATGCAGCGACTGGAGCGAAGGCAGGTTCACGGGATAGAAGTGAGCCAGCGCGCACTCGTTGAGGTTGAGGTATTTTAGGCAGTCGCGCGATTCTTCCGGCAGGCAGATGAACACCGATGCGAAGTCGGGGCAGTTGTTGGCCGAGAAGTCTTCGAGCACCTGGAGGTAGCGGAGGTCGAGACACTGGAGCTGCTCGTTGTAGGCGATGCTGAGGCGCTTGAGCGTCTCGCCGGCATACTCGAGCGAAAGGGTGGAGTTTTGCGAGGGGCTGTTGTAGATCTTGTTGTAAGACAGGCGCAGCTCCTCGAGGGGGGTGATGGTGGTGAGTTCGAAGGATTCGAGCTCGTTCTTTTCGAGGTTCAGCTTCTTGAGGTGGCTCATGCCCTCGAGCTTGGCCGAGGTGAGCTGAGCTTCGGTGAAGGTGAGCTCGGTGAGGTTGCCGGAGATGGTGATGTTCGGACCCTTGATTTCGCTTTCGATCCAGCGTTGCCAGTCGGCGATCTTGGGGTCGACGGTGTACTTCACTCCGATGCCGTCGCCAAAGTCGATGGTGATGGGCGTGGTAGCCGACACGGCATTGGGGAGAAGCGAGACTTTGGTTCCCGGTTCGGCGGAGGTCGTCAGGGTAATGGTGCCCTGAGCCGACGCTGCCAGGCCGCTCGACAGGAATAAAGCCGATACGATTGTGAGTAATGCTTTCTTCATGTGCAATTGATTTGGAAAATGATTGAGTTATTTGTGTGCAAAGATAACGATAAAAATTCGATTTGCTTGCATTTTGCTTCGTAAAAAAGACAAAAACAAGTGTTTTTGCCCGCGTGGGGCTTTCAGGGCCACTACGCGGGCAAGGAAAGAACGGGGGTCTTAACAAATAATGTGGAACGGGGTTTCAGTTTACCGTTATGGAGTAGCAGTTGTAGACTTTCCCGTAGTTCTTGACGATGATCGTATATTCCGCCGTCTTTTCGGGCACCCAGCTGCAGAGGCACTCGTCGGTGTCGTCGGTGTCGCTGTCCACGAGGTTGCCCTCGCTGTCGTAGACGAAGAGGTCGAGGTCGGTGTCGCCGTCGCCGGTCACCATGGCCAGGGCGAGCTCGCCGCCCCGGAATTCGATGGTGTAGGTGTCCGTGGCTCCGGCGCGCACAATCTCCGTGGAGGTCATGTAGTCGCGCGTGGCTCCGCGGTTGGCGTTGAGGCGCACGCGCTTTATCAGCGACATCAGCGCCGGGTCGCCCCCGGCCATCTCCGTGGCTGCGGCCAGGAGCCGCTCGGGGTCGAAGCTTATCCGCGTGGCAGCCTTTTCGGCATCCGAGGCCTGCTCGGCCTGGCTTGCGCTGCTTGTGGGTTTTGCCCGCAGCCTGCCTGCGCCAATGCTTTCGTAGATGTCGGCCGCCTGGATGAGCGGCAGGGCCTCCTGCTCGGCGTAGCCATATTTCACGAGCTGGGCCGCCACCTGAAGCATCTGTGCCTCGCGGGGGATGGAGGCCGCGGCGGCGCTCTTTTCGGCGGGTATTTCGGGGACGGCGGCAGCGGCAGCGGTGCCGGCGATGAGGAGTCCGAGGGCGAGGAGAGCGAATTTTTTCATAGCTGTTTATTCTTTGTCTTGTTCTGCGGGATCGAAAATGGAATTGAGGAGGGCTGCCAGCCGGAGGCCGCCGCGGAGGAGCTGTTGCTCGATTACGGGCGTCCAGTAGGCAATGTGGTTATAGCTTGCGTTGGAGCCTTTTGGGAAGTAGTTGTAGACGCGCGCGGTTATTTCGTAGGTCTCCTTGGCCCAGTCGTCGGGTGTGCCGCCCATGATTTGGGCCTCGGCCTCGGGCTTGAGGCGGTCGAGCTGCTGCTGCCATTCGGAGTAGCTCCACTTGTGGGCGCTTTCGGGGAGCGAGCCGTCCCAGATGCTGTGGAGATTGGTTTCGCGGCCGAAGTATTTAAGCTTCACTTCGTTGCCTCCGCGGTCGGAGAGATGGCCCATATGCATGGGCTGGTGCATGTCGCCCACCACGTGTGTGAGAATCTTGAGGGCCAGCACCTTCTGGCTGCGTGTCGACACGCTGTCGCGGAGAATTTCCGCCATTTCGATAGTGGCGCGGACCACGTCGCCTTTCTCATTGAGGGGTGCGTCTTCGTATGCCACTCCCTCGTCGATGTTCTTGTAGTGCCAGGTCTTGGTGTAGGCATAGTCGGGGGTGTGGGAGGCGTTGTCGAGCCAGTTGGCCCAGTAGACAAGCGAGCGTCCGTCGAGGAGGGCGCTCACGGAGTCGGCGGCTACGGGCGTTAGGTGCTTCTCGGCGATGTAGGCCGTAACGTCGTGGCCTTTCTGGCCCCATGCGGAGGCTTCGGGGGCGGCCCAGGGGAGCATGAATGCGGCCGCAAAAGCGATAATGATGGTCTTTTTCATGGATCTTTCGGTGGAAGGGGGGGGTGCGGTGGAATGGGGGTGTTGGAAATAGACGGGAGCGGGCCGACATGCGCCCCCGGAATTCGGGGTGTGCTCGTCGGTCCGCTCGTAGAATGTGTGGTCTTTTCTCAGGTAGCTGCGGGCTTATGCCTCAGCCAGCGGGGTGATGTTGATGAACTTGCGACCGTTGCGACCTTCGGTGAAGGTAACGGTGCCGTCAACAAGTGCGTAGAGGGTGTGGTCCTTGCCGATGCCTACGTTCAGGCCGGGATGATGAACCGTGCCGCGCTGACGCTTGATGATATTGCCGGCCTTGGCGAACTGGCCGCCGAAGATTTTAACGCCGAGTCGCTTGCTTTCCGACTCACGGCCGTTCTTAGAACTACCGACGCCTTTTTTATGTGCCATAGTGTTTTCTTTGAATGGGGATTAGAGGAAATTAAGCAACAACTTCTTTGATTGTAACTTTCGTGAAGTACTGACGGTGGCCGTTCTTGCGGCGATAGCCTTTGCGGCGCTTCTTCTTGAAGACGATTACTTTTTCGCCCTTCACGAGGGGAGCGGCTACGGTGCAAACCACTTTTGCGCCTTCCACCAGGGGAGCGCCAACCTTCACTGCGCCATCGTTGTCGGCCAGGAGAACGCGGTCGAATTCTACGGTGTCGCCTTCTTTGACGTCCTCACCGAGATAGTGAACGTACAGGAACTTGCCTTCTTCTGCTTTGAACTGCTGTCCCTGGATATCTACAATTACGTACATTTGTTTTGTAGTGTATAACAAAAAGTTAACCCGCTGAGGCGAGCGCGCGGACAGGTGTCGCGGGCTTCTTGTTCGGGCCTATTGCGGAAAATCAGCCCACAAAATTACAAAAAAGTTGCCACACTGCCAAATTTTCCCTCGTACATTTTGCAAAAAAAAATATACGGAGTCTAAGTCCTGAAAAAAGTGAGTATCTTTGCAGTACGTATGAAAAGGAATTATATAATCTGGGCGGGGCTGTGTCTGGCAGTCTTTGCAGTGTTTTTCGTGCAGGGCTTCTTTATCGAGCCCGAGGGCGACGATCTTGGCTACGGCGCGTATTTCAACTATTATGGCGGAAGCCTGCTTTACTATCCGCGATGGGTGCTCCGCCACTGGGCGCTCACCAACGGTCGCTTCCCCAATTATCTCTTGCCTCTCTTGCTGTGGTTCTCGCCCCGCTGGCTGGCTTTACTGCTCAATGCGGCGGTGGTGGCGCTGTTCTTCTATTTTTCGGGGAAGTGTCTGGGTTCGCGCGGCCCTTTGGCCAGGACTATGCTTGCGGCGCTTCTGCTCCTGACCATGGCCTGGTGGGATGCGTCGACGCTTATGGCCGTGTCGCTCAACTATGTGTGGGCTGCCGCCGCGGGGCTTGCTTTCGCCTATTTCTGGCTTGTGGCGCCTTGGCGCAAGCGGGGGCTTGGCGCCAGGCTGCTCTTTTGCCTCTTTGCCTTCGTGGCCGGACAGATGCACGAGGCTATGGCGGCGCCGCTTAGTACGGGCCTGCTGGCCTACTGCCTTGTGGGGCGGCGATGGCGCGGCATGGAGCGCTGGCGCCTTGCGAGCTTGCTATGCTTCTTTGCGGGCACAGCCGTGTGCCTGGCTTCGCCGGCGCTGTGGATGCGAGTCGGAGGGGGCCATGAGCCGGACGACGCCTTGGGAGTCCTGCTTCTGAAGAGCGACTTCTATGTCTTGGCATTGGTGTGCATTCTCGGCGTGTCGGCGGTGGCATGTCGCAGTAAATTCGCGGCGCTCGTCCGCGGGCCGTGGCTGGCTTTTGCCGTTGCTGCGGTGGCGTCGATGTGTATCAGCGGATTCGGCGGTATCGTGGGCCGCAGCGGCTGGTTCGCGCAGACTTACGCTCTGATTGTACTCTTGTGGCTGTATTGGCCGGAAAGGGAGAGCCGGGTCCTGAAGGGTGCCACTTATACCCTTACGGCCGCGGCAGTGGTGTGTTGGGGGATGATGACGGGTGTGCAGGTGCGCCTGAGCAGTGAGGCCCGGATGGCGGCAGCTCTCTTCCGTGAGAGCCCCACAGGCACTTTCTACATGGACCATACTCCCGTGGGCGATCTGCCGTGGTATGCGCTCGGGCGTCCGCGGGGAGCCGTGAGCAACTGCGAGGACAATACCCGCCGGGTTCTGGAAGGGGAATACCGGCCCGGCTGTGAGTATGCCATGCTGCCTGCCCGCTTCGAGGAGATGAGCGTCGACAGCCTTTTGGCTCAGCCGGAGTTCAGCAGGGAGCCGAGAGCGGAATATGTGCTCGACGAGACGCCTTATCTCGGATTCCTGCGCGATTCCTCCGGGAGGCCCTTTGTGGAAGTCCGCGCCGTGCATAAGGGAGCCGTGCTCTACTATAGCGAGCCGGTGGAAGCCGCCCCGGGATATCGCGTCCCCAAGTGGTGAGAAACGAAAAAGAGAGCAGGAAGCCGCGAGGCCGTCCTGCTCTCTCCTTTCAGGGATAGATGTCGAATATTACTTCACTGCCACTTTGCGGCCGCCAACGATGTAGATGCCGCGGGGGAGGCCGGAGGTGCTGTTGTCTTCGCGGATGCGGCGGCCCGTGAGGTCGTAAACGCCAGCGGGAGCTGCAGCGCCGGCTTCTTCGACAGTGATTTCTTCAACGCCGGCGAGAGCTACGCGACGGACGCCGTTGGCCGTCCACATGTAGAGGTTGTCGAGGTAGAAGGTCTGGCCGTTGCCGCCGTCCATCTTGAACTGGCCGAGGCGCGAGAAGTCCACGCCGGGGAATTCGCCGAGGGCGATGTCGAAGCTGTTCCAGCAACCACCGTCGAGATGACGGCTTACGCGAGCGCCGTCGAAGGTGGGATGCAGGGCGATGGGATAGATGTTGATGTCCATGGGTGCTTCAGCATAGAGGTCGATGTGGAGCATTTCCATATCGGTGGTGTTGAGCACTGCGTCGGAGTGGGAGAACTGGAAGCCGAGGTAGTTGAAGCCCGTGAGGCGATATACTTCCTGGCCGTTTTCGCTGATGAGTTCGGCGCCGGTGGCCTGGCCCCAGTTGCCTACGAAGAGGTCGGGGGTGTCGCTGCCGTAAGCGTCGGAGAAGAAGCTCTTCATCTGCGATGCAGCGCGCGAGGGAGCGGGAGCTGCGGGGATTCCGCCAACGAAGACGATGGGCTCTTTCCAGAGGTAGAGGTTATCGAGGTAGAAGGTCTGGCCGTTGCCGCCGTCCATCTTGAACTGGCCGAGGCGCGAGAAGTCCACGCCGGGGAAGTCGCTGAGTGCAAGGTCGTAGGAGTTCCACTGCCCGCCGCGGATGTGGAGGCGCTTGGAAGCGGAGTCGAATGTGGGATGGAGGGCGATGGGATAGAAGTTGAGGTCCATGTCGGCCTCGGCGTAGAGGTCGAGGTGGATCATTTCCATGCCGGAGGCGTTGATGGTGGCATCGGAGCCGGATACCTGCAGGCCGAGGTAGTTGAAGTCGGAGAACTTGTAGGCAGCGTCGCCGCGGAGTTCTACGGCTTCAGCCTGAGTGGCCTGACCCCAGTTGCCTACAACGAGGCCGGGAGCTGCGGAGGCGTATGCGTTGGAGTAGATGCTCATCACGTCGGCAGCGGCGCGGCCGGGTGCGGGAGCTGCGGGGAGCCCCTGGGCTACTGCTACCTTTTTCCATGTATAGAGGTTGTCGATGTAGAAGGTCTGGCCGTTGCCGCCATCCATCTTGAACTGGCCGAGGCGCGAGAAGTCCACGCCGGGGAAGTCGCTGAGGGCGATGTCGTAGGAGTTCCACTTGCCGCCTGCGATGTGGAGGCGCTTGGAAGCGGTGTCGAAGGTCGGACGGAGAGCGATGGGATAGAAGTTGAGATCCATGTCGGCGTCGGCATAGAGGTCGATGTGGAGCATTTCCATGTCGGCGAGGTCGACGGTTTCGTCGGCGCCCGACACCTGGAGGCCGAGGTAGTTGAAGTTGCTCATCTTGTAGGCCTTGTTGCCGTCGAGAGCCACGGTCTCGCTTTGTGTGGTCTGACCCCAGTTGCCTACGATCATGCCGGGAGCGATGGAAGGATAAGCGTCGCTGAAGAAGCTCATGACGCCCTGTGCTGCATGGGCGGGAGCGGGAGCTGCACCCAGGCCGGAGGGCTGAGGCTCGGGCTGCACGGGCTGTGCGGGCTGCGTCTGCTCAAGGCCGGCGAAGCCGCCGATGGTTATCGTTACGGCCGTGGGGGCGGTGGAGTAGCAAGTGGCGCTCTGGTCGAAGGTGTCGTCGTAAGCGAAGGCGTAGGTGTAGCCGTTGGAAGCGCTCACTGCAGTGTCGTGGAAGAACTTCACGTATTCATTGCAGGGATATTCGCTGCCGCCCTGGAAGGGACGGATGCCCGCGTTCGGGTCCCAGTTCTGGTTGGCGGTCTGTGCGCGGAACTGACCGCGGTTGAAGGCTGCGCAGAACATAGCCTGCACGGTCTTGTCGATGTCCGACCCCTGGGCGAAGGTGCCTGCACCTTCGATAGCGTCCTCGGTGGTGGGCTTGAGCACGGTTGCAACCGAGCCGGGCTGCCAATAGTGGCCCTCGACGCAGGTCATAACAAAGGCATCGCCCTGCACGCGGCCTTTCCAGCGGCCGAGCACACCCATGGTGATGTCGGCTTCGTTAGTGCGGAAGAAGTCCCACACTTTATTGATGTAGCCGTCGAAAATGTGCGCACCCTTGATGGACTGCACCTTGGAGGGCTGCTTGATGATGCCGCCGAGATTGTCGCGCTCGATGAGGTTGTAGTAGCAATCCTTGTAGACGGAGGAGGAGTAGGTGGAGTTCCAGCGGTCTACTACGGCATGGTAGTCGATGATTTCGCCGCGCTTGATGTAGGGCGTGCTGCCCGAGCGGTTACCGGTGGCATAGAGTTCGAGGCCCATGGGATACTGGAAGGCATCGACACGCGAGGTGTTGATCCAGATCTGGCCGTCGTAGACGTTTGGCTCGTATGTGAATTCGATAATCTCCCAGCGGATAGGAGCATTGGGGTCGCCGGGATTGTTCATGTCGGCGCCGGCGTATCCGCCGTCGGCGAAGGCGTGGAGATACATGGGCGACTTGAAGGCCACGAACATGCGGCAAGCGTACGTGTCGCCGATATAGAATGTCTGCTGCGGAATGTCGCTCATGCGTGTGAAGATGTCGGCATAGCCCCAGTCGTCGCCTTTGACGTGGAGACGGTTCAGACCGTCGTTGAGGGGGCTTACCACACAGCGCTTCTGAGCGCCCGATTCGGCAAGGTTGTAGTAGATGGAATGGTCGCCCTGTCGGCCTACGATGGCAATGTAGACTTCGCCGTCGGCAAATTCTCCCTTGGAGTTGTTCACCAGCTTGACGGGGATGTCGGCTGAGGCGCCGAAAACTGTTGCTGCGACTATCGCCGCGGAGCATAAGTTTCGCTTGATGTTCATTGGAATTAGGATTTAATTAAATGGATTAGGATTTTAGGATTTCGGCGGCTTGTGTCTTTCCGCCTTTCTTTTTGAATTGGTTTTATGTGTAGATTGGGATTTTTTCGCAAAAATCGAGGTGGTCGGCTCCCCGGCCGCGGCCGGGGAGCATTGTGTATGGGTGTGGGGCGCGCTTAGCGCGTTACGGCAACCTTGCGGCCGCCTACGATGTAGATGCCTTTTGCGAGGCCGTCGAGACAGGGCGTGTCGCGGACGATGCGTCCGAAGAGGTCGTAGACCTTGCCGTCGGCGGGAAGTTCTGCGTCGGCGGAGCTTATGCCGGTGGTGCCGGCGGCCCATGCGTAGAGGTTGTCGAGATATAGGGCGTGTTCGCCGGCGTCGGCCGCACGCTTCACGGCGGGAGCCTGGGCGGGGGTCATGTTCTCGAACTTGAACTGTCCGAGGCTTGCGAAGTTCACGTTCGGGAAGTCGGTCATGGGCATATCGAAGGAGTGCCACTCCCCGGCGGTGAGATGCTTGGTGGCCTTGTCGCCGTCGACCGTGGGGTTAAGGGAGATGGGATGGATGTTGATGTCCATGTCGCGGGTGCTGTAGAGGTCGATGTGGATATACTTCATGTCGCTGATGTCCACCACGTCGTCGCTGCCCGAGAACTGGAAGCCGAGATAGTTGAAGTTGGTCAGACGATAGGCCTCGTCGCCTCCGCAGGCCATGATTTCGGCCTTGGTGGACTGCCCCCAGGAGCCTACGAACATGTTGGGGACGATGGTCGGATATGCTCCGGAGTAGAAGCTCTTCACCTGATGGGGCTCGAGGCCGGGAGCCGGAGCTGCAGGGATGCCGTCAATCGGATCCGGATCGATGGGATCGGGGTCGATGGGGTCAGGGT
>CAMWQB010000024.1 GCA_947176295.1 uncultured Porphyromonadaceae bacterium
ATTCCTCAGCATGTGCTTGTGCGCCCGATAGAGCTTGAGGCGGATGTGGTGCGCTTTCAGAACAATAAGGAGAAGTGGATTGCATTCGTGGGGCTTAAGGACGGGCGGCCGTATGAGATCTTCACGGGTCTTGCCGACGATGAGGAGGGTATTTTCTGCCCGAAGTCGGTAACGCGCGGTAAGATCATCAAGAGCGTGGCTGCTGACGGGTCGAAGCGCTATGACTTCCAGTTTATCAACAAGCGTGGCTACAAGACTACGATCGAGGGGCTGTCGGATAAGTTCAATCCGGAGTTCTGGAACTATGCGAAGCTGATCTCGGGTGTGCTGCGCTACGGGATGCCTATGGACCAGGTGCTGAAGCTGATAGGAGGCCTGGAGCTTGATTCGCAGAGCATCAATACGTGGAAGATGGGCGTGGAACGCGCTCTGAAGAAGTATCTGCCGAACGGGACTGCCGCGAAGGGGCAGACATGCCCGAACTGCGGGCAGGAAACGCTTGTGTATCAGGAAGGTTGTCTGATCTGCACGAATTGCGGTACGTCGAAGTGCGGCTAAGCTTGATGGAGGGCTCTGAGCGATGGATATTCTGATTACTTGCCCGCGCTGCGGGCGCGAGTTCGAGGCCCGGGAGACGGGTCGGGGTCTGTTTCAATTTCCTTGCCCCGGGGGGCACTATGTGGCTGTGCGTCTGCCGCTTGAGGATGCTGCTCCTGCGGGTGGGACGGACGGCGGCGTTGCTTCGGGCCGGAGCTGGGGCGTGCGCGTGGGCGGGGGCCCGCGTCGGGTGCTGAAGGACGGGACTTATACCCTGGGGCGCGAAAGCGCTGAGCGGCCGTCGGATGTCTCTGTGCCAAAGGGCGATAAGCAGGCGAGCCGGCGCTGTGCGGAGCTGAGCGTGGCGGGGGCTGATGCTACGCTGCGCGTGGTGAAGACGGTGAACCCGCTGCGCGTGGCGGGCTCCCGTGTGGAGCTGACAGACGGCCAGACTTTCAGGCTCCCGGCCGGGAGGCCAACGACCGTTACGGTGGGGGAGACGGATGTGGTGTTTGACTATATTTAGAGATAAGGAGCTATGAAACAACCTCTTGGGAATGGCGTGCGCGTTGGCGCGTTTTATATCGTGAGTATGCTCTCGGACCACGGGGGCTTCTCGTTTACGTATCTCGCGGAGGGACCGGGCGGGCGCCGCGTGGTGCTGAAGGAGTTGTTTCTTAGCGATTTATGTGAGCGCGACGGGGAGGGAAACGTTGTTGTAGGCGAGGATAAGCGCGAGGAGTTCGAGGAAGTGCTCCGCGCTTTCCGGGGCGAGGGGCGGCGGCTGAAGGAGCTCGGGGTGAAGCATCGGCACATCGTGAATGTGTACGATTTGTTCGATGCGAAGGGAACGGCTTATCTTGTAATGGAATACATCTCGGGGAAGCAGCTGCATGAATGGACCGACGGCCCCGGGGCGCCTGACCTGCGGAGGCTCCGAGTGGCGATGACGGCTCTTTGCGATGCGCTGCAGTATCTGCATGAGAAGCATTCGCTTTTCCACTTCGACCTGAAGAGCACGAACGTGATGATCGAGGAGGGGAGCGAGCGGCCTGTGCTGATAGATTTCGGGACTTCGCGGCACTACGATTCGGATTCGCGCCAGACGATCCGCAAGTGCATGGAGGGGTTCTCGCCCGGGTATATGGCTCCGGAGTTTGTGAACCGGCATGTGGATGGGAGCGTGCTCGAGGATGCGGTGCGGATTGATGTTTTCGGTCTTGGGGCGACGCTCTTCCGGGTGCTTACGCGGAAGAATCCGCCGGTGGCGACGTCGGATGCGCTTGTGGAGCGGATGCTTGGTGAGGCGGGGCTTTCGTCGGAGTATGCGCCATATATAGAGGCGGTTAAAGCTGCGATGAGATATGAGCAGGGGGCTCGGTTGCAGAGCGTGGCGGAGTTCGGGCGTATGCTCGGATTCGAGCTCGAGCACAGCGTGGAGGACGACGTGGTGAAGACTGTGCGTCGGGCGTATGAGGCTGAGCCTAAGACGGAAAAAGCGCCCCGGCGCGATGCGGGCGAAGACCCTGAAAGGACCGACCCGGAAGGGACCGTCCGGCGGCCGACCGGGGCCGGGGGCGGAGGCCTGAGGAAGATGAGCGAAGCTCTGCGAGTGGTTGTGGCCAAGCCGGTTGTGAATCCTGCGGAGAGGCCTGCGGTGAATCCTGCGGGTCCGCGGAGGCCTGTGGCGCGGCCGGATGGCGGCGCGTCGTCGGTGCGTCGCGAGCATGGCGGGTCGAAAAAATGGATCGTGGCGGTTCTTTTGGCAGCCGTGGTTGTGCTGACGGGGATTGCGCTGTGGCTTGGCTTCTCGAGCCGCCCGCGGGCAGAGCAGTCGTCGTCCTCGTCGATAAACGATCTTATACATGAAAATTATGAGGCTGCAGGGGCCTTGCAAGCCAAAATGGATAGCCTCACGGCTGATAGCCTTGTTCATGATATGCCGATAGATGCCGGGGAGGAGCCTGTAGATACTCAGGCTCCTGCTGAAGAGCCGGCGGACGATGGCGAGAGCAGGAGTATATATAAATTTCCGAATGGGGGAAACTATTGGTATGGACCGCTTTACAAGGGGTTGCCCGACGGCGTGGGCGAGCTGTGTATCTTCTCGCAGACGACGATCGGGGATTCCGTGCTGTATGAGGGCTGGACCGTGCGCAATGCGGTGTTTGAGGACGGGCTTTTCATAAGCGGGGATGTGTTTGATGCCGAAGATCAGTATCGTTACACTTATATTCCATGAGACGGGGGGGAGGAGAAATGGGAGGATGAGAAGGGTCGTTGCTATATTGCTTGTTCTGAGCGCACTGCCTGTGGCAGGCGCTGTGAGGTCGGAGCTCGAGGCTGCGTTTATCGACAGCATTGCGGCTTATGTGGCGGAGGCGCCTCGGCTTGTGGAGCTGCCTTCGGAGGAGGCTCTTGTGGCGGATGTCGATTCGCTTTGGCGCTTGCCCGGAGATTGGATTGTGGATGAGGCGATTAGCTCGGATCTGATTTTCGACCGCGATGATGAGGGCTTTTTCCTTGTCGATGCCCCCGAGTATCCTGATGCCACGATTCAAAATCTGTTGTGCGGGAGCGTGCCGGAGGATTTTGACCTGAGGCTTGATCTTGAGGTGATTACGCAGAAGTATGGCAGCTCGCGGAAGCTGAATGTGAGCGCGGAGGCTTTCATCGCTTATGCCTTGAAGCATGGCTGCCGGCCTTACTGGGGGCTTGAGGAGCTCGATTGGGACGTGGTGCGCGGGGCTCTGTTCCTTGCTGATGAAGAGCGTGGGATTGTGCATCTGCTGCGCCTTGAAGGCAACCCTAAGGAGCTTGGCGAGCCGGAAATGACCCTGAGGGGAAAGGCTTACCTCTTTATTCCAACCAACAATGTGAAAACACTTTACGGAGAGAAGGACAATGAGTAGAAGGATTTTGCTATTGTGGGCCGTGATGCTTGCGTGCGCGATTGGTGTGCGGGCTACGGACTTTTCCTTTGCCGCCGGGACGGCCGGGGCGGGTGTGCCGCGCACGACGATGGAGCGGAACACGTCGAAACTGCTTACGGAGATGAGACAGGCGGCGAATGAGGGTCGCAACCTGAACCTGAGCGGGATAGACATCCAGCCCCGCGCGGCCGAGCGCCTGAAAGGGCTGTGGAAATCGATGCATATGCGCCCGATGGAGGCTTCGTACACCTCGCGCTGTCTCCACGATGTGCAGGGCTATCAGGCCCGCGGGCTGGCAGTGGAGATGCTGCCGATGTCGGGGAAGTATGAGCAGGCGACCATTCGCGAACTGACGCTGAGCTACAACCGCAAGGGGCAGATCACGGGTGTGCGACCGGCGATGGAAAACAAGCAGATTGCGGGCAACATCATGCGGAAGGGCGCCTCGGTGTCGGAAGCTGCCGAACGCACTGAGATACTGAAATTTGTGGAGGACCTCAGTAGCTACTATAACGAGAAGGACACGGCGTCGCTGAACGCGATATATAGCGATGATGCGCTGATAATCACGGGTTCGGTGATAAAGCGGCAGGTGACGGGCGATGGCGGCCCGAGGTATATCAAGGACGTGCGCTACGTGGTGAGGACCAAGGCCGAGTATTTGCGCAGGCTGAAGGAGCAATTCCGCCGCAATAAACACATCAAGGTGGAATTCAGTGATATATCCGTGGTGAGCCATCCGGCTAAGGACCATATCTACAGCGTTACGCTATATCAGAAATACAGCACGGACACGTATCACGACGAGGGATACCTTTTCCTTGTCTGGGATTTTTCGGAGCCTGACCATCCGCGCATAAGTGTCCGGAACTGGCAGGACCCGGAGTATACGAAGATGAACGGGCTGCCCACGCTTGCGGACTTCTTCTGGCCGTAAGGTGTTGCTGCTAATATAAATAGTGCCAAAGGCACGTCCCTCGCAACATATGTGAAGTGTTGATAGGGATGTGCCTTTGGCACTTTTGTTGTGAATGTTCAGGTGTGGAGGTTGCCTTGGTTTCAGCGGGACGATCTTGCAGGCTTGTCGGGCTTGCCTTCGGGGCGCTGAGCCTTCTTTTTGCCTTTCATTTTGGAGGCGTCATGCTTGCCGCGAAAAGCTTTGCCGTGGGCGTCCATGCGTGAGCCGAACTGACGCTTGGCGTTGACGTATTCGTTTTCGAGGAACTGAACGTACTGTTCGGGGGAGAGAATCTCCTTAACTTTAGCGAGATAGTCGCGGCGCCCCTGGTCGGCTTTCGTCTTGGCTTCGCTGCGAGCCTTCTGACGGTCGGCCTGAGCCTGCTGGCGGGCAGCCTGCTGCTCCTTGCGGATGTCTTCGCGCACTTTGTCGAGTTTAGCCTGCTGGTCGGCTGAGAGATTGAGGCCTTCGAAGGGGTTGTAGAGCTCGGTCTTGGGGCCTTTCTTATGGCACTTCTGCTTGTCGCACTTAGCGGAGTCGGCGATGCATTCTTTCTTGGCGCAGTCGGCAGCGGAGCATTCCTGCTTCTTGTCCTGACGGGCGGCAAATGCGGAGGAACCGCCGATGGTAACGAGGGCCATCATGGCAATGGCGAAGATTTTCTTGTTCATGTTTGTGCAAGTTTTAGAGAGAGTTAATAAATTAAGTTCTTTGCAGATACAATTCTAAGACACGAACGAGGACGGATGGTTTAAACGGGCATGGAGATTTTTTCTTTTTTTTGAATTCTCGATGGAAAATGTTATTTTTGTGCACAAAATTCGAAATTTATGTCTAAGAAATTCCTTAATATATTATTGTTTACTATAGGCTTGGGCTTGCTTGCGGCATGCGGGAGCAAGGATGTGCGCAAGCCTCAGGGCCTTGTTGCGGACCAGGTGGAGGTTGTGCCGCTGTACCGTTATTTCGCCGAGCGCGACAGTGCGTCGGTGATGTCGCGGCCCGAGCTGCTGCGCACATTCCTGGAGGTGGTTCACTATCCGACGGATTCACTTTCGTCCGGGGCGCTGTATTGGTGCACGTCCTTGCCCGTGAGGGTGTTCACGCCTGCCGTGGACAGTATTTTCGGACCAGAAGGAGCGCCGCTTGATAAGTATGTTGGGTATACCCTGGCTGCGGCACGTGCCGAAGGGCTGCCGCTTCCTCGGCGGACCTATGCTGCCGTAGTGTACGGTCGGCGGGAGCCTATGGGCTTTTCCGACAGTACGATGCTGATTGCGTTAAATCATTATTTAGGAGCTGATTATGAGGGGTATCAGGGTTTTCCGATGTATGAGCGTGTGCTTAAAATTCCCTCACAGATTCCCTACGATATAGCCGAAGCGCTCGTCGGCACTGAGCGGCCATATCAAGCGCCGGCGGATGGAGCAACGGTGCTTAGCCGGATGCTCTACGGGGGCGCAACGGGCTATGCCCGCTATGCGCTTGTGGAAAATTCGACAGAGGCGGCTGCGCTGGGCTACAGCGATGAGCAGTGGGCATGGCTCCTGGAACACGAGGGCGAACTGTGGCGGGAACTGATAGCTAAGAAGTTGCTCTACGACACCGACCCTCAGACGGCACAGAAGCTCGTGGACCCCACGCCTGCCACTACCATCCTGAGCATGTATTCGCCCGGGCGCGTTGGCCGTTTTTTGGGCTATCGGATGGTGTGCCGCTATCTCGAGAAGCACCCTGAGGCGAGCGTGGCCACGCTTCTTTCGCCGGATTTCTACAATAATCCCGCGATTTTGGACGAGATCGAGTATTCCCCGGGGAATTGAACACCCGGCGGGGTCGAGGCGTTCTACATGTGAAAAATAAGAGAACGCTATGGTAAAGAGATTTTTAATAATACTTGCTCTCTTCGTCGGAGTTGTCGTGGCGATGACGATGACGTCGGAGAGTGATTTCCTGACCGGCATCGGCCGAAAAGCCCCGACACTGAATATCCACGACGCAGACCGCGAGCTGACGCTTCACGCCATGCGCGGGGAATATGTGCTGCTCAACTTCTGGAACAGCACTGATGCTGCTTCGCGCGTTGCGGCCAATACCTACGACAGATGGATGGAGAAGCACCCACAGGCAGACGTGAGCCTGCTGAGCGTGAATTTCGACCGCTCGGAAGCATTCTTTCATGAAATAGTGCGCCGCGACGGCCTCGACGAGAATATGCAGTATCACGTGAGTGGCTCTGAGGCTGCCCAAATCCGTAAGAATTACGCCCTTCACGACGGATATGGCACGGTGCTGATCAACCCCGAGGGCAAAATCATAGCCCACAACCCTACACCGGAGGAACTGAGCCTTATATTTGCTTAAATTTATTTATGCCTGAGCTCCCAGAAGGCTACCGCAGCCGCCGCGGCCACATTGAGGGAATCCACGCCGTGGGCCATGGGTATGCGCACGGTGAAATCGGCGCTGTCGATCTCGCGCTGCGGGAGGCCGTCGCCTTCCGTGCCCATCACGATGGCGAGGCGGGCAGTCTGTTTAAGTTCTTCCGAATCCAGCGGGATTGAACGGTCGGTGAGGGCCATGGCCACGGTTCTGTAGCCGAGGGCGCGAAGAGCGTCCTGATAATTGTCCGGGCCGTAAGCCCATGGCACGAGGAAAACCGAACCCATGGACACGCGCACAGAGCGGCGGTTGAGGGGGTCGCAGGCCGTGGGGGAGAGGATTACGGCATCTATCCCCAGAGCAGCCGCGGAGCGGAAAATCGCCCCTATGTTGGTGGTGTCCGTAACGCCGTCGATAACAACCACTCGCGAAGGCTCGCCCTGCGGAGGGCATACGTCCTCGAGAGTGCGTCCCGCGGGCCTGTGCATGGCACAGAGCACACCGCGGGTGAGGGTGTAGCCGGTGAGTTGCTCAAGAATTTGGCGTGAGGCCGTGTAGACATGGATTTCCGGGCAGCGGGCTATGATAGAGGCTGCGTCGCCGGCGATGTGCTTCTCTTCGCAGAGGAGCGCGGCGGGGGTGTATCCCGCATCGAGGGCCACGTGTATCACCTTGGGGCTCTCGGCAATGAATAGTGACTGCGAGGGGTCGAGGCGCGAGCGGAGTTGCGTCTCCGTGAGCCGGGCGAAGGGAGCGACGCGCGGGTCGTCGAGAGAGGTGATGATGGATACCCGGCTCATTTTTTCTTTTCAGGTGCGAAGCGGTTGGGATAGCTTATGGCAATCTTCGGGCGCCGGAACGCACGGATAATGAGGTATATGCCAGCGAGGGTGAAGGGGATGCTGAGAATCTGTCCCATGTTCATGGTCATGTCGGCTTCGAAGGCCACCTGGTCGTTCTTGAGTATTTCCCAAAGAATCCGCGAGCCGAATGTAACGGTGAGGAATGTGCCGAACAAGAGGCCGGGTCGCTCGCCGTCGTTGCGCTTCCAATACATCCACATCATCAGGGCGAAGAGGGCGAAATATGTGAAGGCCTCGTAGAGTTGCGTCGGATGGCATGCCATGGGGGCGAAGAGCGCCTGCCACTCGTCGGAGCGGACAAAGCGGAAGCCCCAGGGCAGGGTGGTGGGATGGCCGAAAATCTCGGAGTTCATGAGGTTGCCGATACGGATCATGCCTCCGACGAGGGCTATCACGATAGTGAGGCGGTCGAAGGTCCAGAGGGGCGAGCGCTTCGAGACGAATATGGAGAAGAGGATTACGGCTATGATAATGCCTATGGCTCCGCCATGGCTTGCGAGGCCGCCCTCCCATGTGGCGAGAATCTTCATGGGATGCTGGCTGTAATAGTCCCATTGATAGAAGAATACGTGTCCGAGACGGGCGCCTACCACGGTGGCCACGGCCACGTAAATGAGGAGTATTCCGAGCCAGCTTTCGGGGGCACCCTCGTGTTTGAACATTTTGGCCACGAGATTATAGCCGATCCAAAATCCTACGGCAAACATCATTCCGTACCAACGGATTGTGAGGGGGCCGATAGAGAAGATTTCGGGACTGACGTCCCATGTGATGAATCCGAGCATTTATTTATTTTTGAAATATTCTTTAGTAGCGCGACGCACCTTGGGGCTGAGCCACAGGATCGCTATCATTGTGGGGATTGCCATCAGGGCGTAGAAGAGGTCGCAGGCACCGACGGCGGCTTCGATGGGCACGACGGCGAAGATTATGAGCGTGAGGAGGAAGAACCAGCGGTAGAATCTTCCGATGCGTGTGCCGAAGAGGTAGGTGGCGCAGCTGGTGCCGTAGAAGCTATAGCTGAACATGGATGACAGGGCGAAGCACACGACGATGAGCATGAGCAGGAGGTCGCCCATGGGAATTCCTTTCGAGAATGCGTCCATGGCAATGGCGAGGCCCTGAATGCCCGGCACGTCGATGTTTCCGCAGATGAGAATGGCGATGGCCGTGAGGGTGCAGACGAGGCCGGAGTCGATGCTGGGGCCGAGCATGGCGATAAGGCCCTCGCGGACAGCGTTTTTATTCGCGGATGCACCGTGCATTATCGAGGCTGTGCCGATGCCGGCATCGTTGACGAGAGCAGCCCGTCGGGCGCCGATGATGGCAATGCCGGCGAGTGCGCCTATTCCGGCCCGGAGATTGAAGGCCTCGCGGAATATGCTTGCCACTGCCGCAGGCACGGCGTGGAGGTTGGTGAGAATGATGTAGAGCACCATGAGGAAGTACATTCCCACCATGAAGGGCACGAGGACCGATGCAACATTGGCAATGCGCTTGATTCCTCCGAGAATCACGAGCCCTACGACAAGAGCTATCGCGCAACCGAAGAGGAGGCGGTAGACCTGGTAGTTCTCGAGGCTAAGATAAGCCCCTATCTTGCTGAGAAACATGCTTGCGCGAATGTCGTCGGGGTTGGTGAAGGCCGTCATGAAAGCTTCCGTGAGCTGGTTTGCGTTCATGATGCACATGGTTCCGAAAAGACCGGCGATGGCGAAGAATTTGGCGAGGGGTTTCCATTTCGGGCCCATTCCTTTTTCGATGATGTGCATGGGTCCGCCTTGAGGATTGCCCATGTCGTCGCGGCCTTTATACATGATGGCGAGGACGCCCTCGTGGTATTTAGTGGCCATTCCGACGATGGCGCTGACCCACATCCAGAAAATGGCACCGGGTCCGCCCATGACCAGAGCAATGGCCACACCGGCGATATTGCCCATGCCGACGGTGGCACCGATTACGGATGTGAGGGCCTGGGCGGAAGAGATCTGCCCGGATGCGGAGTCCTTGTCGTTGCGTTTGCGGAGCTCGGCAAGAGAGTGGGGCAGACGACGAATCGAAACGGCTCCAGAGGAAATGAATAGATACAGGCCGCCTCCGATGAGAAGGAAGAAAAGCGGATAGCCCGAAAGGACATCGGCGGCAGCGATAATGAATTGTTCAATCTGGTGAATCATGACATCTGCAAAGGTACGACATTTTTTGCGGTGAGCAAGCGTCGGTGGCTACATAAAGGGCGGACAATCTATAAAATGAGTTAAGAAACACACGTGTGCAAAGTTTTTTTCTTACCTTTGCGGGCGTAAACCCTCCACTTCAGGAAATTTATGAAAAGACTTGTCTTCCTTTTTCTGGCAATAGCGCTTCTTGGAGCTGCGAGCGCCAGGGCAGAATTCAGATACGGCCCTATTGCGGGCGTAACGGTGAGCCACCTTTCGTTCAAGCAGGATCTTGTGGATGTCGACCAGGCAGTGGGCTATCAGGCCGGCATTCAGGGCGAGCTGATGTTTCCGGGTATAGGCTTCGGCATAGACCTGGGCCTGATCTACAATCAGGCGAATGCTAACGTGAACCTGGGTCAGCGCCTGATATGGTCGAGCCAGGGTTTTGGCCGGGAGAAAGTGATGCTCCACTCGATATTGATTCCTGTTCACGTCCGTTTCAAGTGGACGCGCATGAACGGTCTGGAAGATAAAATAGCGCCACTGGTGTATTTCGGACCGGATTTCAACATAAATTGCGGCCACAACAAGATCCGCGGATTTGAGGGCGTAGGCAATCCGTTCAGCTATGCAGGCGGAGGTCTGGGACTTACGGTGGGTCTCGGAGCCGAGCTGTGGAAAAACTGGCAGCTTACGGCGTCGTATACCTGGGGGATGACATATGCCCTGAAGACGCGTCTCCTCGACGACTTCAGCGCGCGTTCGAGCCAGTGGACTGTGCGCGTGGCGTATCTGTTCTAATCGAGAAAGGATTTAAGCTCCTCATAGGAAGGCACCTCGCGCAGGAAAGCGTAGGTGCCTTTTTCTTTGTCGAAGCGGCAGCAGAAGTGGCGCATGCCGTTGCTTACGATGAGGCATGGCGCTTCGAGGACGATGTTGTAGCGGGCAATCTGGTCGAAGACTTTCTGGGTGATGGCTACCGTAGGGGCCTTGTATTCCAGGATGGCCACCGGCCTGAGCGTGCGCGAGAAGACGACGGAATCGCAGCGGCGGAGGGTGCCGTTGAGATGGAGGGAAATTTCATTTGCGATGAGCTCGCGGGGGTAGCCCTTGGCAGAAATGAGATAGTGCACGAAGTTCTGACGCACCCATTCCTCCGGAGTGAGGATGAGCCATTTCCGTCGCAGGGGATCGAAGACCAGCAGCGAGCCGGAGCCGTCCGGAGCGCGTCGGAGCTCCATTTCAGGGCATGGGGGCAGATTTAGAACCGGAAATGACATGAGTATTGAAAAATTTGCGTAAATTTACGGAAAAATTCCCGCAACTGCAATAACCGATGGCATCCGCACAAAGTTTCGATTCCCTGAGGCGCTCTCTCGAGAACGGGCGCCCGGCTCCCGTCTATGCTCTATATGGGCAGGAAGGATATTATATCGACGTACTTGTCAGAGAGTTCGAGAAACTTATTCCTGAAGAGGACAAGCAGTTTGCGCAGTTTGTGTTCTATGCTCCCGAGACGGAGCCGGGCCGGATCATCGACCAGTGTCGCCAGTTGCCGATGATGACGGAGCGGCAGGTGGTGATAGTGAAGGAATGCCAGAGCGCACGCGCCGACCAGCTCGACAAGCTGCGGAGCTATGTGGAGGCGCCCTCGGATTCCACGGTGCTGGTGTTGTGCTGGCGCGGAGGCGAAATCAAGGGTGCGTCTTTGAAGGCTGCGCTGAAGAAAAGTGCGGGGGCCGTGGCCTTCGAGAGCAAGAAGGTTTATGAGAACAACATCCCTGCGCTGGTGGCGTCTTACCTCAGAGACAAGGGCTTGTGCGCCGACGCCAAGGCTATGGAGATGCTCCGCGACTACATAGGCACGGACCTGAGCCGCCTCTATAATGAGCTTGACAAGCTTGCGTCGATCTTGCCGCCCCGGGCGGCTGTTACACCTGAGGTTGTGGAGCGGCACGTGGGCGTGAGCCGCGACTATAATTCTTATGAAATCGTGGATGCGATTGCGGCGAAGGATGCGGCGAAGGTGTTCCGTATAGCAGAATATTTCAGGGCAAACCCGAAGGCGGCGCCTCTTGTGATGGTTGGTGCCTCGATATTCGGATATTTCGCCGACCTGATGGTTGCGTGGTATGCTCCGGACCGCTCGGACCGCGGGATTCAGGAAGCGCTGGGGCTCAAGACTTCATTTCAGGTGAGGCGTTTCCGCCAGGGCCTGTCGTATTATCCGCCGTTTGCGGTTGTGGAGATAATCGACGCTATCCGGCGGTTCGATGTTCAGTGCAAGGGAGTTGGATCGCGTCAGGATGCAGCGGATCTGTTCCGCGACCTGCTGTATCATATCCTCACGACCGACGGGTCGAACGCCAAGCGAGCGGCAAACGGCTGAGGTCAGGAGAGGAGGTGCTTGCCTTCGCAGCGGAGAGTGCGTCCGGGGAATGTGTCGAGCATCGAGAGGTTGTGTGTTGCCATGATTACGGCCGTGTCCGTATTGCGGGCCACGTCGTAGAGATGGGCCATGATCTGCTCGGAAGTCGTGGGGTCGAGATTTCCCGTGGGTTCGTCGGCAAGAATAAGCTTTGGATCGTTGAGGAGGGCACGTGCAATGACGATGCGCTGCTGCTCGCCGCCTGAGAGTTCGTGGGGCATCTTGTGTGCTTTTGTGGTCATTCCGACTTCTTTCAGGACTTTGTCGATACGCTCCTCGCGGGCTTCGCGGTCCTTCCAGCCCGTGGCTTCGAGAACAAATTCGAGATTTGCATAGGCCGTCCGGTCGGTGAGCAACTGGAAATCCTGAAAGACAATGCCGATGCTGCGACGGAGGTAGGGGATGTCGCGGCGGCGGAGGTGACGGAGGTCGTAGTCGAAAATCCGGGCTTCTCCCGAGAGGACGGGCACTTCGCCGTAGAGAGTTTTCAGGAGAGAGGATTTTCCGGAGCCTACGCGCCCCACGAGATAAACCATTTCGCCGGGGGCGACGGAAAAATTGACGTCCTTCAGCACCACATGCTCGTGGCGCAGAATGTCCACACCCTTGTAATCGATGATGGGTGTGGCGGCGTCGGTGATAATTTCGGTGTTTTCCTGATCTTGCATTTGTCCGCAAAAATACAAATAATTTCGCTCGTATGAAAATAAATGTTATCTTTGTGGCTGAAATGACAGCGCGACAAATCCTTCTAAGTTTTATCTTTGTGCTCGCGGGCCTTGCGGCCTTCGGTCAGGAGCTTGTTGTGGAGTCGTTCGTGCAGTCGTCCGACCCCGTGCCGGGCTACCGTATGGTCCGCGACAGGCACGACAATCCGGCGGCAATAGTGAAGGTGCTTATTCCTATCAAAGGTCTTGAATTTGAGGGTGATGTCCTTAAATCAGAGGAAGGGACGGGGGAATATACCGTGTATATGCCCGAAGGCACGAAGCGCCTGAGGGTTAAGGCTCCCGGCTACTATCCGCGCATGGTGGAGTTCGGGGCGGAGAACGCGTGTATTGTCGCCCTGAAGGGTGCGAAGCTCTATGAATTGCGCCTCCGCGGGGGTGGAGGGCAAGCCGGTGGCGGTGGGGCTGTGGCGCGTGCGAATTACGTGATATTCAAGATTTCGCCGGCCGATGCACAGCTCCGTATCGATGGCAAACTCTATCCCGTGGAGGCCGGAGGCGCCGCGCGGGCTTATCTGTCGACCGGGACGCACAGCTACAGCGTGGAGGCGCCCGGCTATAAGACAGCGGGCGGCAGCTTCGTAATCGAGGCTCAGAAGAAAACGCAGCTGAACGTTTCGCTCGTGTCGAGGCTTGTGAAGGTGGTGCTGAGCTGCCCCACGATGGGGGTCAAATTCTATGTGAACGATGCTCCCGCGGACAGCTATGAGGTGGACCTTATTCCGGGCATGTATCGTGTGGAGGCTCGACGCAACGGATATGCCACCGAGGCAAGGACGCTCGAGGTGGCCGAGGGGCGGCGGATGGATTTTGCCTTTCCGGCCTTGCGGCGGCTTACGGGGAATCTGAATGTGGACGTGAGCCCGATAGGGGCGCAGATATACGTGGACGACGAGCTGAGGGGCACATCTCCGGAGCTGATCCGCGACCTCACCGCCGGGACGCATACCGTGCGGATTCATGCTGAGGGCTGTGAGGATATGGTCCGGCAGGTGGAGATAAGCAATAGCCAGACCTCGACCTTGAGTGGCTCGCTGAACAAGGCTCAGAACGCGACACAGCCCGGTGTCGGAGGCAAGGTTCCGGAACTCGACCTGGTGGTGTCGACACCCAAGGGCATAAAAATATATCCTAAGGGCAGCCGGGTGAAACTGGGTTCGGACGAGACTGTGATTGGCCTTGGTCTGGATATGCCTGACGGGAGTTTTACTGTTTTCTTAGCAGGCTATGCTCTGAATCCTGTGAGCAAAAAGCAGGCAGTGTCCCGCTACGGGAAGGCGTATCTGCCGAGCAGCGAACAGCTGACGGCCCTTTTTGCCGATATGGACGCGGTGGACCGGACGACGCAGACGATGTTCGGCTGGAAGATTCCGCGTGGAAGCTACTGGAACAACACAGTGGTTGGCAACTCGGGCACGCCGGACGATAAGACAAACTACTTGCTTGCGGTGCTGTATTCAGGCAAGAAGGATGAGCAGAGCATCAAGTCGGAGATAAAGCCGGACCCGATGTGGAACACAAGCAAAGTTAAGGTTTACGACGGGCCCATGGACACGTGGGGGTATATCTATGCTCGAGAGGCCGGCTATCGGCCCAAGTGGCGGGATATGGCCGTGCAAGGCGTGGTTACGGCTGATGGCAATGAAGTGGGTCTAAGGGACATTAAGGGATCGCTCGAGCCTGAGGAGCGGCTGATGACGAAGGCCGAGGCAGACAGCATCAATAAGTGGCTGGATTCTGTGAACAAGTCGCTGCGCGAAGCCGGCGGGGAGACCATCCAGAAGGGGATGCCCTATAAGGTAGAAGTTTACGGGAGCTCCCGGCAGGCTTATTATTTTGGAGAGAATGCCGGACTGAGGACGATGAAGGCCGGAGAGAAGGCTCTTGTGCGTCCGTTGCTCAATAACATAAGCGACATAAAGGGCCGTACAGAGCCGAGAAATCTCGACCTAATGACGGCTCACAACGGAGAATACAGATTCTTCTCGCAGCGAAGCTGGGCACGTCTGCCGAAGGCCAAGCGCAAGGAGTATCCGATTGTGGGATTTGTGGTTGAGGGGCAGGATTCATGGCACGTGATAGGCGAGGTGGTGTATAACAGCGATCGCATAACGGTAGTGCCCTGGTTCAAGAAGACGTTGATGTCATATGAGGCGGAGCGGGAGATAGCCCGGAATTTCGAGGCCATCAATTCCGCACTCGGCGCTTTCGGGCTGCCGAAGTTCGACCTGAATACATCCTATTGGTCGAATCAGGATGGCAAGGC
Source organism: uncultured Porphyromonadaceae bacterium (assembly GCA_947176295.1). Classification (GTDB taxonomy): domain Bacteria; phylum Bacteroidota; class Bacteroidia; order Bacteroidales; family Muribaculaceae; genus CAG-873. The sequence continues at coordinate 15,258 of CAMWQB010000024.1, forward strand.
AGTGGTGTTCGCGCCTGGAACTGACGGTGTAACAAGAAGCTACAGGGTTCCGACCGACCGGGACTACCGCGCGAAGTCGAGACAGGAGGTGATGCTGTGGCCGAAGAAAGGCACCGGTGGCAGGTTGCTTAAGCTGAAGCAGCCTCAGACCGATAAGGATTCTGTGAGGCTGGAGTACATTCCTGACGGCGGTATCTACTACATGAGTGAGGCGCTGTGGAAGCATCTTCCTGCCAAAGAAAAGTCGCGGTGGCGCCGGAAGTATAAGTGAACGTTTTCGGCACGGAATTTGTAATAACATGTGGAAAAGGTGCAGAAGACGGCTTTTTTAACATTTTTAAGAAATTCATAGCCAAAAAGCTATTAATTTTGCAGAATGAAATTGCGGGCCCATGCGCCCGAGAGAACGGAAATAATTAATATAATCACGATAAACATCATACCAGATGGAAGTTAAATTTGAAAAAATCGGTGAAAACGAAGGTAAGCTCGTGCTGAATGTTGTAGAAGCCGACTATGCCGATAAGGTAAAGGCCCAGCTTAAAGAAATTGGCCAGAAGAAAGATATTCCCGGATTCCGCAAGGGTCACATCGATATGGCTCAGCTGAAGAAGCGCTTTGGGAAGATGGTGAAGAGCGATGTCCTGAACGATGTCGTATATCATGCCGCAATCGACTATCTCCGCGATAACAAGATGGATATTCTCGGCCACCCCATTCCAGTGAATGTCGAGGAAATCAAGCTTGAAGATAAAGACTATACCTTCACATACGAACTTGCAATGGCTCCCGAGCTGAACGTGAAGTTCGACAAGGACGTCCACCTGCCCTTCTACAATATCGCCGTATCGGCTGATATGATGGAAGCTCAAGACAAGGAACTCCGCGAGCGCAACGGCAAGCGCACCAACGTTGACGAATACGAAGGGCGCGCTCTTGTGAAAGGCAAGCTCGTAGAGCTGAACGAAGATGGCAGCGTGAAGGACGGCGGCATCGTTGTCGAGGACGCTATCGTGGGCCCCTTCGTGTTCAAGAGCGAAGAAGAAGCCAAGAAGTTCGAAGGCTCGAAAGTTGGCGGCAAGGTTGTGTTCAATCCCTGGGCCAGCTGCGAGGGCAATGAGGCCGAGCTGAGCTCGATGCTTCACATCGACCGCGACAAGACGGCCGAGATGCACTCGAACTTCGAGATGGAAGTGAAGGAAATCATCGTGAATCGCCCGGCTGAGCACGACCAGGACTTCTACAACGCAGTTTTCGGCGCTGACACCGTACACAACGAGGAAGAATACGAAGAGAAACTGCGCGGGGCTATCGCCCAGGCCCTCCAGCCCAACAGCGCCAATCTATTCCAGCGTCAGGCCGAGGAGTACATGATGGAGAAGTACGGGAACATGGAACTTCCCGAGCGCCTCATCAAGAAGCTCATCGCTACGAGCGCCGAAAAGGAAATGACCGAGGCAGAAATCGACCAGGCTTACGCTGACTCTCTCGAGAGCCTCAAGTGGGATATTATCGAGAATCAGGCAGCCCGCGAAGTGAAGGCCGAGGTAACGAAAGAGGAAGTCGAGGCTCTCGCAAAGGATATTGCCGCCCAGCAGCTCCGCCAGTACGGCATGTTCGAGCTCAACGATCAGATCCTCGACATGTATATGCAGAACATGATGAACGATGAGAACACTCGTCGGCGCCTTGTTCGTCAGGCCTTCATCCAGCAGCTCTTCGGCCGCATCCATGCAGCCGTGTCGCTGGACGAAAAGACCGTAACGCTCGATGAGTTCCGCGCCATCGCCGACGAGCTGAACAAGAAAAACGCCCCTGCAGAAGCAGCAGCAGAGTAAGCGAGGTATATTTTAAAGAAAAATTATTCCGCAGCCGTGAAAAAAACGTTCACGGCTGCGGATTTTTTTGCAGAGAATGATTTTTTTTTGTAACTTTGAAAATAAGTTGCCGCAGTTGGCCCTGACAGAATGGCGGCGGCTTCAAAATTCTAAATTGTAAATAAATAGCGACCAATAGATACTAAAGAATGAACAACACTACGGATTTTCGCAATTTTGCCGTTCATCATCTTGGCATGAACGGACTGAGCCTTGACCAGTATGCTGCCGCGACCTCGTGTGCGGCCGCACCGATAGTAGGCGCTTCCGCCTCTTACATCAACCCGAGTATCATCGAGGAGCGCCAGCTGAATGTGGCGCAGATGGACGTGTTCTCGCGTCTGATGATGGACCGCATCATCTTCCTGGGAACTGAGGTGAACGACTATACGGCGAACGTGATTCAGGCGCAGCTTCTTTATCTGGATTCGTCGGACCCCGGCAAGGATGTGAGCATCTATATAAATTCGCCCGGCGGCTCGGTGTATGCCGGCCTGGGCATCTATGACACGATGCAGTATATTTCGAGTGACGTAGCCACGATATGCACCGGCATGGCCGCCTCGATGGCAGCCGTTCTGCTTGTAGCGGGCGAGAAGGGCAAGCGTTTCGCCCTTCGCCATTCGCGAGTGATGATCCACCAGCCTATGGGGGGCGCCCAGGGCCAGGCCTCCGATATCGAAATCACGGCCCGTGAGATTCGCAAGCTCAAGGATGAGCTCTATCATATCATCTCGGACCATTCGGGTCAGCCCTTCGACAAGGTTGAGCGAGACAGTGACCGCGACTACTGGATGACAGCCGACGAGGCCAAGGAATACGGCATGATCGATCAGGTGCTCGTGAAGGCAAAACATTGAAAGGCGCGCTACTGAAAGACAAATATGGCAAAGAAAAAGACAACCGACTGCTGCAGCTTCTGCGGGCGCACGCCCGAGTATGGAGTGCAGTTGCTCACGTCGCCACTGTCGGATGCGAAAATCTGCACGGAGTGCGTGCAGATGGCCGCTTCGGCGCTTAACGAATTCCAGACGGAGCATGCCCGGAAGGGCAGCGACTTCGAAGGCTCTATCCCGACGCCGGAAGAAATCAAGGCTTATCTCGACCAGTATGTGATAGGTCAGGACCAGGCCAAGAAATATCTGGCGGTTGCCGTCTACAACCACTACAAGCGTCTGAAACAGAGGGTAGGGGATGATGACGTGGAGATCGAGAAGAGCAACATAGTGATGGTAGGGCCTACAGGAACAGGCAAGACGCTGATAGCCCGCACAATAGCCAAGCTCCTTGACGTTCCATTCACGATAGTGGATGCCACGGTGCTGACTCAGGCAGGATATGTGGGCGAAGACATCGAGAGCCTACTGACGCGACTGCTCCAGGCAGCAGACTACGATGTGGAGAAGGCCGAACGAGGCATTGTCTTCATCGACGAAATAGACAAGATAGCCCGCAAGGGCGACAATCCCTCCATCACGCGCGACGTAAGCGGCGAGGGCGTGCAGCAGGGGCTTCTTAAGCTACTCGAGGGGTCGATTGTGAACGTCCCCCCACAAGGAGGCCGCAAGCATCCGGAGCAACGGATGATTCCGGTGGACACGAAAAACATCCTGTTCATCTGCGGAGGCGCCTTCGACGGCATCGAGAGTGCGATAGCCAAGCGCCTGAATTCGCGTTTCGTGGGCTTCTCGACGGATGAGAAGACCTCCAAGCGAATCGACCGCGACGACATGATGAGCTACGTAGCACCACAGGACCTTAAGAAATTCGGGCTAATACCTGAAATCATAGGCCGTCTGCCTATCCTGACGCACCTTCTGCCTCTGGACAAGGAGGCGCTCAGGCGAATACTGACGGAGCCGAAGAATGCCATCACGCGGCAATACAAGAAGCTTTTTGCAATGGACGGAGTGGAGCTGACCTTTGACGAGGCTGCTCTGGACTATATCGTGGACAAGGCCATCGAGTTCAAGCTCGGAGCCCGCGGTCTGCGGTCGATAGTCGAGACAATAATGATGGATCCGATGTATACGGTTCCGTCGTCGGGCCAGAAGAGCTTCACCGTAAGCAAGGACTACGCGATGGAGGCCCTGCGAAAAGCCAACTTCGAATCGGCGATGGTCTGAGGAATCTCCGGCCCACCAATCTAACCTCTCTTCTCAACACAAAAATCCAGCCATGGTAAGACATCCAAGCATCAGCGAAGCGCTCAAGCGCCATTTCGGCTTCGACACCTTCAAGGGGAATCAGGAAGCCATCATCGAGAGTCTTCTGACGGGGCATGACACCTTCGTGATCATGCCCACGGGCGGGGGCAAATCGCTGTGCTATCAGTTGCCGGCGCTGATGAGCGAGGGGACGGCGATCGTCATCTCCCCGCTTATAGCGCTGATGAAGAACCAGGTCGACGCCATGCGCAATTACAGCGAGACGGACCATGTGGCCCACTTCCTGAATTCGTCGCTGACGAAAGGTGCCATCGAGCAGGTGAAGAAAGACATCCTCTCGGGGCGGACGAAGCTGCTGTATGTGGCACCGGAATCGCTGACAAAGGAAGAAAACATAGAATTTCTCAAAACGGTTTCCATATCCTTCTACGCCGTTGACGAGGCCCACTGCATCTCCGAGTGGGGCCACGATTTCCGACCGGAATACCGGCGTATAAGGCCAATCATCAACGAAATAGGTTCGCGCCCTGTGATAGCTCTCACGGCGACGGCGACACCGAAGGTTCAGCACGACATCCGGAAAAATCTGGGTATGCTCGATTCGCAGGTTTTCAAGTCGTCGTTCAACCGCTCGAATCTGTATTACGAAGTGAGGCTCAAGACGCCGAACATCGACCGCGACATCATCCGCTTCATCAAGCAGCGCCCGGGCAAGAGCGGCATCGTCTATTGCCTGTCGCGCAAGAAGGTGGAGGAGCTGACGGAGCTTCTGAGCATCAACGACATCAAGGTCCTTGCCTACCATGCCGGCATGGACAGCGCCACGCGCAATGCCAACCAGGATGCATTCCTGCTTGAGAAGGTGGATGTGATAGTGGCGACGATAGCCTTCGGGATGGGTATCGACAAGCCTGACGTCAGGTTTGTGATCCATTACGATATACCCAAGAGCCTCGAGGGATATTACCAGGAGACGGGGCGTGCCGGCCGCGACGGGGGCGAAGGTTACTGTCTTTGCTTCTATGCCCGCAAAGACCTCCAGAAGATGGAGAAGTTTATCCAGGCGAAGCCTCTGAGCGAGCAGGAGATAGGGCGCCAGCTGCTGGCGGAGACAGCGGCGTATGCCGAGAGTGCCGTCTGCCGCCGCCGCTCGCTACTGCATTACTTCGGCGAGACCTTCAATGAAGAGAACTGTGGAAACTGCGATAACTGTCTTAACACCAAAAAGAAAGTGGAAGCAAAAGAGGAGTTGTTGTCGGCGTTGGAAACAATCGCCGCATTGAAAGGAAAATTCAAAGCAGATCATATTGTAGACGTCATGCTGGGTCGTGCCACACCTGACGTCCGTTCATACCGGCACGAAGAACTTGAAGTGTTCGGCAGCTGCGAAGGCGCGGACATGAAGTTCCTGGCCACGGTTGTGCGCCAAGGCATGCTCGAGGGCTATATCGAGCGCGGTGTCGAGAACTTCGGAGTGCTGCATCTCAGCGCCAAGGGCAAGGAGTTCCTGAAGAAGCCTCACAGCTTCAAGGTGATAGAGGACAGCGACTTCAGCGACGAAGAGGACGAGGTGCCCGTGAAGGGCGGTGCCGGCTGTGCGGCCGATCCCGAGCTGTATGCCATCCTTTGCGCCCTGCGCAAGAACCTGGCCCGTAACCTTAAGTTGCCACCCTACATCATATTCCAGGACCCGTCGGTAGAGGCCATGGCCACGACTTACCCCATCACGCTCGAGGAGCTGCAGAGCATCCCCGGCGTGGGCGCAGGCAAGGCCAAGCGCTATGGCGAGGAGTTTGTGAAGGTGATACGCACCTATGTGGAGGACAACGAAATAGAGCGTCCCGAGGACTTGCGTGTGCGCTCGGTTGCGAGCAAGAGCAAACCCAAAGTGAGCATCATTCAGGCCATAGACAGAAAGATCGATCTGAAGGAAATAGCACAGAGCAACGGCATGGATTTCGACCAGCTTCTGGACGAAATCGAGGCAATAGTGATGAGCGGCACGCGCATCAATATCTCCTATTATATCAATGATATAATGGACCCAGAGGACCAGGCCGAGGTGTTCGACTACTTCAAGACGAGCGAGAGCGACAAGCTCTCCGATGCCTACGACGAGCTGTGCCCGGCCTTCTCGGAGGAGGAGGTGCGCCTGATGCGCATCAAGTTCCTCTCGGAGGTGGGCAACTGACGATTGAGAAAAAGAAAAGACAAGATAGACAGATGGAAACAGATGTATTGAAAGAGCTATTCCAGACGTATGCGGGAGTGGAGCCGGCCGAGGTGAGCGAGCTGCCGTCGTCGGGCTCGAACCGCCGGTATTTCAGGCTCACGGCTCCCGGAGGGGAAAGCGTGATAGGTGTTTTGGGCACATGCCGGGAAGAAAACGAGGCATTCCTCTACATGGCCAAGCACTTCGGCGAGAAGGGACTGCCCGTGCCGACGGTGCTTGCCGTAGCACCTGACCGCATGGCCTACCTGCAGAGCGACCTCGGCGACCGGCTGCTGTTTGCCGAAATCGAGAAAGGGCGCCTTACGCGCTCGTTTTCGGTGGATGAGAAGGCTCTATTGGCCAAGACGATGCGTCTGCTTCCGGATGTTCAGTTCGGAGGCGCCGTGGGGATGGATTTCTCCAAGTGCTATCCCACGCCACAGTTCGATGCCCGCTCGATTCTCTGGGACCTGAATTACTTCAAATACTGTTTCCTGAAGGCCACGGGACTGGAATTTCAGGAAGACCGCCTTGAGGATGACTTTCAGAATCTCACGAACGTGCTTCTGCGGTCGCAGAGCGGCACGTTCATGTATCGCGACTTCCAGAGCCGTAACGTGATGGTGAAGGACGGGGAGCCGTGGCTGATAGATTTCCAAGGCGGACGCCGGGGCCCGTTCTATTATGACGTGGCTTCGTTTCTTTGGCAAGCGAAAGCCAACTTCCCGTCGAGCTTGCGCGAGGAGCTTATCGGAGAATATCTCCAGAGCCTGCGCAAGTATCAGCCCATAGATGAGGGCTACTTCATGGAGCAGCTGCGCCATTTCGTGCTTTTCCGCACGCTCCAGGTGCTCGGGGCATACGGCTTCCGCGGCTATTTCGAGAAGAAGCCACACTTCATGCAGAGCGTGCCATTTGCCATTGCCAACCTGCGGGAGCTGCTCGACCGTCCGTATCCGGAATATCCGTATCTCAACGAGGTGCTCCGCAATCTCGTGGACATGAAGCAGTTTGCCGACGCTCCCGGGAAGCACACGCTGACGGTGAAGGTGATGAGCTTCGCTTACAAGAAGGGTATTCCCGACGACCCTACCGGCAATGGCGGGGGATATGTGTTCGACTGCCGCGCGATAAACAATCCCGGCAAATATGAGCACTACAAGCAGTTCACGGGCCTGGATGCCAACGTGATAGAATTCCTCGAAAACGACGGCGAGGTGATAGACTACCTCGGCCACGTATATACCTTGGTGGATTCGAGCGTGAAGCGCTATGTGGAGCGCGGGTTCACGAACCTGATGGTTTGCTTCGGTTGCACGGGCGGACGGCACCGGTCGGTGTACTGCGCCCAGCATACGGCCGAGCATATCGCAGCGGCTTTTCCGGCCGTGAAGGTGGAACTCGTGCATCGCGAACAGAATATCGAACAGACTTTCAAGGCCAAATAGCCGCACTTCCGAAGGATGAATGCACTTGTATTTGCCGCCGGGCTCGGCACCCGTCTTAAGCCCTGGACGCTGGAACACCCGAAAGCGCTTGTAGAGGTGGGGGGCGAGCCGATGCTGGGGCGTGTGCTCCGCCGTATCGCTTCCTCGGGAGTTGCGGAGAGGGTGGTTGTGAACGTTCATCATTTCGCCGAGCAGGTGAAAAAATATCTTGCGTCGGAAGATTTCGGGATAGAGGTGATTGTGAGCGACGAGAGCTCGCTGCTGCTTGACACGGGTGGCGGAATGGCCCGAGCTATAGAGCTGCTTGGCGGCGCGGGCGTTCCCCTGCTGGTTCATAATGCGGACATACTTACGGATTTTCCTCTCGAAGAGATGCTTTCGAGCCACATCGACAGCGAAGCCGACGCCACTTTGCTTGTGGCCGAGCGGGCGTCGTCGCGGCAGCTGCTGATCGACGCCTCCGGGCAGATGCGCGGCTGGGAGAACCTGACAAGCGGGGAAGTACTGCCCGCAGGGCTTGACACTCGCGGACTTGTGGCGAGAGCTTTCGGGGGTGTGCACGTGGTGGGCGAGCGGATGCAGGCAGCTTTGCTCGAGCGGTGGGAGGCCTCCGGGCGCGGAGCTTTCGGAGTGATGCCCTTCTATATCGAGAGCTGCACACAGTTTTCGATCCGCGGCTATGAGCCGTCGACGCCCTACAGCTGGCACGACATAGGGAGCCCCGAGAAGCTTGCCGCGGCCGAGAAAGACTTCAAACGACAGAAATAAATACAGCTAATCGATAATGCTGACATATACGAATCATCTTAAGAAACTTACGCTTCCGGAATATGGCCGGAACATACAGAACATGGTGGACCACTGTCTCACCATCGAAGACCGGGCCGAGCGCACGGCTTGCGCCCAGACGATAGTGCGGGCCATGATGGCACTGTTTCCCAACAATACATCCGACCGCGAGGCCTACCGGCGCAAGCTTTGGGACCATCTCTACATCATGAGCGACTATAAGCTTGACGTGGATGCGCCGTTCGCCCCTGTGCAGCCCGATGCTTTCGAGGGGCGCCCCGACCCGCTGCCTATTCCCGGGCGGTCGAACATGGCTTTCCGCCACTATGGCACGATGACTGAGGGCCTTATCGGGAAGGCGGCTGAAATGAGCGAGGGTCCTGAAAGGACGGAGCTGGTGTATCTTATTGCCTGCCAGATGAAAAAGCAGCGCTGTGCGATAGACCGCGAGACCGACGACGAGCGGATTTTCAATGATCTCCACTACCTTTCGAAGGGCGTGATAAACGTTCCTCGCGGAGCGATGCCTCTGCCCGACTACAAGGCTATGGCCGCGCCCCAGCAGACGGCAGGAAAGAAGAAGAAAAGGAAATGATCCGCGATTCGATACTGACGCTTGCCGGGCGCTTCAACAAGCCACACGGCGTGAACGGCGAGATTTCCGCCACGCTGATGTATGACACCCTCGACCTGAAGGCGCTGAGGTGTATAGTCGTGAACGTGGACGGGATAAATGTGCCGTTCTTTCTGCGCGACGTTCGCCCGAAGGGACGCGAGAGCGTGCTTGTGAGCATCGACGGCTTCGACAGCGACGAGGCTGTCGGCGCTATGGCGAACAAGGATTTCTATGCGCTGACGGAGGACCTCAAGGGTGCGCTCTCCGAGGAAGAAGCGGCGGAAGCCGAGGAGGACGGGCTCTACGCCGCCGATCTCAAGGGCTATACGATGCTGGACCTCGAAGGCGAGGCGATAGGGGAGATTACGGGGATTGAGGATTCGACGGCGAACGTGCTGTTCGTGGTGATGCGCGCCGATGGCGGAGGCGAGCTCCTCGTGCCGGTGGCGGATGATTTCATCAGCGAAGTGGACACGGAAGCGCGGACTATAACGATGGACCTCCCCGAAGGGATAATTGGCTTGTAAGCCAAGGGAAACGACAGGATATATCTCTATTCAAACAAGAACGATATGAAAGAATTCAACGAGAACGAAGCGGTTGCGGCCATGCGTGGCGCTCTCGATGTTGCAGCTGCGGCGAAATACAGCGACGACGACCTCCTGGAGGTGCTGGACCTGATTTTTGACCACTATGAAGAAAACGGCGATCTGGAGCCCGACGGCGACGACAGCGACGTGGACGACGAGGAGGAAATCAAGGCAGCGGCGGCCTACGTGACGCGCTACGTGAAGAAGGATAAGAACTCGAAAATCGACCTTGCCGATGTGGAAGCGCTTGTCCGCGGCGAGTATGAATACGAACTGAGCCTTATCTGATGGCACGCCCGTTTTGGAAACTATTGCTCGCGGGCGCGATTGCTTGCGCCGTGAGTTTGGGCAGCCGGGGAGTTGAGCCGGAAGCCGCGGCAGACGAGTATGCGATGACCTTGGAGGAAAACATTGCTTATCCACCGGTGTCGGGAAAGAAGGGCGAGCGAGTGCGCGAGGCCATGCGCGAGCTTCGCAAGCGCTTGTCCGGAAAGAAGTTCTCGGCCACGATGGAGCGCAATGAGGAAGTGGTGTGCATAGTGGTCCCCGCCTCCGACCTCTTCCGGGCCAACGCCGTCGAGCTCTCGGCGGAGGGGCGCCGGCGGCTGCACGAGCTGGAGCAGTACGTGGCGCACAGCGGTCAGTTCAAGGTGCTTGTGGCCGTTCATAGCGATGATACGGGCGATGAGGAATATGCCGACGAGCTGACGAGCACGCGTGCTAATGCCATCGACGACTACTTCGAGCATGCGGCCGGTCGCGAGCTGAACATAATACCTTACGGTATAGGCCGCGACGAGCCCGTGGGGAGCAATTCGACGAAGAAGGGGCGCTTCCAGAACCGCCGGGTGGAGATATTTTTTGTTCCGACGGCCGCGTATATCAAGAATCTGACGTCAAAGTAGCGGCGGATTCGGGGAAAATTGCTAATTTTGTGCTTTAAAAGAGAAAAATCGACATATTCGCAATTCACGACAATGGATATCAAGGAAGAAAAGACCCCCGAGGAAAAGAAGGGGCTGAATTTTGTAGAAGAAATTGTAGCCGGCGACCTGGCTGCGGGCAAGAATGGCGGACGCCTGAGCACGCGTTTCCCACCGGAGCCTAACGGGTATCTCCACATAGGCCATGCAAAGGCAATCTGCATGGACTTCGGCGTGGCCGAGAAGTTCGGCGGCACGTGCAATCTTCGTTTCGACGATACAAATCCCGTGAAGGAGGATGTGGAATATGTCGACTCCATCCGCGAGGATATCCATTGGCTTGGTTTCGACTGGGCCGACCGCGAGTATTATGCATCGGATTATTTTCCACAGCTCTTCGACCTCGCCGTGCGCCTGATCAAGGAAGGGAAGGCATACGTGGACGATCAGAGCTCGGAGGAGATAGCAGCCCAGAAGGGCACGCCAACCACGGCCGGCACGCACAGCCCCTACCGCGACCGCACGCCGGAGGAGAACCTCGACCTGTTCATGCGGATGAATGCCGGTGAGTTTGAGGAGGGATCGCGAGTTCTGCGCGCAAAAATCGATATGGCGTCGCCGAACATGCATTTCCGCGACCCCATCATGTATCGCATTATCAAGACGCCTCACCACCGCACGGGAACGACATGGAAGGTGTATCCGATGTATGACTTCGCCCATGGGCAGAGCGACTATTTCGAGGGTGTAACTCACTCGATATGCACACTTGAGTTTGTGCCTCACCGCCCGCTCTACGACTATTTCGTGGACGAGCTTGCCGATGAGAGCTACCGCCCGCGCCAGATAGAATTCAACCGCCTGAACCTGACCTATACGGTGATGAGCAAGCGCAAGCTTCTGCAGCTTGTGAAGGAGGGCCTTGTGGCCGGCTGGGACGACCCTCGCATGCCGACTATCAGCGGCATGCGCCGCCGCGGCTACACGCCGGCGTCGATCCGCAATTTCATCGACACGATAGGCTACACCAAGTATGAGGCCCTGAATAGCGTGAGCCTTCTGGAGCATGCCGTGCGCGACGACCTCAACCGTGTGGCTACGCGCGTGATGGCTGTGGTGAACCCCGTGAAGCTCATCATCGACAACTATCCCGAAGGGCAGACCGAGACCGTGGAGATGGAGAACAATCCCGAGCAGGAAGGCTGCGGCACGCACAAGATGCCTTTCTCCCGCGAACTCTATATCGAGCGTGAGGACTTCATGGAGAATCCGCCCAAGAAGTTCTTCCGTCTCGCTCCGGGCCAGGAGGTGCGCCTGAAGGGAGCCTACATCATCAAGGCTACGGACAACATCGAACGCGACGCCGACGGCAACATCACGGCTATCCACTGCACCTACGACCCGGAGACACGCAGCGGGATGCCGGGCTCGATGCGCAAGGTGAAGGGTACGCTTCACTGGGTATCGGCTCCTCATGCCGTGGACGGCGAGGTGCGCCTCTACGACCGCCTCTTCAACGTGGAGAACCCTGCGGCCGAGACCGAGCGCGATTTCCGCGAAATGCTCAATCCCGAATCTCTGAAGGTGGTGAAGGGCGTTAAGCTCGAGCCCTTCATCGTGGAGACGGCGAAGCCCGGCGATAAATTCCAATTCCAGCGCATAGGATATTTCACGCCCGACTACGATTATACGAAGGAGGCACCCGTGTTCAACCGCACGATTGCCCTGAAAGATACGTGGGAGAAGGTGCAGAAGAAGGCTTGATGCAGGACGGGAACGAAAAC
>CAMWQB010000025.1 GCA_947176295.1 uncultured Porphyromonadaceae bacterium
CGAATACGGCTTCCCGGTCGTGAAGTAGCGTGTGCTCCGTTCGCTCTCCCCACCTGAGGCTGTTACGTTCGCCTCAGCCTTGATGCGGAAAAATTTCATGCCCGCATTCTCAAGCATCGAGGCCGGAACTTCAACCGTAAATAGGCCTGCCCCGTCGGTCAGTCCTTCCACAGTTCCGAGCATCCGTTTGGAGCTCCCGAACCACCACGGGCTCGTCTCCCCCGTTAGAGTCACGCTCACTTTTGCATTACCTATAGCCATGCCGGCATAGCTCATCGCCCGACCGCCTATTCTCACGGCTCCTTTCTCGGGCATGTCTCGCTCGATATTCGTAATCTCGACCTTGAAGGTCGGCAGCTTGAAATCGCTTACAGGCACATAAAGGCTGCCCAATGCCTGCCTTTTGTCAGGATCATACATCGTCAGCCGGTAGCTGCCCGTCAGCCCTTCAACTCGTGTGGCGAATTGCCCGTGGATGCGTCCGAAATCGTCCGTAGTATAAGTACCCGTCTCAACCTCCTTGTCGTTAGCATCGAAGAGCACGGCTTTCACGTTCATGTTGCTCAGCAGGCGCGTCTTTCCGGTCTCGGCATCCACCGTTTCGTATGCTATCGCAGCCCATTCCAAAGTGTCGCCCGGGTGGTACACCGACCGCGACGTAAAGATATTGAATCTGGGCGTATTATCCCTCCGGGCAGTCTCCGCGCCGGAGATATGAATCCTTGGATATTCTATCGTCGTACCGTTCCTGTAGAGCGAGATACGGTTGATGTATGTCTCCGAAGGCAGTTTTAGCTCGGCGAAGCCGTCGCCTCTCGTCAGTCCGGCCTTCGGATAGCTCGCTCTCCGGTTGTTGTAGCAGTTCACGGCCACCCCCTGCTCCGGCGTCCCATCGGCCGCATTCACCACTGCAAGCATCGGAACATTTCCATCATTCAGTGCCACAGGCAGCCATGGGAGCGCCCTGAACTGGCAGCCCGTATTCCGGTATGTCGACTTGCCGCTTGGCTTGATGCTTGGAATCAGCACATAACACCCAGCGCTTCCCACGTTCATTTCAATCGTGTCCTTCGCATCGAAATCCAGTCTCCCGCTTTCCTTCAGCGCTATGCGGTCGAAAACCGGAGCATTCGCTATCGTTTTGTCGCTCGCATCCGTGCTGTTCACGGGCAGTTTCTTCACGATTATTTCTGCCTTTTCCGTAAAGTCCTGCTCTACATATATCCGGATTTTGCCACCGACAGGACACATGCTTGAAGTCGAAATTCTCATCGACGGCGTTGTCAACCGGGCCAGCTGCTCCCGAAGTCCCTCGTTGTTATACCACTTCGGATAATCCCGGAGCGAATTTTCTATCGTCGTCATTTCGTCCAGAAATTTTCGTTTTGCCTTTTCATTCGGCTCGGAAGGCTTGTGCGTCATCTTCGCCGCTTCCAAAAGTACATACCGCGCACTTTCGGCATCGGAAAATTCCTCATAAAGTTTCAAAAAAGGCTTTGCGCCCATAGTCCCCTCGTCATCGTCCTCACTCCCCTCATCATATTCTTCTTCTACAATCGGAGCCTCTTCGCTCGCATACGTCGCTCCGGACACGGAAATCAGGTTGCATTTCAAGGCGAAGTATGCCGTGGAGGGTACCGTTGCATATTTCAGCGCCTCTTCCGTCAGGCTGCGCGCCGCCTCGTCTTCATCTATACCTCGCAGAAGATCGGCTCCCTCGCTCATCACAAACAGCACAACCGTCGGCGTCAGCTCGTCGCTCAGCTCATTCCCGCTCAGCGCCTTCTTGAAGGGAGCGATCGATGCCGTCGGCAGCTCACGGGCGCTTTCAACAGCCTTTGCCACCAGAGTGGAAATCCGCTGCTTGAACTGTCTTCCGCTCCATGCACTCATGTCCGCGGGCACAGGCTCATCCGGAATTTCAACTTTGTCATACATCCACTGCTGCTGGCTATAGATACTGTTCACCATGCTTGCCTCATAGAGTTCCATCATGGCACGAGCCGGAGAATACTCTTCTTCCTCCGCTATCTTGCCTATTTTAGCCGGGAGAGCAAAGCGCTCGTCGGGATTGATGTCTGTCGACGCCTTGCATATCAGTTCTATTGCATAAAGTCTTTGAGCCGCGCCCTCAGCCCCGGGCATGGCCCCCGAAGTTTTCAGGAGACTGTCGGCGCTCGCAAGCACTTTGCGTGGATAGGCAAAGTCGGGGTCTTTACCGAAACTCGAAAAAAATGTCATTGCCGATAGTATTAGTGTTGTTATTAAGAGAAGAGCGGATTTTCGCATAGCCGGGGTGGAGTGGGGGGGAGTCAAAAAAATTAGTTATGTAGCGGAGAGAATTGGAAAAAGGGAGGATTCCTCATTCGAAAAATCCTCCCTCATGTCAGTGTGCCCTGTGCTTTATACCCCGTTTCCAAATATACGTAAAGGCCGGGGTAGATATCTCTGAGTGTTTTTGCCTTACTTATTCAGTCCGCAAATCTTGCATTTCTCGTTTATCTGGGTGAAGAAATCGTTCCCCTTGTCGTCCACAAGTATGAATGCAGGGAAATCTTCGACTTCAATTTTCCAGATGGCTTCCATGCCAAGTTCCGGATATTCCAGAAGTTCAACGTTCTTGATCGAATTCTGTGCCAGGATTGCGGCCGGGCCGCCGATCGAGCCTAAGTAGAACCCGCCGTGCTTCTTGCACGAATCCGTTACCTGCTTCGAGCGGTTGCCCTTCGCTATCATCACCATCGACCCTCCGGCGCTCTGGAACTGGTCTACGTACGAGTCCATGCGCCCTGCGGTCGTCGGTCCGAACGAGCCACTGGCCATTCCTGCGGGCGTCTTGGCCGGACCGGCGTAATATATCGGATGTTTCTTCAGGTATTCAGGCATCGGTTCGCCCTTGTCAAGGCGCTCCTTGATTTTTGCATGAGCAATGTCGCGGCCCACGATGATGGTGCCATTGAGCGACAGGCGCGTCGACACGGGATATTTCGTAAGCTCAGCGAGCACTTCTTCCATCGGGCGGTTCAGATCGATTTTCACTACCGACCCTTCACCGGCCTTACGCAGTTCTTCCGGAATAAGCTCGCCCGGGTTGCTGTCGAGCTTCTCGATCCAGATTCCGTCCTTGTTGATTTTTGCCTTGATGTTGCGGTCGGCCGAACAGCTCACACCCATGCCGATAGGGCAGGATGCACCGTGGCGCGGAAGACGGATCACGCGGATGTCGTGTGCATAATACTTGCCGCCGAACTGTGCCCCGAGGCCAAGTTCCTCCGAAGCCTTCTTAAGCTCCTTCTCGAGTTCGATGTCGCGGAACGCGTGGCCGTACTCATTGCCCTTGGTCGGAAGTGAATCGTAATATTTTACCGACGCCTTCTTCACAACCTCGAGATTCTTCTCTGCCGAGGTGCCACCGATCACGAATGCGATGTGGTAGGGAGGGCAGGCGGCCGTCCCGAGCGTGCGCATCTTGTCCACGAGGAAGGGTACGAGAGTCTTCGGATTGATGGTTGCCTTCGTCTCCTGGTAGAGATATGTCTTGTTGGCCGAGCCACCGCCCTTGGCCACGAACAGGAAGTGATATTCGTCGCCTTCCGTGGCATGGATATCGATTTGGGCGGGAAGGTTGCAGCCCGTGTTCACTTCATCATACATCGTCAGAGGGGCATTCTGGCTGTAGCGCAGATTGTCGGTCGTGTACGTCAGATACACGCCCTCGCTCAGGCGCTCCTCGTCGTTGCAGCCGGTCCATACCTGCTGCCCCTTTTCTGCGTGGATTATTGCCGTGCCCGTGTCCTGGCAGAAGGGAAGCTGTCCTTTTGCGGCCACTTCCGCATTGCGGAGCATCGTCAGCGCCACGAACTTGTCGTTCTCGCTTGCCTCAGGATCGGAGAGTATCTTTGCCACCATGGCGTTGTGCTCGCGGCGAAGCATGAATGCGTTGTCGTGAGTGGCCTGGCGCGCAAGCACCGTCAGTGCCTCCGGTGCTACCACCAGCATTTCATGGCCGTTCCAGTTCTCGGTCTTCACATAGTCGGAAGTCAGATGATAATACTCCGTCGTGTCCGGCCCGAGGGGAAACATCGGCTGATAGTGGAAGGGTTTTGTTGCCATATTCGTTTGTGCGTTGTATGTATTTGTATATTTCGTTTGCTTGTATCGTGTTCTCTTGCAAAGTTAGCATTTTCCTTTTTATTATCGACTATTTTTGTCTCGGAAAATCAAAAAAGAATCCTCCCGGCCATTCAGCAGGCCGGGAGGATTCTTTTCTCAGAAAATATTTTAGCTGTTGTCCGGGCGTCGATTACTTGATGCCCAGCTTGCTCTTTACCATCGGGGTGATGTCCGTTACGTCAGCGCCAACGTAGAGCGTAAGTTCAGGATTCTTGGGGAGCACAAGCGAGTAGTTCCCTTCCTGGCCAACCGACGAGATGGCCTGATTCAGTTTCTCGAAGATAGGAGCTGCGAGCTGCTGCTGCTGGCGTGCAAGGTCCTGCTGTGCTGTGGCGCGGAAACGCTCGGCGTTCTGCTGGCGCTCCTGGATTTCCTGGATGCGGCGCTCTTTGATGGTGTCGAGGACTGTCGTATCGTTGGCGATGGCCTGATAGTCCTGATAAAGCTTGTTCAGCTCATCGGCAAGGCCCTGCATGGCCGTTTCGTACTGCTTCGAGGCATCTTCGATTTTCGTCTGCATCTCCTTCGTCTCGGGCATCTCGGCGAATACGCCTTCTACGTCGACAACGGCAAGCTTCTGTGCGAATGCCGTCATGGGAAGTGCCACAAGTACGGCAAGAATGAGTTTTTTAAACATGATTGGTGTGTCTATTTTTGTTTATTTGTGGACAAAGTTATGAATTTTATTTTGAATATCCTAATTTGGCAAGCACCTCGTTGGAAATATCGATTCGCGGAGACGCGTAAATAATTTCCGACGACGAGGCCCGGTCGAAAACGGCCTGATATCCCCGCTCGTCGCTCACCTTCTTGATGGCATTGTACACATCGTCCTGGATAGGCTTCAGAAGGCTCTGGCGGTTCTGGGCCAGTTCTCCTTCCGGTCCGAAATATTTGAAGCGAAGTTCCGTGGCGGCCTTTTCTTTCGCCACGATTTCCTGCTCGCGTGCCTTCGAGGCCTCGTCAGTCAGGAAGGGTTTGTCCTGAAGATATTGCTGATACATGTTCTCCGCCTCTTTTCCAAGGGCTTCAACTTCCTTCTGATAGCGCAAGGAGCGCTGGTTCAGCTGTTCATTGGCCATTTCGTAGGCCGGGACGTTCTTGAGTATATATTCCATGTCCACCATCGCAAACTTCTGCGCTGCAGCATCGAAGCCTACGGCGGTCATGGTAAGGAAAAGAATGATTACAATTTTTTTCATCATGTCTGTCTGGTTGTTTTCTTTATTAGACGACCGGAGAGCCGGAAAGTTTAGTTTTGTTATTTAGACTCTTAGAATTCCTGACCCAGCACGAAGTGGAAGTGGCTGCCCCCCTTCTCGCCGAAAACCTTGTCGAAGCCGTATGCCCAGTCGATACCCATCAGGCCGACCATCGGTAGATGGATACGGACACCCGCACCCGCGCTGCGTTTCATGCTGAAGGGGTTGAACTGGCTGGCGTTAGTCCACGCATTGCCTCCCTCGAGGAAAGCAAGGGCATAGATCGTTGTCGTCGGCTGCAGCATCAGCGGGAAGTGTATTTCCACGCCCATGCGGGTGTAGGCATAGCCTTCCATGCCCCACGGAGTCAGGGCCCCGTTGTCATAGCCTCGAAGGGCGATCGTCTCCGTGGCATAGGTGTAGGAGCCAGACATGCCGTCGCCACCCACGTAGAACGTCTCGAACGGCGATTTCAGATACTTGTTGTAGCTCCCAAGAAGTCCGAAGTCGAAGCGTGTCATCAGCACGGGCGTCCACTGTGGATTGGTCGACAGGGGAGTGTACGTGCGCGAGCGGAAACGAAGTTTCCAGTACTCGATCCATCGGAACATTTCCTTCGTTGCCTCCGCAGTGCCTTCCTGGCTCAGTGCCTTCCAGTCGTGCTTGCCGAACATCGACGCGGGAGGCGTCAGCGATAGATTCAGCGAGAAGCTCGAGCCCGAGCGCGTGTAGAGAGGATTGTCGATCGACGACCGCGAGAGGGTCAGGCCCAACACAAGAGCGTTGCACGTGCCGTTGCGCATGTAGTAGTCCCCGTTGCGGATATAGAGATAATCCCAGTTCTTCAGGTAATACCAGTTGTAGCCCAGTTCCGCCGTCAGCGTAAAGTAGTCATCCGGCCATTTCAGTCGCTTGCCGAAGCCTGCGTTCACTCCCACCATCTGCAGAACCTTGTTCGGGTCCAGCGAAGCCTGGTAGGAATTTTGATAGAAGTCGTTGTAGTTGTAGCCGTAGTTCAGACCCGAGCCCCAAAGCATCGAGTTGCTCCAGCGGTTGTTGTAGAAATTGCTGTTCACGCCTGTCTGGCGGCTGTAGTATGCCGACACGCTCAGCGAGTTCGGACGCTTGCCTCCGAACCACGGATCCATGAACGAAATTGCATAGCTCTGGTAGTAGCGGGCATTCGTCTGGGCCGAGATTGTGAAGGTCTGTCCCTCGCCCTGAGGGATGATTCCGCGGTAGGTGCTCGGGTAGAAGAGGTTCTTTATCGAGAAGTTTGTGAACTTAAGCGCCAGTTTGCCGATGATGCCCGTCTGGCCCCAGCCCATCGAGAATTCTATCTGGTCATTGGCCTTGGATTCCAGATTCAGGGCTATGTCCACCGTGCCGTTTTCCTCGTTAGGTGTGATGTCCGGCTGCATGTTCTCCGGGTTGAAGTGGCCCGTCTGCGCGATTTCTCGGAGCGAGCGCATAAGGTCGCTCTTGCTGAAGAGTTCGCCGGGCTTAACACGCAGTTCTCGTCGGATTACTTTTTCATACAGGCGGTCATTGCCGTTTATTATCACATTGTTCACCCTCGCCTGCGGACCTTCCATCATGCGCATCTCAAGAGAGATAGAGTCGCCCGACACTTCGCGTTCGACGGGTACAAGCTGATAGAAGAGATAGCCGTTGTCCATGTAGAGGTTGCTCACTGCATCGTCGTCCTCGTTGATGCGCTTGTTCAGCATCTTCTGGTTGTAGACGTCGCCGGGTTTCATACCGAGGTAATCAGCCAGCAGCTCGTTGGGGTAGACCGTATTGCCAACCCACGTTATATCCTTGATATAGTATTGGTTGCCCTCGTCGATATTGATGTACACATCTACGGTCTTGTCGTCGTAGGGCACAACCGAATCCGAAACGATCTTTGCATCGCGATAGCCTTTCTCGTTGTATTTCTCTATGATGCGGTTCAGGTCGTCGTGATAGTCGCTCTCCACAAACTTCTTCTGGCTGAAGATTTTCCAGATATCCGACTTCTCGTTTGTCTTCTTTATCGCATTTTTGAGCTTGCGGTCCGAGATTACCTCGTTGCCTTCGAGATAGATTTTGTGAACTTTCACCTTGTCGTGCTTATCCACCACGATATCCACAATCATCTCATTGGGCGCGCTCAAGTCCTCATGCACGTTCACCTTCACGTCTGCCTTTCCAAAGCCCTTATCCGCGAAGTACTTTTCCACAATCTGCTGCGTGCGGTTCACGATATTCTGCGTTATCATGTTGCCTTTCATTAGATTGAGGCTCTTCGTCAGGTCGTCGCGTTCGCCTTTCTTCATGCCGATGTAGTTCACCTGCGAGATTCTCGGCTGCGTGCGGAGATTGATGCGGATCCAAGCCTTGTCGCGATAGGTCTTCACGAGTTCAACCTGAGCCTGGGAGAAAAGTGCCTGACGCATAAGGCGTTTCACGGCATTCGTAATGTCGTCGCCCGGAATGGTCATGCGGTCGCCGACGCGCAGGCCCGCGAAGTTCAGGATGTTCTCGTCATCGTAGTTCGGTGCCCCCGTTATTTCGATGCCTGCGATTTCGTAAGTCTGCGGCATCGACGTGTAGAGCACCGTCGGGTTGTAGATAGTGTCGTTTGCTGCCGTCTGGCCGTAGGCGCCAACACTGCCTGTGAGGCAGGCGCCGGAGAGAAGCAGGAGGCTTGCAAGCGAGGGGGTGAAATATCGCATAATGCTTGTTTGGAAGGCTTGTCGCGTAGTGGCTTGGATGTGAATTTTTTATGGATTGGTTCCTTTTCTTCGTGCCGTGAGGGGCTTATTGGCCGCTCACCTGTTCGCCTGTCAGGCCGAAGCGGCGTTGTCGTCGCTGGTATTCGGCAATGTGGGCCCTGAAATCATCTTTCGAGTAAGCCGGCCAGTAAGTGGGCGTGAAGATTAGTTCCGAATATGCTATTTGGTAGAGAAGGTAGTTGCTCACGCGCAGGTCGCCCCCAGTGCGTATCAGCAGGTCCGGGTCCGGAATGCCCGCGGTGCTCAGCTTCGAGGCAAACATCTCCTCGTCTATGTTTTCCGGCTTCAGAAGCCCTGAAGCTGCATCGGCAGCCAGGCTGCGCACGGCGCGGATGATTTCCCAGCGCGACGAATAGCTCAGAGCAAGCACAAGTGTGAGGCCCGAGCAATGCGCCGTGTCCGAGATGCACTTATCCAGACGTTTTCGCGCTGTTTCGGGCATCCGGCCAAGGTCGCCTATGGCTGTCAGTCGCACGTTGTTCTTTATCAGGTCGGGCGTCTCGCGTTCGATGGCAATGACTATCAGTTCCATCAGCGCGTCCACCTCGGCCTGCGGGCGATTCCAGTTCTCCGTCGAGAAGGTATAGAGCGTGAGATAGCCTATGCCCAGCTCCGACGCCGCTTCCGTGATGCGGCGCACGGTATTGACGCCCTCGACGTGGCCGGCAGAGCGCTCCAGACCGCGGGCCTGGGCCCATCGCCCGTTTCCGTCCATTATCACGGCTACGTGTTGTGGCAGACGCGACATGTCGATTGTGCTTTCAGCTTTTGTTTTCATCGCTCTTTTCTGTTGTCAGTCAACATAATGGCACGTCTCGCAGCGCTCTCCGAACTCGAAGCTCACGCCCACGTTCAGGCGCGAATACCAGTCGGTGCTCTTGTAGAATGCCGTTTTTATGAGGTTAAGGTCGTTCAGTGTCGGGCCGTCCATCTTGTCCGAGAAGGCCTTCGTCATCGTGAACTCCGCAAGAAGATTCACTCTTTCATTGAGTTTGAATTTCACTCCCATACCCATGGGAATGGTAAAGGCTCCCGACGCCTTTCCCCCCGAGGTGCTCAGCGCCCCTCCCAGGCCGAGGGTGAGGTAGGGCGTCCAGCGCCGCAGGCGCTTGTATGTCTCGCCTATGCCGTAGGGAAAGAAATTGAATTCCCCGCGCACACTCAGTTCGTAGGCCTGCGACGTAAAGCTGTATACCGCACCTCCCGGAAGATAGTCCTTCATTCCTTCAGTGCTCCCCTTCAGTCCGAAGGTCGAGAATACTCCGCGCACAGCCCAGCGGGTGTCGGGCAGATAGCGGAAAGATGCCTCTCCCTCAAAACCCGGCTTACGGAAGATGTTGCTGCTGTTGGCTTCCCCGATATAGCCGCTCATGCCCAGCGATGCCCCGAGGTCGAATTTGTATTTTGCCTCCTGAGCGCCCGCATTCTGCGCTGCCGACGCAATAAGTATCACACACAGAAGCCTGATGGCCCCTGAGAAGTAGCGTCGGAGAGCGGTATGGAGTGCCGGATGAGACATGGTCTGTGTTGATTTTTCTATTTTATTCTTAAATCAGCGGCTTGAAGCTTAGGCGGTTTATCAGGCCGCGCCATATGTAGGCATTGAGGGGCCCTTCAGCCGTTGTGCCTCCGCAGAGGTAGATGTAAGGCACCTCCCATTCAGTTACGGGCTTGGTGGCACGCGACTGAGGAGCAAAGGCCTGAAGCATGGCCGCTGCAGGATCATCGGCCTTGGTCAGGTGGTTCATAACAGCTGCCGACATTCCGCTGCATGCCGGGAAGTATTCGGGCATCTGCAGCAGATCGTTCGCCTTGTTCCACGACATGCCGAAGTCGCGCGAGACGTAGACCGTCGACGACGGAACCCCCGCAGCATCTTTGCCGCCGAAGGCAAGAAGAGATGCATATCGGTCGGCATTCCATGCCTCTTTTTCCTCGAAAGTGGTGTAAGCCACAAGCGCCATATCCTCAAGTCCGGCAGGCAGGGTCTTGATTCCCGTAAGTTTAAGCCACGACGAGCCGTCGTAAGCCCAGGCTGAGCCGCTCAGAGCTCCCGAGGCAGTGCGGCCCCCGAGTATCACCATCTGGCTTCCGGTGCTCAGCGGGAAGCGGTAATCAACTCCTGCCGAGGCTCCCTTCACCGGGAAATCACCGGCCGGCAGCGACAGCTCACTGCCCGTGGCGCCGTCAATAAGGACGTATTCTCCGCGGGCATCGATTCCCGTTCCCACCGGGTAGCCCCCGAGTTCGCCGAATACCTCGCAGTAGTCGCGACCGCTGTCGTTCCAGCTGCTGCCCTCGTCAGTGCTCGTGTAGAGGCGTCCGTTGGCATCAAGAACATATAGCGTGCTTTCCCCTCCGCGAAGGCTCGAGGGAACAAGCGAAAGGCCGCTGAAATCGGCGTTGACATAGGTCCACGTGTCCGTGTAGGGGTCAGCGCTCATCGCCAGGGAGTAGGCCCCGGAGGCATCGGCGCTGAGGCAGAACATCTTTCCTCCGCTCACAGCCATCCCCGAAGCCGTGGCTTCCTGGAGGGAGCTTGGCAGGGGCGAGCGGGCGGTCAGTGCCCATTCCAGCGAATCGCTCTTGATTTTGTGCACGTTCACGCTCACGCTGTATTTGCGTTCTACCAATGCGTCAGGCGACACAATGCGCAGGGTTACAGGACCATTCGAAAAATCAACCGAATCCTGCGGATGCGTTATCATGTTGATGATGGTGTCTGCCTTGCCCGGGCGCGGAACTATGAATTCACACACCGATACGCCGTCGAGGGTCGTAACCTTCGGTATAAGACCCGACACACGCGTGCCGTAAGGCAGCGAATCCGCGTTAAAGATCTTCGCCCCGAGGAGGTCCACCGAGAAAAAGACGGTGTCCACTCCCTGGAGAGCCGAACTTAAGCTCCGGACGGAGAAAGAATATACCGCTGCCGACGAGGCTATGCTCTCGCCGGGCTCGTATGTAGAATTGCAAGCTCCTAAGCCAAAAAGGCTTAGAGCACACGCAAGGCCAAATATCTTATGCTTCGACATAGGTAGGTTCAGAATTTCAATCTGCAAAGTTATAATTTTTGCGCCAATTTCCTTCGGCTTTCCCGCGTGTTTGTGCGTGTTTTATTGCTTTTTATAGGTAATTAACACCTACAAGAGGATTGTGCGAATAAAGGCTAACGCTGTTGGAGCCGGCCCTGAAGGTGCTGAAAGGCGGGAAGGGTGGGGCGGAGGGAGCCTGTGTGCCCCCTTGGTTTGCGAGCTTCAGAGGCGACGTCTCTATCCTCACCAGATCGTAAAGCCCTTCGCGCATCAGAGCTTCTATTATCGTCGGGCCACCTTCCACCAGCACGCTCGTCAGGCCATAGTCCGAGTATAGCCGGGCCATTGCATCTACGAGCGGTTCGTCCCCACGGAGATATATGGCCTGCCGCTCGGGAGCGAAGGCATCCGGGGCTATCCGTCCCCGGCGATCGGCAATTATCGGGCGTGGGGAGCCGGCAGCTGCTGCCCACAGCCGGCAGTCGAGGCGTGGATTGTCTGCGATAACCGTGCCGGAGCCTACCATGATGGCATCGTGCAGTGAGCGAAGGCGATGAACGAGTACGCTCCCAAGAGGTGTTGAGATTTTCAACGCTCCGCCAAATGGACTGCGACGCGAATCTACATACCCGTCGGCCGTCTGCGCCCATTTCAGGGTGATGAAGGGCCTCCGGAGGCTGTGGGCCGTCATGAAAGCGGGGTTCAGTCGGCGGCATTCTTCCTCAAGCACGCCCTCCACAACCTCAATCCCGGCCTCGCGCAGCATTTTCACGCCCCGTCCGGCCACGCGTGGGTTTGGGTCTCCCGAGCCCACTACAACCCGCGGAATCCCGCAGTCGATAAGCAGCTTGGCGCACGGTGGTGTTTTCCCGTAATGCGAGCAGGGTTCGAGAGTTACGTATATTGTCGCGTCGCGGAGCAGCGCAGGGTCCTTAACCGACCGCACTGCGTTAACCTCGGCATGCGGGCCTCCGATCCGGCGATGGAATCCCTCACCGATGATGCGGCACTCACGGTCGGTTATCACCGCGCCGACTATGGGGTTTGGCGCCGTGTGTCCCTCTCCTCCTCGGGCAAGGGCTATGGCTCTCCGCATGAAGCGGACATCTACATCAAACATCAGAGACGCGAGTATGGGATGTCCATCGTGTTGCCGGCAAGAGGATTGCCCGTGTCGAGGCCCTTTTTGAGCCAGCGCACGCGCTGCTCCGAGCGCCCGTGATTGAAGCTGTCGGGCATCTCCCGGCCGTAAGCCTTGCGTTGCAGATAGTCGTCGCCGATTTTCGAGGCGGCATTGATGGCGTTTTCGATGTCGCCGTCTTCAAGCGACCCGAACATCTCGTTGTCGTTGTGAGCCCACACGCCCGCATAGAAGTCGGCCTGAAGCTCCAGAGCCACACTTATCTTGTTCGCTTCCTTTTCAGGCAGGCGGCTCATCTTCTGGTGGGCGTCCGGGAGGGTGCCCAGAAGATATTGAACGTGGTGCCCGACCTCGTGCGCAATCACGTAGGCATAAGCGAAGTCGCCCCCCGCGCCTATCGTGGTGCTCATCTCCTTGAAAAAGTCGAGGTCGATATACACGGTCTGGTCAGCCGAGCAGTAGAAGGGACCAGTCTGGGAGGTGGCATGTCCGCAGCCAGAGTTTACGGAGCCGCTGAAAAGCACCATCTTGGGGCACTCATATTCGCCCCAGCCCTGGCGCCGGAATTCGCGCGTCCACACGTCCTCCGTGCCCGCAAGCACCTGCGAGGCAAATTCTTCGAGGCGCTCGTCCTCAGCATCGGGGGTATAATTTCCCGAGGCCTGGGTCGTGAGGGGGCTTTCCATTCCCGAGCCGAGCACGTTGGTGAGCACATCGCCGATGTTGCCTCCGCCAAGCAGGGTAACTACAGCAATAATAATTACCCCGACGATGCCACCGCCGAGAATTTTCCCGCCCGTGCCGGCCGTAAGGCCGCGGCGGTCGTCTACATTGCCGCTTCTGCGGCGTCCGTCCATTCGCATGTTCTTGTGTCTTGAGCTTGTTTTAGTCAGGCATCCGTCCCTCGTTGTGGAAGGAATAAAAGCCCGTGTCGGTGAATATTATGTGGTCGTTAAGGCGGATGTCGTGATAGGCGGCCGCCTCTTTTATTTTGCGTGTCAGTGCTATGTCCTGAGGGCTTGGAGTGAGGTTGCCCGATGGATGGTTGTGCACCAGTATCATCGCCGACGCAAGGTTCATGATGGCCTCGCGAAGAATAAGGCGCACATCGGCCACCGTGGCCGACAGCCCTCCGCGCCCCACGAGCTCCTTCCGGATGAGTTTCCCTGCCTGGTTGAGGTAGAGCACCCAGAATTCCTCATGCTCGAGGCCCGCGAGGTTTTCGTGCATCAGGTCCCAGACGATTTTTGGAGATGTCAGGGCTTTTCGTTCGGCTTCGAGACGGGCAGCGTCGCGGGCCGCCCTCACTCCCAATTCAAGCCCCGCGAGCAATGTCAGAGCCTTGGCCGGCCCTATGCCTTTGAAGCGCTTGCACAGCTCCTTCACATCGAGTGCCGTCAGCAGCGACAGGTGTCCGTCATTCGCCTCGATGATTTCCTCGCTCATGCGAAGCACTGATTTCCCCCGGATGCCCGTGGCAAAGACTATCGCCATAAGCTCGGCATCAGTGAGGCTGCCTATACCGCAGGCGAGAGCCTTTTCGCGGGGCTTCTGGTCGTCGGGCATGTCGTGTATGGTCATCCCCGAAGCCTCGGATGTGAGTTCGCTATAACTTTTCATTTTTGCCTTTGCGTATATCTATTTCTTCATTCACGTCGCGGCCCCGACGCAGAACTATTTTCTGTATCCAGGCTTTCAGAAAACCGAGGCCGTAGCCGCAAAGCTGTATGCATGCCGCAGGCACGGCGATGAGCGCGATTTTCAGAGAACGGGTAGAGACAAGGGCCCCGGCGAAGATAGCCCCGAAATAGAGACCAAGAGGCAGCAGCCACCACGGCGACACAAAGATGCCAAGCAGCAGAAGTGCCACAAAGCCTGTCAGCGCGAGCGCCGGAAGAATATGCACGGCTTTGAGCGACCCCGGGTAGAGAAGCTTAAGAGTGATGCGCGACATCCCGAACACATATACCTGCCGGAAGAACTTCCGCAAGTCGATGCGCCGTTTGTGCCACACATATGCCGGCCTCACGAGGCCGATAGAGAAACCTGCCCGGCGGATGCGGGTGCTCATGTCTATATCCTCGGAAAACATCTCCCGGAATCCTCCCACCCGCTCATATACCTCGCGGGTAAAGCCCATGTTAAAGGTCCGTGGCGTGAATTTTTCAAGGCTCACCTTGCCTCCGCGGATGCCTCCGGTGGTGAGGAAAGCGGTCATCGTATAGTTGATGGCCTTTTGTGTGTCGGAAAAGCTGTCGTGTGCGGCATCAGGGCCACCGTAGCAATCGAGCGGACGCTCTCCCAGTTCGCGGTCGAGCGTGCGGAAATAGTCGGGAGGAATCACGCAATCCGAATCGAAGAACACCAGCATATCGCCCTTGGCCCTTTCCATTCCATAGTTGCGGGCAATCGAACGCCCTTCGTTTCGCTTGAAGTAGTAAGAAGCTTCGAGCCCTTTCGCGCGTGCATCTTCAACAACAGCCTCACAGGGAGCCGTCGAGCCGTCTTCGACAATTATTAGCTCGAAATTCCGCTCGCTCTGTCGCAGAAGGCTGTCCGTGAGGTCGCGAACCTCGTCTACTCGGTTGTATACGGGCACGATGATGGAATATTTAGGACGTCGTTCGCTCATGTCTGTGTGTGCCATTGTGTTTCAGCTCATCCGCGATTTATAATCCTCGTAAGTGTATGCGCGCAGAATCTCACACTCGCCGTTGCTGCGGCAGAGCACGAGTGCCGGATGCTGTATGCCGTTGAACATCGTGGTTTTCACCGTTGTGTAGTGGTTCATATCCTCGAGTGTCAGGCGCATTCCCTCGCGCAGCGGCTCGCGGAAGTGCCAGAAGCCCATATAGTCGCCGCTGAGACAAGAGTTGCCTCCAAGCCGCCAGGGATGCGTATCCGGACCCTCTTCCGAGGCCTCCGTGATTGCCGGCTGGTAGGGCATTTCGAGGGTGTCGGGCATGTGGCAGGCGAAGCTCACGTCCACGATAGCCGTGTCCACTCCGTCGTTGCTCACGGTGTCCACCACGCTCGTTACCAGATCTCCCGTGCGCCATGTGAACGCACTCCCGGGCTCGAGAATCACTTTCAGATGCGGATAGCGCTCGCGGAAGCTTTTGAGAAGCTCCACAAGGTGGTCCGTGTCGTAGCCCTCGCGCGTCATCAGGTGGCCGCCCCCCATATTCACCCATTTCACCTTGTCGAGCAAGTGTCCGAATTGTTCTTCGAAAGCCTTCAGCACCTTCTCGAGGTCATAGCTTGTCGATTCGCAGAGTGCATGGAAATGCAAGCCCTCAACACCCTCCGGCAGGCCTGCAGACAACTCATCAGCGGACGCTCCGAAGCGCGAGCCCGGCAGCGCGGGATTGTAAAGGTCCGTTTCGATAACGGAACATTTGGGATTCACCCTCAACCCCGGACTTACCCTCTCGGCCTCCGGCACCCTCGCATTGTATGCCGCCACGCGCTCGGCAAAGCGCCGGTATTGGCTCACGGTATTGAAGGTTATGTGAGAGCTACCCTCAAGATATTCGTCAATTGTGGCGTCGGTATACGCCGGACAATAGCTGTGAACTTCCCCACCGAGAAATTCGCGCCCGAGGCGCAGCTCGTTCAGCGAACTCGCCGTGGAGTTGCGGCAATATTGGCGCACTATGTCGAAGGTGCGCCACAGCGCGTTGGCCTTGAAGGCCATTATGATGTCTACCCCGGCGCGGCGTTTCACGTCGGATATAAGCTCGAGGTTGGCCCTCAGGCGGTCTTCATACACAATGTAGAACGGGGTGGGGAGCTGTTCGGCTGTCATGTTGTTTCGTGAGTGGGAATATTCAGTCAAGTATGGTGAAACGTGCGAATTTCAGCAGGAGTGTGCGTCGCACGCCGTCTTCGAAGGACACCTCGATGCGGGTATCGGGCGAGGCCGTGTCGATTTTTTCGATTATGCCTGTCATGAATCTCGGATGGCGTATGCGCATGCCCTCGCGCAATTCCGCCGCGCCGTGATAGATGTCGGTATTATTAGGCTCGGATGCTGTCGGCGCAGGCCGATGCGCGGTGGCGGTCCTGAGAGGTTGGAAATTTCCCGACGGGCGCTTCGCGGTCTCCGGACGCGGACTTGAATATGCACCGGCGCTCGGCGAAGGTGCCGGACGGCTGCCTGCCGGACGGCGCCCGAGCGTGGTGCCGGTCATAAGCCGCAGATAGCGGCTGTCGATTTCGTGGAGGAAGCGCGAGGGCACGCATTGACGTGTCTGCCCGTTCACCATCCGTTGCGAGGCATAGCTCACCACACAGCGCTGCTTGGCTCGCGTCAGTGCCACGTACATCAGGCGCCGCTCTTCTTCTATTTCTTCCGGCGAACCCATGCCCATTCCCGACGGCAGGAGCTCCTCCTCCACGCCGACGATGAAGACGTTGGCGAATTCAAGGCCCTTGGCCGCATGGATGGTCATCAGCGTTACCTTTTCGTCCGGACCGTCATTCTCGTCCTGGTCGGTGAGAAGCGACACTTCGGCCAGGAAGTCGCCGAGGCCGGCCTGCGCCTCCTCGCCGCTTTGCTCTATGCGGGCCGAGGTAAAATCGTCCACGGCCTTCACAAGTTCGAGAATATTATCTTTCTTGGATATGCTTTCCGGCGTCTTGTCGGTCATCAGCACCTGGAGCATCGAGGTCTTCGCGATTATCTCCCTCACGAGCTCAGGTGCCTTGGCTCCTTTCTCGTTCATGTCGTGGAAGCCGTGGATCATTTCCGCAAACCCGAGGAGCTTGCGGGCCGTGCCTTTGTTCACGTCCAGGCCTGTCCCTTCGGGGTCGGAGACTATGCGCCACAGGCTTACTTCTGCTGCGATGGCCGCCGACAGCACTTTCTTCATCGTTGTCTCTCCGATTCCTCGGGCCGGCTTGTTGATGATGCGGCGCAGGGCCTCGTCGTCGTCCGGATTCACCGCCAGACGGAAGTAGCTCAAGGCATCCTTCACCTCCGCGCGTTGGTAGAACGATAGGCCGCCATAGATTCGGTAAGGGATGTTCCGGGTGCGCAGGGCCTCCTCGAGCACACGGCTTTGGGCGTTCGTGCGGTAGAGAACCGCAAACTCCGACAAAGGGTCGTGGCTCCGCATCTGGATGCTCCGAATCCGCGAGGCAAGGGTATAAGCCTCTTCATAGTCGTTGTAGGCCTTGTTCACTTCGATTTGCTCACCGGAAGCGTTGTTTGAGAACACTTCCTTCGGTATCTGCATCGAGTTGTTGGCTATGAGAGAATTTGCCGCACCGATGATGGTTTTGGTCGAGCGGTAGTTTTCTTCGAGTTTGAATATCCGCAGATTGGGGAAGCTCTTTTCGAGTGTGAGGATATTGCGGATATTGGCCCCGCGGAAGCTGTAGATGCTCTGGGCGTCGTCGCCCACAACACACAGGCGTTTGTGGCGGCCACACAATTGCGAGATTATCAGGTGCTGAGCAAAGTTTGTATCCTGGTACTCGTCCACAAGCACGTAGCTGAAATAATCCTGGAGCTCTTCGCGCACGTCCTTGAAGTCGCGCAGAAGGATGTTTGTGAAATACAGCAGGTCGTCGAAATCCATGGCGCCGGCCACACGGCAGCGCTGGGCGTAGATGCGATATATCTCGGCCGTGCGTGGGCGTTTGCAGTCCGATGCCGCCTGCATCAGGTCGCGGTCGCGCTCGTAGTCGGCCGGCGAGTAGAGGGCGTTCTTGGCCTTGGATATGTCTGCCGCCACGGCTCCCGGACGATAATATTTATCGTCGAGATTAAGCTCCTTGATGATGCTCCTGATGAGCGACTTCGTGTCGGAAGAATCGTAAATGGTGAAATTGCTACCGAATCCGAGCTTGTCGGCGTGCATCCGCAGGATGCGCGAGAAAATCGAGTGGAAAGTGCCCATCCACAGACGCGAGGCTGTCTCTTCGCCAACGAGTGCCGTGATTCGTTCGCGCATCTCGCGGGCGGCCTTGTTGGTGAAGGTCAGGGCCATTATGCGCCTTGGCTTGTAGCCAAGGTGAAGGAGGTGAACTATCTTGTAGGTGAGCACGCGCGTTTTGCCCGAGCCGGCTCCTGCTATCACAAGCTCGGGACCGTCGCAGTATTCTACAGCGGCGCGCTGGGCGCCGTTCAGTTTGTCGAGATAGCTTTCGGTGCTCATCAGCGGAATTGGTTCACAGGGGCGGCCATGTATTCAAAGCCTGCCTCATTGAGTCGCTTTTCTATCCCTTCTTTGTCGAGGTCCAGCGCCTGGCACATTTCGTCGAACGACGAGTAGCCCTCGTCACGCAGTTTCATGTTGATGATACTCAGGAGCATATTCGGGTCATTGGGAAGATACATATTTTTGTCGGGATGTTTGAGAGGTTCTATTTATGGGGCACGGGCGTGAGGGCGGAATATCGCAGGTTGACGGTCCTGTCGCCGAAGGCCACCCGTGCCGAGCCGCGGTCGGGATTGTTCTCCACCACCGTGCCGCGGCCGAAACGCTTGTGGAGCACCGCCGTGCCCGGGGCAAACTCGTCGCCGTCGGTGGCGTCGATAAATTCGTCGGCGAATATCTCGCTGTCGAGGTTGCGCACAAGCCGGGCCGTACCTTTCAGCAAGGCTTCGTCGATGTCGCCTTCGATTTCCATAAGCCCGTCGCCTATTTCAGTAAGAAAACGCGAGGGATATTTGGATTGTTTGGTATTGAAGTCGTAGCCTTCGCTCTCGGTGAGCACCACGGCTTTTTCTCCTCGGGTTATGGCCACGTACATCAGGCGCCGTTCCTCCTCAAGTCCTTTGAGCTTGCGCTCGCGGATGCTCCGATGGCTCGGGAAAATACCTTCCGTCAGCCCCACCACGAAGACGTAGGGAAATTCCAGACCTTTGGCCTGGTGGATGGTCATCAGCCGCACGGAGTGGCTGTCCTTGCGGTAGTCGGCATTGGTGTAGAGTGCGATGTCCTGAAGGTATTGCTGCAGAATTGTCAGCGGAGCGTCGCTTCCATCACTGCTCGGTAGCGGCGGGAGGTCGTCGATATGCATCTGTTCGTAAAGTTTCACCGAAGCCAGGAGTTCGTTGATGTTTTGCAACCGGTCTTCATCGGCATCCTTGCGTATAGATTCCTTGAGGCCGCTTTCCGAAAGGAGCCCCTCGAGCAGGTCGCTCACCTTGAAGTCTTCGCCCTGACTGAGCGCATGATATTTCTCGATGAGATATGTAAAGTCGCGGGCCTTCGTGCGCGCGAATTCCCGGTTGTCGATATTGTCCACAAGGGTGCGGAAAAGTGATTGCTCCGTGGTTTCGGCCACAGCTTTCAGCCGCCCGAGAGTGGTCTCGCCGAAAAGGCGCGACGGCACGTTCACCACTCTCTCGAAGGCTTGGTCGTCATCGGGATTTGCAGCCAGACGCAGATAGGCAAGCACGTCCTTGATTTCCTTTCTTTCGAAGAAGCGGACGCCTCCCCATACCGTGTAGGGGACTTCGGCCTTTATGAGTGCCTGCTCGAAAGCGCGCGACAAATGCGCCGCACGGTAGAGAATCGCCATCCCGCTGTAAGGCTCGCCGGCTTCGCCGAGGCTGCGGATGCGGGCGGCAACCCACTCGGCCTCTTCGGGCTCGGAATCGGCATGGAGATGTAACACCCGCGCGGCATGGCTCTTGCGTGTGCGCAGGTCCTTCGGTATGCGGCACTTATTGTGGTTTATCACGCTGTTGGCCACGGCAAGAATGTCGGGCGTCGAGCGATAATTCTCGTCCAGAACTATTGTCCTGTCGGCGGCGAAGTCCACGAAGTAATCCGGCTTGGCTCCTCGCCACTCATAAATGGCTTGATCGGGGTCGCCGACTATGAACAGGTTGCCGCAACGTTCGCTCACGATGTCGATCAGCTCCCAGTCGGTGGCATTGCAGTCCTGAACCTCATCCACCTGCACATAGTCCAGCTCGTCCTGCCAGAATTTCCGTGCATCGGCAAAGGTGTTGAGGATGTAAAGCGTGGAGTAGACGAGGTCGTCGAAGTCGAGTGCGAGAAATTTGAGCTGCCTCTGCAGATAGGCCACGAAGGCATGGTCTTTTTCCAACAGCGCCGCCACCTCGGGTCTTTCCATCCCTCCAGGAAGGAGCAGGGGGATGTATCCTTCAGCCCCAAGTTCGCCTTTACGGTAAGCGATGTGGCTGAGAAACTGTTTCACGGTAATGGCAGTCCGGTCCATGCCCAGCTCTTTCATTACTTCTTTGGCAAAGATCTTCGCATCGTCCTCGTCTACGATATTGAAGCTTTTCGGGAAGCCGAGGCGATGAATCTCCCTGCGGAGCACCTTCACGCAGAAGCCGTGGATTGTGCAGACGAAGTCGTTCACGTGTGCTGTGTCCTTGAGCAGAGAACCAATGCGTTGCTTCATCTCTTGCGCCGCTTTGTTGGTGAAAGTCATGCACAGGATGTTTGCCGGGTCCACCCCTATGTCCTCAACCAGATATGCATATCGCGTGGCAAGCACGCGGGTCTTGCCCGAGCCGGCGCCTGCCACCACTCTCACCCTTCCTTCCGTGGCCTCTACGGCCTCCCGTTGGTGGGGATTGAGCCCTGCAATGTCGAGTACACTGTCTGCCATACGTAGTGCAAAGATAATGAATTTTCGCGACTATTCCCTCTCCACGCCGAAACAAATTCCCTAATTCCCTATAATTTGCACTTTCCCGCAGTTTTCAACATCTTTGCACTCCGAATTTGTACTGTAAGATCCCGGTTCTGAGACCTTGTTTTCTCCGGGAATAAAATAATTTGTTCCCTTTTCGTCTGCTATCGAGGGCTTTTAGGCTCTTACCAAGGCTCCGGACGTCCTTACCTGTCGGAGAGCTTGAGCTCGTTGATCCAGGCGTTCAGCGAGTCCGCAAGAACGGAATCCCCGGGGGCCACGGCCCATGTCTGGAAGAGACTGAAGCTCACCGGCGTCGACAGGTCGAGGTTTGGATAATCCGCAGCCACTTTTTTTGCCGCTTCCTCGCTCACCACGGCATACGGAATTTCTCCGATAGCCACGGCTATGGCAAGATGTTCGGAGGTTGCTCCGGGTGCACACAGGAAGTGGATGGAGTCGCCAAGCTCAGCCGACAGATTTTCGAGACGGCGCCGGTAGTGGTCGCCAGATGGTACCCAGATCGTGTCGGCCGTTCCCAACTTTCGTTGGGTGTCGATGCTCGGGCGGCCGCTTGTGGTGTCTACACGCTGGGCAAGTACTTGCTTGTCCAGATAAATGTCTCGGGTAAGGATGTAGCCTCGTTCCCGCAGGTCGGTAGTCGCGGTAAGATCGCCCACCACGATGTCGTATTTCCCCTTGTCGAGCCCATGCAGAGCTTCTTCCACGTTGGTGTACGGGTGGAACACAATGTCGAGGGAATGCTCCCGGGCTATTCGGCTCAGCAGGGCATAGTCGTAGCCGCGGATAGTGTCGCCGTCGGTTGGGTCGTAGGTCTGGGGCGAGAGTTCGATGGCCACGGATAAGACATCACGTCCGTCCGGACGTTCAAAGAATTCCACCAGGTGAGATTTCGTGCTGAAGTGCCTGTAAACGGCGATGCCCGACAACACGAGTATAAATACTATGATTACGGCCGGAAGTGCGCGGCGGAGACTTGATACTTTCATATCTATATCAACGCTCCGCCTCCCCTCTTAGTTTGCGAAATCGACCGAAATACCCAACTGAAGCCGCCGCGGATTCATGGGATAGAGCGGCATGGCAAAGAAATCCGACCCTCCGAAAAGGCCTTGATTGAAGTGAGAGAGAAGGACATAGAAACGGGCTTTCTTAAGCTTCATGTTCACATAGAAGTTGCAGAATGGATAGTTGCCAACCTTCACGGCATCTTCTCCGGGACTTTGAACGGAAAAACTCATGGTAGCCGGTTGATAGCGCAGGCCCCGATAGCGGGTATAGTAGTCGCAGTCCACTCCGAGTTGCACGTTGAGAGTATGGAAGCGGAAAAGAATGTAGAGATTGGTGTTTACAGCTAAGGCCGGCAGTGGCATTATGTCGGCATCGGAGGTAGCCTGATAGGTGATGGTATTGTCCCAGTGGAGGATTCCTGCTTTAAGCCCCTGTCGGAGCGTGGCCGAGAATACCTGAATGCTGCCTGAATTCTGCCGTGGAGTAAAATCAGGGCCGAAATATATGTAGTTCTGAAGGTTCGTTACGCCCACGCGAGCATGAGTGAGCGAGCGTGGAATATCGAGCTCGCCTCCGAACGAAACCCTTCTCTCTTTCCCGAAATCGTTGCGCCAAGCAAAGTGATTTGACACAAAATTGTTCATGAGATATGGCGCATGCTCGTTGTTGAATTCTCCGAAAGCTCCGATGCTGAGGGTGTCGACCGCCGGGAGATGAAGACGCGTGTCGAGCCGTCCGGAAAGTCGCAGGTCGCCCGCGGCCACTCCCGCCAGGCCGAAGCGGACGTCTGCTTCGTAAGTCAGTATCGAGCCCCGCTGTTTGGTGAGCTGCCCGCCGATCCACAGAAGGCTTTGCGATGCTTTGTTCGGAATGCTTTCCACGCCTTCGGGGAGTGGAGTAAGCTCGGGATAGAGGCTCCGGTCAAGTGTGTCGGCCACTTGGGTGTATCGTCGGAGTTCGTATGTGGCGTAGGCCGCCAGACCGAATTTCGCAAGTCTGTGGAAGCCTTCGAGCATAGACACGCCGATGGTGTTGCTCAGGCTCCAGTACGTTGTCCAGTCGCGGGTTTCGTTCGGATTCAGGTAGTTGTTTTCGAAGAATTCGGATGTCTCTTTCGTGTTGGTGTCCAGAAACATGTGTTTCGCTGCCCGGAAGCGGAGAGTGTGGATAAACGAGGTTACGGGCACGTAGCTGCGGGAAATTACCGAATCCGTATCGATGCTGTCCCGTTTTTCCACCCAATAGCCCACCTTGTAGCGATTATTGAGCCAGAGATCTTCGCCGCGCACGCGCGAATGCGCCGAATTAAGGTTCGTGGGAATACTCTTAGCCTCGATTTTGTCCACGCCGCCCTGCAATGCCGCCGGATCGGTTATGTAGAGGGCGTCGGTGATTCCGCCGTTTTCCTTGTTCAGCAGATTATAATGATTATAATAGCCCTGAAATTCATATCTGTCACCGAGATATGAGCCGTTTGCGCCCCACGACAGGTCTTTTACGGCCTGATTGGCGTAAGAACCCTTGGAATATAAGTAATCGAGATTGGCGCCTACTTGTGCCTTGGCGTTGATGTTGCCCGAAAAGATGGCTTTCAGTCGCTCCTGGGCATTTTCGCGGCCGCCGGACGTATTGAAACTCAACAGCGTCATGGGCTGACGTGTATTGTAGAATTTCATTTTGTCGAATGTCGGAATCCACTGGTCTATAGCGTCGCGGAAAAAGAAATCGCTCATCGCAGGGCGGCCGCTGAAAATCATATCAATCCCTTCGCCGCCAAGATTGCCCGTGGATGCCCAGGCCGTACTTACTTCAGACGGCACGGAGAGCTGCCAGTAGTTGTAGAGTAGGGTATCGATTGTCGATTTCTCCCGCAGTCCGAGCGGAGGTATAAGGCTCCAAGCCTCGGATGGCGCCAGATTCAGCTTTTTGCTGTGGCCGGTGTGGCTGTGGGCCGAGTGTCCCTGCGCATTGATTGTCGCCACAGAAACTATCGCAACGACGAGCAGAAGTAAGAATCTCCGAAGTCCCTTTCTCATGATTGCGCAGGGAAGAAAAAGTCATAGACTGCCATACCCACGCCGGCGAGAGCCATGAGGAAGAGCAGGCTCGCGATAATTCGGTTTATCAGCCAGAGAGAGCGCACATTAAACCGCCCTTTAAGTCGGCTCACAAGCAGCGTAACAAGATACCACCATCCCACGGCACCTCCGATAATACACAGATATGCTGCAATATAGTGGTGGAGCATATACTCCGGTTGCATGAAGTTGAAGCGCGCGAACAGCCCGATTATAAAAAAGAGAATCAGAGGATTGGAAAATGTAAGGAAAAATCCCGAGATTGCATCAGCCCAGAATGTTGTGGCCGGAGGCACATCCGCAGTCTTCAGGGCGCGGGTAGGGTTCTTCTTGAACAGATAGAAGCCGAATGCGCCCAGCACCACGCCCCCTATGAGCTGAATAAGTATTTCGTGACGGTCTATAAAACCCGTAACGAAACTCATACAGAAACCCGTCAGGAGGCAATATACCAGGTCGCTCAGCGCAGCCCCAAGCCCTGTGAAAAAGCCCGGGAGCCGACCTTTCGAGAGCGTGCGCTGGATCACGAGCATGCCGATGGGTCCCATCGGCGCCGAAATCAGAGCACCGATAGCAATACCGCGTGGAATGATGTAGAGCAATTGGTCCATCAGCAAGGCTTCTCAGAAGTTTCTATCGTGCAAAGATACAAAACTCCACCCACACGGCAAAAATAATTTTCTCCCTCCAACACTAAGGCTATTCACTGTGACCGTTCCGAGCGACCGATGAGATTCTATCTCATTCGAAGACTGCTATTTTTCGTAAAATTCGATTGGAAGACCGTCGGGGTCCTGAAAGAACACAAATCTCTTGCCCGTGAAGCCATCCGTGCGGATCTGTTCATGGGCAACTCCCGCTGCATCAAGTTCCCGAATGGCAACCTCGATGTCGTCGACCTCAAAAGCCAGGTGCCGCAGTCCCGCGGCTTCAGGTCGGCTCACACGTGCCGGCGGATTTGGAAAAGAGAAAAGCTCGATAATATACTCGCCATTCAAGGTCAGGTCCGTTTTAAACGACTGCCGCTCAGGGCGATAATGCTCGGCTAATACACTCAGTCCCAGCACCCTCGTATAGAAGTCGAGACTGCGTCTATAATCCGATGCAATAATTGCAACATGGTGTATCTTGTTCAGTTTCATATTTCAATCCCTATTTTTTTATTAAGTTCATCAATAAACTTATTTCTCAAGTAAGATTAGACTCAACCTGAAAAGTCTTATCCTCGCCATTAACGATTATAACATGAACCTCAAGATCCATCCGTCAAATTGTCAGTTTATGAGCTTATGAGAAATATAACTTTATAAAAACAAAGATACAAAGAATTTCTCACACACCAGTAAAATTCCCCGATAAACTAAGACGCCCATCCCCAACATTTTTTCACCCGGTAGTTGGTTTAATAAATAATTTCGTAACTTTGATAATCTAAAGACAAATATTCTGGACACTATATCGTATGACATTCCCGTGCACGGATATATCACAACAAACGATGCCAATTCTGTCTTTCGTATTCTTTTTCAATATTTGTTAATTAAATTTTCTAACTACGGCGCTTTAACCATGGAATCCAATACTGACATAAATTATCTTAAAACATCTCCGATGTTTCAGTTGTCGTTGAGTTCCAAAGAATTGTTCCATTCCAACTTCCTATACTGGCTATATACGCTAAATCGTAACAATTTTTTAGAGCTGTTCCGTAAACTTCTCAAAAATAAAAATCTCGGAAGCAATTGGGGAGAGTGGGAAGTAAAGCGCGAATACAATCATTATGATTTATGTGTTATCTCCCACGAAGATAAGGATGAGATAATCCATCTTGTACTCGAAAATAAATTCAAAAGCCTTCCAAATATCCAACAGCTGGATAAATATTGCAAAAAGACTCAAAAGTGCGAATGTCATGTACTCCTGACACTTGCGGACAAGTTCCCTAACAAGGAAAAAATAACAGACTGGACTATTATCAACTACAAGGATCTCGGAAAGGCTATCAGTGTCGTTTTCTCCGACGTTGTAGGTTATGAAGCTGGTATAATCCGCGATTACATAAACGTTATTTCAATCATCCATAATCAATCCGTATCCTGGAAAGTCCTTCGTGGAAGTCTTTTCTCTAATAGCCGAAAAGAATATGTCGATTTGAGGATAGATGATATATATATCAGAAAATTATCTATGCGAAAATGTTGGACATTATTATACACGATTTGTCTCTATCTGAGGATCAGATTACCTGGGGGATGAAGCATGAAGAAATGTTCGCTGAGGACATGACGTTTTCTATGAATCATGTATTCGTAAACTCCGGTATGACCAATAGCCAAGGTCTTCTGGAAATTAAAGTAAAAGTAGATAGTGATACAGCTATTCTTATACAGTTGCAAGGGCGTCAGTACCGAAGATGTGTAGAGCGCAAAATCGGAACACTGATGGAAAACTACAAATGGTTACGCGAGTGCGCCGACAAGAGAATTCGAGATTTGTTCTTATATGATGGTGAATCAATTCGTCCAATCCGACCATATCCCCCTGGATTGTGTAAGAATGATTCACCCTTTAGGAAACATGCCTCATCAAATGAAAACAGGTTGAACGGATTTTGCAAATTTGGAAATAGGTTTATTTATCAATATGTAAGAATTGACGAAAACGTAAAAATAGGTACAATAATAAAGGCTGTAGTGCAAGATGTCATTTACTTTAGATCAATTCTTGAAGGAGAAGGCCCGCGTCCTGCTGATTAGCCCCGTACCTTTGGTGGTTAAATAATGCCATAGATTTGTGCCATATTCATTTATCCGTCCTTTTTACAGCAATTGAAACTTCAGGCTGTCCTAATTCCTTAGTCGCTTAATAAATAAGAAAGAATCAATGTTGGGATAGAATTCATGTCGCAGATAATTTTCAGGGCAAAATAGTGGCTTGTATTGGCGTAGCCGTATGCGCACCCGTGCGGACAGGATTATACGTTCCCATGGCTGCGGGACGATACAGCTTTGCGGCCTAAACTTATTCATAATTGTTGCATACAGGATACTCACAAATTACCCGTTATAATCATTAGGTACAGTCATTAAGGTTTTTTAAGGGTATGCCTTCTGCGTTATGCCATGCTGTCCAACCATTTGAACTTCGACCAAGACAGAATACTGAGGCCGCACTCGGACTATCGAATCGTTTGTTTAACTTTAAAATACATTTACCGTCGATGGTCTCTGTAAGTTCCGATGCAGAAGCGGTTAATGCGCTGACTTACAAAAGAGTATGAATCAAAACCGT
>CAMWQB010000026.1 GCA_947176295.1 uncultured Porphyromonadaceae bacterium
CTCTGGCCGATGTGAACTTCGGCAGTTGCGGGCGCGCTCTCGCGGCCGTTGGTGTAGAGAGCTGTGAGGCCGTAGGTGTGGAGGCCGTCGGGAAGAGCCGTAGCATCGACGTGAGCCTTGCGGTCGGCGGGGAGGTCGGCGATAGCGGCACCGTCGCGATAGAGGCGATATCCTGCGAGCTCGAAACCATCGGTGGAAACACGGGCCTTATAGCAGAGGTCGTCGAGATAGAATACGAAGCCATCGTTTGTCTTGTAGTGGATGGCGAAGTATTTAGCAGCTGCGGGGAGCTCGAAGGAGTAGTGCTTCCAATCGGCGGGGGCCGTCTGGTCGCCGTCGGGGAGAAGACGGAAGGACGCGGGGTCGGTGTTGGTGGTGGAATAGAGCACCTCGAATTCCTCGAGGCCAAACTCGAAGTTGGCGGTCTTGGCCCAGAAGCTGATTTCGGAGCCACCGATTATCTCGGGCGAAATGAACCAGTCGTCGGCGGTGGTGCCGCGACCAGTCTCATCGGCAGCGCCGAAAGCAGCGAGCACCTGCTGGCCGGAGTGAGCGGCCCACTCGGGGAGAATCTGCGAGACGCCGAGAATCCAGGGATTGAAAGCCATGAATGCCATGGGCTCGCCGGCATTTTCATAGTAGAGCTGGCTGAAGGTGAAGGTGATGCAGCCGTCGCCGTCGACGAGGGTGTAGTCGCCGAGGTCGTCGATTGCGAATGCGGCGAATCCTTCGAAGTCTTCGGCCACGCGGAGTGCGTCGAGGCCGTCCCAAGCGAGGGATGTGGAGCCGTCGGCGCGGGTAGCGGCGAAGTCGCGCACCTCGGGGATGTCGGGGCTCACAACCTTGGAGGACACAGCTTGGGAGCGGTTGTTGGAAGCAATCTTATCCTTATCCCACTCGATGACAGCACGGTAGGTGTGGGTCGAGCCTTCGTCCTCGAGGGTCGTGGGGAGGCTGATGGAGTAGGAAGCATAGCTCTTCGAGGGCACAGCCTTGGCGGATGTGATGAAGGTGAGGGGCTGCTCGTCGCGGAGGATGTTGATGCGGAAGCCTTCGGCGGGATTAACGCCGTTGTTGGCCACTGTTACCTTTAGGCGCATGTCCTTTCCGGCCTTGACGGTAGCGGGAAGGCTGAAGGAGTAGATGCCGAGGTCGTATTCCACCTCATTTGTGATAGAAACTGCGTCGAGGCAGATGTCGTTCTCGTAGTCGGCGATGCCGTGGAATGAGAGCTGGATATACTCGTAGTTCTTGAACTGCGAGAGGTCGTACTGGTATCCGAGCCAGCCTGCCGACCACTCGGGGTCGTCGACGTAGATGGGTTCGTCGATAGCCACGAAGCTACCGTCGGGGAGCTGCACCTCGGGGATGAGGCGGTCGAGATAGGGGTCGCCGCCGTAGATGGCGTCGTAGGAGGGGCTGTTGTAGACGTAGAACGTGAGGACGGGAATCTCGAAGGATTCGAGGTTGAGCTTGGGCGAAACGAGGCGACCGGCATCGTTGACGCGTCCCATTGTGCTACGGAACACGGCCATGCCGCCGTCGCTGTCGACAGGATAGCAAACGGGGCTCTCGCCTTGGGTTCTGAGGGTCCAGAGCTGGTCGTTGCCCTTGACGCGATACATCACCCAGGGGTCGTTGCTGACGGTAGCGTCGGCGAAGCCTTCGCTGAAGGGACCCTCGTAGGGATCGCCGTAGATGATGTGGTTGGAGAGGGCGTAGTCGCCGACGCCTGCCACGCTGACGGGCTGGATCTGGTAGTAGATGAAGTATTGCTTGAGCATCGGGTCGAGGCTGGAGTCGACATATCGCGTGCCGGTGGCCTTATTGGACATGAGGGATCCGTCGCTGCGACGGATCACGTATGTGAGGGCCTCGGGGTCGATATATCCGCCGTTGATGCCTCGGGTGGGAGCGGTCCAGGTGAGGACGGGGATGCCGTTGACTTCAGCGAGGACGAAGTCTTCGACAGCCTCGGGGATGTCGAAGCCCACGAAGGTTTCGGCGAGAGCCTTCTCGCCCTGGCCGATGGAGTTGGAGGCCACGGCGCGATAGGTGTTGAAGCCGTGTGCGGGGTCGGTGTCGGTCCAGGAGAGGATTGCACCGGGCGCAGGAGCCTCGAAGGTGTGGATGGGAGTGCGGTCGTTGCCGCGGAAGATTTCGATGCGCGAGAGCGAGGAAAGAGCAGCGCCTTCGGCCGTGAGGGCGGGAGCCTTGAGGCTGAGTGTCGCGGTCATGGCACCCTTCTCGCCGGGCGTTGCCGTGAATGCGGAAACGGCGGCTGGAGCACCCGTGAGGGGCACTTCGTCGATGGTAACGTTGAAGATGTAGAAGTATCCGGCTTTGCGCTTGGACGTGATGTGGAAGCCCACGAAGCAATTGCCGGAAGCGGAGGCCGTGAATGTTGCGGTCTCGGTGGCGCCGCTGCGGTTGTTGTAATTCTTGGAGGGAATCACGGTGGTGGTCTGAGCGGCGATTGTCTTGTCGGCACCGGCCGTAACGGCTACGGTCTCGGCGTCGGAGGAGTTGCGCCAGTCGAATGTTACGCGATAGCTGCGTCCGGCCTGCGCGGTGAAGGGCGGGAGGATGAACCAATCGTCGGCGGGGCCTTCGGGGCTGAAGCCATAGACGGCGCATCCGTCGGAAACGGAAGCGGCGGGGAAGTCGGGGCCGAAATACCATGCTCCCCAGTGATACTGGTCGTCGCGATCGGAGTTAGCGTCGATGACGGTGCAGAGGTTGTAGGCGTCCTTGGTTTCGAAACCGAAGGTTACGGGCAGCTCGGAACCGGAGCCGAAGAGCTCCTGAGCGGTGGAGGCGCTGAGGCCTTCGCGGGAGCCGATGAAGGGCGTAACGGTGTAAGACACGTTCTGAGCGTCGAACTTTCCGCGGTCGGTGAAGGAGGTGGTGGAGATACCGTCGGCAACGGTGAGGCCTTCGGGCATACGGACCACGCGATATGTGATCTTCGAGGGGTCGATATAGCCATCGTTGCGGCCGGCGTCGGGGGCGGTCCAGGAGATGAAGGGATTGCCTTGGGCGTCGGCGGTGAGCTTGAGGCCTGACACGGCCGCCGGGGCGTCCATGCCGACGAAGAAGCTCATGGCCATGCGGGAGCTCTGGCCGGCAGCGTTGGAGAGTGCGACGCCGAAGTTGTGGATGCCCTCGGCGAGGGGACCGGCGGGAATGGCGACGGTCTGTCCGGGCTGAACATCGAGGGTGGCGAAGTCTTCACCGTCGAGAGTGATGTCGGCAGTAAGAGAGCCGGAGAGGTCCGCACCCGCCTGGGTCTTGGAGGACACGGAGAAGCCGAGCTGACCGGAAAGGTCGTCGGCAAGGAACTCGGCCTTGAGGGCCTCGGCTGGAGCGGGAGCGGCGTCGGCAACGACGGGCTCGGGGATGAAGAGACCGGTGAATTCCTCGTTGTTGGGGAATGCGGCAATCTTGGAAGCGGCGCCGGTGTTGACGCTGACTTCATAGAGGCCGGAGGTGCCGTTGATTTCTGTTTCGGCCCAGTAGAGCTTATCGGAAACGGGATCGAAGGTCGCGCTCTGCACAAACTCGGGGTTGAGACCAGTGGGACCGATAGCGGTGCAGTCGCCCGTGGTCTTGTTTATGCGATAGAGGGTAGATGTGGCGCCCTTTGTGATGCCGTAGAGCTCGCCGGCGCGGTTGCAGGCGATGGCGATGAAGCCGGGTGTCTCGGCAATGGGGGTGGACCAGCCCATGGTGGGGTCGACGATGGAGATAGCGGGCTTATAGCGCTCAATGAGGCCTTCGTCGTCGATCGCAACCTTGATGTAGCTGATGGCGTAGATTGTCCCTGTTGTAGGATCGGCCGTCATGTCGTGGGTGATCTGTGTCTGGTCGAATCCCGCGGTGAGGAAGGAGTTTGTGATTTTCGAGCTTTCGCCTGTGGCGAGGTCGTATGTGATGAATGTGCTGAAGGTATATCCCATCTCCTCGGTGTAGACGTAGGAGTTGAAATAATACTTTCCGTCGAGATATGCGCCGCCACCGTTAGCCTCGTAGGAGCCGAAGACGACGTAAGGGGTTGGAGAGGGGGTTGCGGAAGCGGAGAAAGTGTAGATGCCCCACTGTGCGGACTGTCCGATCCAGGCGTCGCTGTAGATGACGGAGCCATAGATTGTGGTGCCGTCGCCGAGGACGCGCATTACGGGCGCCTTGGGCTGGGTAAGGAGGCTTGCATCGTGCAGATTGCCGAATGCCGGGCGGGTGCTGCGGGCCATTACCGGCGCCGTAACGCGAGCTTTAGCTGCAGCCTGCTGCGGCAGAGCGGAGGCCTCCACGGGGATGACGCGCGCGGCGCGCTCGTGGCGGA
Source organism: uncultured Porphyromonadaceae bacterium (assembly GCA_947176295.1). Lineage (GTDB taxonomy): Bacteria > Bacteroidota > Bacteroidia > Bacteroidales > Muribaculaceae > CAG-873. The sequence goes on from CAMWQB010000026.1 coordinate 4,343, forward strand.
GGGATCGCGAAAGACCGGGCGCGGCCGAAACGCCGAGGGCAGCGGTGCATGCGAGCACGAGAGCTGTCAGAAGAGACTTTTTCATCGATTGATCTATGTTGATAATGAGTTGGTTCAAGATGGGGTCGGAAATCCCCTAAAAATATGTTCATGGCCCGAGGAATAGATGCCTCGGGCCTTGAACCGTTAATTATTCGGGCCTAATGCGGCCCGGAAGGTGCGTGGAATCAGAGAGCAACCTTGAGGGCTACATCCTTGCCGTCGAGAGAGAGGCGCACGATGTATACGCCCTTGGCAAGGCCGCTGAAGGAAACTTGGCCTTCGGCCTCGGGAGCGAAGCTAAGGAGCTTGCCGGTGAGGTCGTAGACAGCGACGTTCTTAGCGGTGCCGTCGAAGCGGAGGCCATCGGCGCCGATGAGGATGCCTTCAGCCACTTCTACTGCGTCGATGCCGGTGGGCTCGCCTTCCTTGTCGAGATAGATCTTGTTGAACATCAGGAGGCCGTTGTTGAGGTCCTGATTGACGTGGAAAGCGATGCGCTGAGTGCCTGCGGGAACAGCCACGGGAACGTCGGCCGTCGAACCGGGAGCCAGTTCGGGCTCAGTGGGCTCGGCTTCGCCTTCACCTTCGCCTTCTTCAGCAGCGTAGAGGACGGGCACGGCAGCGAGGTTTTCGTCGCCGATGATGAAGAACTCAGGATGACGCTCGCCATAGGAGTTGGCGTTACGGATAGCGATTTCGCCGACTTTGGTCCAGGTGTCGGGGGTGCCTTCGGTGCCGACAAGGATTTCTACGGGATAGCCGTTCTCCTGCTCTTCGGCAGTTTGAGACGTCTTCCAGCCCTTGACGGTGATTTTATACTTCTGGGTGTGGTTGAACTCGAACTGCGGCGACATGAGATAGCCATCTACATCCTTGTTGCCCTGTTCGTAACGGGCACCATTGGTGTTGTTGAGGGTGAAGCAGTTGGTATCGTAACCGTAGCTTTGGGTCTTGTTGGGGGAGTGGTGTTCCCAACCGTGATCTTCGTACTGAAGGGGCTCAACGGCATAGGGAGCGTCGATGCCTGCGCCGATCCAAGCGCTGACAACCGAGGGAGCCTCAGCGGCGTGGGTGCCTTCGGCGGTGAAGATCTGCACGGAGTAGGTGTGCTTGCCGGATGCGGGCACTTCATCGTCTTCCCACGAGGAAATTTCGCCGGCAACGAGGTCTTCGGTGATGGAAGCGATCTGCTCGCCATCGCGGAAGACGAGGGCCTGGGTGATTTCGGGCTCAACGCCTTCGACATTGGAGGTGGAGGGGTTGCGCCAGGAGAAGACAGCGGAGAGGGCCTTGTCGGCGCCTACTTCGACAGCGAGGTCGGTGGCAACGCCGGGGAGGACGGGGAGATATTTGAACTCAACCTTTCCGAGGCCAAGGTTGGTGGATGTGGAGTAGACCTTGTAGTTGATTTCATCGGCAGCGAAGACGAGCTGATACTTACCGGCTTCCTCGACCTTGAAGGCAACTGTCTTGTTGGTGTAGGAAGTGCTGTTGTAGGATACCTGCGTCTTGCTGATGATTTCGGAGCGGCCGGGGATGAATCCGGTCTCGACGAGGCCGACGTTCATAAACATTTCGTATCCGCTGTTGTGGTAAGAGGCGCGGCCGTACATCTGGAACGTGAGCTGATAGTATCCGGGGGCCAGGGTGAAGACAGGCGAGAGGAGGTAGTCCTCATACTGGTAGTATCCGGGCATGTCTTCGATTTCCTGAGCTGGCTGCGCGCACTCCATGCGGTCGGAGTAGCCGAAGCCCCAGGTCTTGCCGTCGTCGTTTGCGTCGATAGCTTCCCAAATGTAGCGGGAAACATTCTCCTCGGAGGCGGAGTTCATCTGCACGGTGTAGGGGAGGGGAAGTTCGCGGGGACCTGCCCAGGACGAGAGAGCGGTGGGCTGGTTGTCCATCTTGGCGTTGGTGCCGGTGGCGAGGGTCTGGACGCCGTAGGTGTATGCGCCGGCAGCGGGAACTTCGTCGACGTAAGAGTCTTCGCCGTTGGTGAGGGTGGCGATGAGTTCGAAGTCGTTGCCGTTCTTGCGGTAAACCTCAGTGTAGTAGCTGCCGGGGGCGAGCTCGGTGCCTGCGGTGCTGAGGGTGGGGTTGGTCCAGGAGAGGTTGACGGCGAGGCTTTCGTCGTCGGCAGCCTTAGCCTTGAGGTCGGTAACGGTATTGGGGACCATCTGGCCGGCGCCCATAGCCACCTTGCGGAGCTCGTAGACATTCGCGGGGGAGATCATGTCGTCGTCGGTGGTGTAGACCTGCGAAGCCACGGAGTAGTTGCCGGCAGCGGGAACGTAGATCATGGCCTTCTGAGAAGTAACGCTGGACTTGAAGTTCTTCCAGTCGATGGCGTCGAGGGAAATCATCTCGGCGTCGACGTCCTGAGCGTTTGCAAGGAAGGACTTGATCCAGACCTTGTCGTAGGTAGAGCCAAGGGAAGCGGAGATTTCAACCTCATAGAAGCCGGGCTCCTCGACCTTGAACTCGGGCGAGAATGTCCAGGCGTTGGATGCATCGCTGTAGACCTTGAGCTGGATGCGCATGCGGTCGGGGTTGGTGAGGTTGGGGGTGCTGTAGTTGCAGGGGCCCCAGACGTTGGCGTTGGCGGAGTGGCCTTCGCCGGTCTTATTCTTCCATGCGCCAACGAATTCGGAGTTGACGGGAGCTTCGGCGGGTATAGCCATGGGCTCGAAAGGACCTACGTAGAGGGTGGGACCGACCTTGGCGGCGGGCGAAGCGGCGCCGGAGTAGGTAACGATCACGCTGTAGGTGTGCTTGCCGGAGGTGAGGCCGGTTTCTTCGCTGTCGGTGAAGGTGGTTACGGGTTCGGTGAACTCGGCGATTGCGCGGGGCTCTTCGTCGCGGAAGATTTCGAGTTTTTCGAAGACCTTATCCTCGCCGATGGGAGCACCGAAGACGTCAACAGTGGGGAGGGCCCAGTCGAGCTTGACTTCGAGAGTGGGATTTTCGGCGGGAGTGGCGGTGAGGCCTGTAACGGCTGCGGGAGCGAATACATTTTCCATGATCTTCACGTTGCCAACCCAGATATACCACTGGTTGCCGGGGGAGGTGGTGGCATGGAAAGCCATGTGGTAGTCGCCCGTGGCGGCGGGGGTGAAGACTACGGACTGCGTCTTGAATTTCTTGGAGGTGTTCTCCTTATTCAGCACGGCAATAGGCGTGGATTCGACGATCTTTTCGGGCACGGAGCTCTGAGCAAGATATACGTCCATCATCTCGGTTGCGTGGTCGGTGGCATAATCGTAAGCTACGATATATTCCACGTCCTTCTCGAGATGGATTGCAGGTGAGATCATCCAGTCGTCGTGGTTGGGAGTTGAATACGAGGTGTAGGAAATCTTCATGCAGTTTGTGCTAATTTCATTAACGGGCAGCCACTTCTTGCCGTCGCCGTTGGAGTCGAGAACGATCCAGGCGGGGTCGTAAGCAGAGGAGCTTATAGCGATGGGGGAGGCGTAGGGAGCCTGGATGCCGTGGCAGTCGTGGTCCTCGGGCTCGACTGGGTCGGGCTCGATGGGCTCGGGAGCCTGCTCAGCCTCAGCCTCGACAACCTTGCAGGAGAAGACATAGAAGCCTCCTTTATACTCGCCGTAGACATGGAGAGCAACGTAGTTGTCGCCCTCGCCGGCTACAAATTTGCCGGAGAGCGTGAAATTGGATGAGAGATAGGAATCGCCGATCTTGGTGTCGCCGTTCACATTTTCGAGCGAAGCGAGAGCGGTCTCGGGAGCAATGCTGGATTCGAGGCCGGAGATTGTGGGATACACCGAGGTGTAGTGGAGGTCGATGTTTCCAGCTTCGGAACTTCCGGCGTGGAATTTGCAAACCATAGAAACCTCATAAGTCTTACCGGCCTCGAGGTCGAGTTTAGGAGAAACGAGCCAGTCGTTCTGAGCGGCGGTAACGGTCCCGGATTTCCAGATGCGGAGAGACTTCGAGCTGGCAAAATAAGACCAGGTGGAGCCATCTCCACCGTCGACTTTCGTCCATGCGGAGCCGTTGCCGGGACCATTTTCCGGCGAAGTTGCAAAGTTAGGAGCTTCGAAAGCCACATCACCGACGGCGGCATACATGATACCGCTGATGGCGAGGGCCGCCGCAGCAACTAAAGAATAAATCTTTTTCATGAGAAATTGATATTGATTTGGTTGAAAATTTGTCTTAGATCAGACGTTGAGGGAGGGCCCGACATCAGAATGCGGGCGTTTTATCCTGCAAAGATAGCAAAAATTTATCAAGCGTGCAAGTATTTTAGCAAAAGGGCAGGATAGAAAAAGTGTTAAAATGCGAGAGAATACCGCTTTAGGGCATTTGGAGGGGTTTCACGGCGTAAATTCGCAGCGTTATGGAAACGAATACACCGGAAATAAAGTATCTGTTGTCGGCCTTCGGGGGCTGGCTTTGGGCGATGTATGCGCCCGTGTTCCCCTATGCGGGGGTGTGCACATTTTTGGTTGTTCTTGCGGCGCTGACGGCCTTGCGGCGCATGTGGAGGAAGGGCGAGCGCACGGGACTGCGGGTGCTGGCGCAGGCCACGGGGAGGCTTGTGGGGCGCCTGACGCGGATGAATGTGGCTTTGCTGACGGCGCACCTGGTGCAGATGGTGGTGCTTGAGGGGACGGGGCTTCTGAGCTCCAACCTTCTGAGCCTGACGGCGGCGCTGATATGCTTCCGGCAGATTCTGACCATCCTGGAAAATGAGGGCTCGGCCCCCGGGGCGGCCTGGGCTCGGGACCTCCTCGAAAAGCTCCGCAAGCGAGATTAGCGCCCCTCCCGCCGGGGAGGGAGTGGGATGATTGGGGTGGTTTTTTGGGGATTGGGGATTTTTTCTTATCTTTGCGGAATAATTTGCACATATTATACATAACCGCAAGATATGAATCCTCTTGAACTCAGCGAGCAGGAACAAATCCGCCGCAATAGTCTCCAGACACTCAGAGATATGGGCATCGAGCCCTACCCCGCCGCAGAATTTGCGGTAACGGGCCACAGCAAGGAAATCCGGGAAAGCTTCCGCGACGATGCGGAGCGCCGTGAAGTAACGGTTGCGGGGCGCATCATGAGCCGCCGCATCATGGGCAAGGCTTCGTTTATCGAGCTTCAGGACAGCGAGGGCCGCATCCAGGTGTACATCTCCCGCGACGAGCTCTGCCCCGGGGAGGACAAGGACCTCTACAATGTGGTTTTCAAAAAGCTGATGGATATCGGCGACTTCATAGGCGTGAGGGGCTATGTGTTCCGGACGCAGACGGGCGAAATCTCGGTGCATGCGTCCGAGCTTGTGCTTCTGAGCAAGAGCCTCCGCCCGCTTCCTATCGTGAAGATGAAGGACGGGGTGGCCTACGACACCTTCGACGACCCCGAGCTGCGCTATCGCCGCAGATACGTCGACCTGGTTGTGAACGAGGGCGTGAAGGATATCTTCCTCAAGCGTACGAAGGTGTATAACTCGATGCGCGAGTATTTCAACCAGGCCGGCTATATCGAGGTGGAGACACCCATCCTGCAGTCGATTGCCGGGGGCGCGTCGGCTCGTCCGTTCATGACGCACCACAATTCGCTGGACATAGACCTGTACATGCGCATAGCCACGGAGCTGTATCTGAAACGCCTTATCGTCGGGGGCTTCGAAGGAGTGTACGAGATAGGCAAGAACTTCCGCAATGAAGGGATGGACCGCACGCACAATCCCGAGTTTACGTGCATGGAGATATACGTGGCCTACAAAGACTACAACTGGATGATGAGCTTCACCGAGCAGATGCTCGAGCGCATCTGCCTGGATGTGAACGGGACTACGGAGGTGAAGGTGGGCGACCACATGATTTCCTTCAAGGCTCCCTTCCCGCGCGTAACGATGACTCAGGCCATCAAGGACCATACGGGCGTGGACATCACGGGCATGGACGAGGCGCAGCTGCGCGAGACGGCCACAAAGCTTGGCATCGAGGTGGATGCCTCCATGGGCAAGGGCAAGATAATCGATGAAATCTTCGGCGAGAAGTGCGAGGGCAAGTATATCCAGCCCACCTTCATCACCGACTATCCTATAGAAATGTCGCCTCTGACGAAGCGCCATCGCGAAAATCCCGAACTGACGGAGCGTTTCGAGCTGATGGTGAACGGCAAGGAGCTGTGCAACGCCTACTCGGAGCTGAACGACCCGATCGACCAGTATGAGCGCTTTGTGGAGCAGATGCGCCTTGGCGAGAAGGGCGACGACGAGGCGATGATCATCGACGGCGACTTTATCCGCGCGCTCGAATACGGGATGCCTCCGACCTCTGGCATGGGCATAGGCATGGACCGCCTGGTGATGCTGATGACGGGCCAGGAATCGATCCAGGAAGTGCTGTTCTTCCCGCAGATGCGCCCCGAGAAGAAGGAGCGCCGCGACGGGGCGGAGGCCTTTGAGGCCGTGGGCGTGCCCGCGGCGTGGGTTCCGGCTATACAGAAGGCCGGACTGCTGACGGTGGAAGCCCTCGGCGGGGCCACCCCCGGGAAGCTGCACCAGGAGCTGTGCGGCCTGAACAAGAAGCACAAGCTGGGGCTGCAGGCACCCAAAATCGAAGAAGTAACGGCCTGGATCGAAGCAGCCAAGCCGGCCGAAGTCTAACCCCTCCCTACCCTCTCCGAGACTATGGAAACTCCCTTTCCGGGCAAAATAGCCGTGATGGGTGGCGGCAGCTGGGCCACGGCGCTTGCCAAGCTCCTGCTGAACAATTGCGAGACCATCACGTGGTATATGCGTCGCGACGACCGCATAGAAGACTTCAAGCGCCTGGGGCACAACCCGGCGTATCTGACGGACGTAAACTTCGACATCGAGCGCATCCACTTCACGAGCGACATCAACGAGGCGTGCACGAGCTGTGACACACTGTTGCTCGTGATGCCGTCGCCATATTTCAAGGACCACCTTGCGAAACTCACCGCCGACATCTCGTCGAAGGCCGTGGTATCGGCCGTGAAGGGTATCGTGCCGGGCGAGAACGAGCTGATAACGGACTATATGGCGAAGCGCTACGGCGTGTCGCCCATGAAGACGCTTGTGGTGTCGGGGCCCTGCCACGCCGAGGAAGTGGCGCTGGACCGCCCCTCGTACCTGACCATCGGCTGCATGGACATGGCGCGGGCCGAGGAATTCGGGGCCGTGCTGACGGGGAAGAACTGCCACACGATAATCTCCACGGACGTGGACGGCATCGAATACGCGGCCGTGCTCAAAAATGTGTATGCCATAGCCGCGGGCATCATCCACGGGATGAAGATGGGCGACAACTTCTCGGCGATGCTCATCTCCAACGCCATCCGCGAGATGGAGCGCTTCGTGGATGCAGCCAATCCGCGTCCGCGGCAGATATGCGACTCGGTGTATCTCGGCGACCTGCTCGTAACGGCCTACTCGCGCTTCTCGCGCAACCACAACTTCGGGTCGATGATAGGCAAGGGCTACTCGGTGAAGGCCGCTCGGATGGAAATGGAGCAGACGGCCGAGGGCTACTACGGCGCGAAGTGCATCACGGATATCAACGACGAGCGCTACGGTGTGGACATGCCTATCCTTACGGCCGTGTACAATATACTGTATCACAACGCGCGCGCGTCGAAGGCGGTGAAGGACATGGCCGCATCGTTCAGCTGAGCAATGGCTATGGGCAAGGAAAAGCTGCTGGGCAAGACGCTCGAGGAGCTGCAGGCCGTGTGCGAGGCCGAGGGGCTGAAGCCCTTCGCGGCCAAGCAGATGGCGCAGTGGCTCTATGAGAAGCGGGCCACGGAGATCGGGGAGATGACCAATCTCTCGAAGGCGGCCCGCGAACGGCTCGAGGAGCGCTACACCGTGGGCCGCGAGGCACCCGTGGCGGAGACCCGGAGCAGCGACGGTACAGCCAAATATCTCTTCCCGGGGGCGGGCGGTCTTGAAATCGAGGCCGTGATGATTCCCGACCGCGAACGGGCCACGCTGTGCGTGAGCTCGCAGGCGGGCTGCAAGATGAACTGCCGCTTCTGCATGACCGGGCGCCAGGGTTTCCACGGCAATCTCGACGCCGGGGCCATCATCAATCAGGTGCTGTCGGTGCCTGAGAGCCAGGAGCTGACGAACATCGTGTTCATGGGCATGGGGGAGCCGACGGACAACCTGCCGGAAGTGCTCAAGGCCATAGAGATTCTTACGGCGCCGTGGGGCCTGGCATGGAGCCCGAAGCGCATCACCGTGTCGACCATAGGCAATATTCCGGGCCTGATGCGTCTGCTCGAGGAGACGAAGGTTCATATAGCCGTGAGCGTGCATTCGCCCTTCGCCGACGAACGCGCGGGGCTGATGCCCGTGGAGCGGTCGTGGCCCGTGGGAAAGGTGGTGGAGCTGCTGCGGGGCTATGACTTCGCTCACCAGCGGCGGCTGTCGATGGAATATATAATGTGGCGGGGCATCAACGACGACCTTCGCCACGCCGAGGCCCTGGCGCGGCTGCTGCGGGGCACGGACGCGAGGGTGAACCTCATCCGCTTCCACCGCATCCCCGACTTCGAGGGGGGCCCGGCCGAACAGAAGCGCATGGAGGCCTTCCGCGACCGGCTGAACGAACTCGGCATCACGGCCACGATCCGTGCCTCGCGCGGCGAGGACATAGCTGCGGCATGCGGCATGCTTGCCGGCAAGGACAAACAACAACAGGAACAATGAGCAACCAGAAAAACAAGATACGCGCCGGAATTACGCACGGCGACCCAAACGGAGTGGGCTACGAGGTGATCCTCAAGGCCCTCGACGACCCGCGGATGCCCGATCTCTTCACCCCCGTGGTGTACGGCTCGGGCAAAATCGCGAACCACTACCGCAAGAGCTTCGAAGGCGGGGGCCAACCGGCCGTCCCCTTCCAGCGCATAGACAAGGCCTCCGACGCCCGCGACGGGTCCTGCAACATCATCAACGTGATAGGCGAAGACTTCCGCCTCGAGCCCGGCAAAGCCTCGGCCGAGGCAGGCGCCGCGGCCTTCACGGCCCTGGAGGCCGCTGTGGCCGATCTCCGCGAGGGCAGGATCGACGTGCTGGTAACGGCGCCTATCGACAAGCATTCCATCCAGAGCCCCACCTTCTCTTTCCCGGGCCATACGGAATATCTTGAAGCGTCGCTTGCGGGCGATGCCGAAGCCGACGAGAAACCCGCGAAGGCACTGATGGTGATGGCTACGGCCGAGGGGCTGCGCGTGGCGCTTGCCACGACCCACAAGGCCATAGCGGAAATACCGTCGGCGCTGACAAAGGATCTGATATTGGAAAAGCTCGAGGCCTTCGACCGCTCGCTGCGCCGCGACTTCGGCGTGCACCAGCCGCGGATAGCCGTGCTGGCGCTGAATCCCCACGCCGGGGAACAGGGGCTCCTGGGCAAGGAAGAGGCCGAAGTGATAGAGCCGGCCATAGCCGAAGCTCGGGAACGGAACATCCAGGCCTTCGGCCCCTACGCCGCCGACGGCTTCTTCGGCGCCGGCCACCACAAGAGCTTCGACGGCATCCTGGCGATGTATCACGACCAGGGGCTGGCACCCTTCAAGACCCTGGCGATGGATGCGGGCGTGAACGTAACGGCGGGGCTGCCCTACGTGCGGACCTCTCCCGACCACGGCACAGGCTACGACATAGCCGGGAAGGGTGTGGCCTCGGAGGCTTCGATGCGCAACGCCATGTATATGGCCCTGGACATCTTCCGCAACCGCCGGTGCTACGATGAGGCGCACAGCAACCCCCTGCGCCGTCAGTATCACAACAAGGGCAAGGATTCAGACATATAAAAAGAAAGGAAGAGAGAGACGTATGCACTACGCTATAATTGCGGCGGGCGAGGGCTCGCGACTGGTGAGCGAGGGCGTGAGCCTGCCGAAGCCCCTTGTGGAGCTGGACGGACGCCCGATGATAGGGCGCCTTATCGACATCTTCGCGTCGTGCGGGGCGGAGAGCCTGTCGGTGATCGTGAACGAGCAGATGAGGGAGGTGCGCGAGTATCTTGAGGCGCGGAAGGCGGAGCTGCCTTTCCCGATGCACCTTGTGGTGAAGAGCACTCCGAGCTCGATGCACAGCTTCTACGAGGTGTCGCGCGTGTTTCCCGCGGGGAGCAAGTTTATCCTCACCACGGTGGATACAATATTTCGCGAAGACGACTTCCGGCGCTATGCCAAGGCCTTCGAGGCCGACAGCGAAGCCGACGGCTACATGGCCGTAACGGACTTTATCGACGACGAGAAGCCTCTATATATCGACACGGACCCCGAGACGATGCTCATCACGGCTTTCCGCGACGCTCCGACGGGGGCGGACCGCTACATCTCGGGGGGCATCTACGGGCTGACGACGCCTGCCATCAGCGTGCTCGAGCGCTGCATGGAGGAAGGCGTGAGCCGTATGCGCAACTACCAGCGGGCGCTCGTGAGCGCCGGGCTGAAGCTGCGGGCATGGCCCTTCCCGAAAATCGTGGACGTGGACCACGCAGCCGACATCCGCACGGCGCGTGAGTTCATAAATTCCTGACAAAGACACACACCCAACAAAACAAACAACGACAGATGGACACACAGGCAGAAGCCGCCCGGAGGCGGTTTGGAATAGTGGGCAATGCTCCGGCGCTCCTTGCGGCGGTTGAGCGTGCCGTGAGGGTGGCGCCCATCGACCTGTCGGTGCTCGTAACGGGCGAAAGCGGCACGGGCAAGGAATTCTTTCCTCAGATAATCCATGCCAACAGCCCGCGGAAGCACTCGAAATATATAGCCGTGAACTGCGGTGCTATCCCCGAGGGGACGATCGATTCGGAGCTCTTTGGCCACGAGAAGGGAGCCTTTACGGGCGCGGTGGATTCGCGCCGGGGCTACTTCGAGGAGGCCGATGGGGGCACGATCTTCCTTGACGAAGTGGCCGAGCTGCCTCTGACCACGCAGGCACGGCTGCTGCGCGTGCTGGAGACGGGGGAATATCTGCGCGTGGGCTCGTCGACGGTGCGCCGGACCAACATCCGCGTCGTGGCGGCCACGAACGTGAACCTACTGCGGGCTGTGGCCGAAGGGCGATTCCGCGAGGATCTCTACTACAGGCTGTCGACGGTGCAGATCCACGTGCCGCCGCTGCGCGAACGCGGGGGCGACATCCGCCTGCTGGCGAGGAAATTCGCCTCGGACTTCTCGGAGCGCTACACCGTGCCTGAAATCCACTTCACTGAGGAAGCCATGGGCGAGATGAGCCGCTACGGGTGGCCCGGAAACGTGCGGCAACTGAAGAATGTGGTGGAGCAGATTGCTCTCTTCGAGGCGGGCAAGGACGTGGATGGCCCAACCCTTCGGAGCTATCTCCCGGCCGACGCACCGGAGAGCTACATCCCGGCCCTTGCCGGAGGCCCCGACACCTATTCGCGCGAGCGGGAGGCCCTTTTCAATATGATATTCCGCTTGCAGGAGCGCATCGACGAGCTGCAGGAGCGCATAAGCGAGATGGACAAGGCCAAGGCTCCGGCCACGATTGCCGCCGAGGGCGGCGACCCGGCGCGGAGGCTGCTGGCGCGGACGTGTACGGCTCACCCGACGATGACGGCAGCGGCCATGAGCGGCGCCCCGAACGCGCACCACGAGGTGATGGACGCAACGGCCACGCCCGTGGACACGGCCTCCGATGAGCGCGAGAGCATCCGCGAGGCTCTGCTCCGCAACGACGGCCGGCGCAAGGCCACAGCCGACGAATTAGGCATATCCGAACGCACTCTCTACCGAAAAATCCGTGAATATGGGCTTGATTAAACGACTGACGCTTGTGGCGCTCCCCGTGCTTGTCGTGGCAGCTGCGGCTGCCATGCTCTGCGGCTGCAAGATACGCTACACGCTGAACGGCTCGGCGATAGACTACAACGTGTACAAGACCATATCGGTGAGCGAATTTCCAATCCGCGCGGCCCTTGTCTATCCGCCCCTGCAGCAGACCTTCGAGAATGAGCTGCTGAACTACATCTCGCGCAACACGCGCCTGCAGACCACGGACGGGGCTTCCGACCTGAGGCTCGAAGGCGAAATCACGGGCTACTCGCTGTCGCCGCAGGCCGTAACGGAGAATGCATACGCGTCGATGACGCGGCTCACCATCACCGTGCGCGTGAAATATACCGACGAAAAGTTCCCCGACAAGAGCGTGGACCAGAACTTCAGTGCCTACCGCGACTTTCCCGCCACGGAAATGCTCACCGACGTGCAGGACCAGCTCTGCCAGGAAATTTCGGAGGAGCTCGTGGAACTGATATTCAACGCCACCCTCGGCAACTGGTAGAAGGAAGGAGGAGAGAGAGATGGACATGCATGCACTGACAGAATTGCTGCTGCGGCTCGAGGCCGAGCCGGGCCGGGCGCTCGACGAAAACTCGAGGGCCCTGCTCGAGGAGGCAGCCACGCGCTATCCCTACTTCGCGGCGCCGCTGACGCAGCTTGCGCTACGGGCCGATGCCGATACGCCTGCGGGCCGAAGCCTGCGCCTTCGCGCGGCCATGCGCGGCCTGGGGCATCCCGACTTTGAGGCCGCCGTCGAGGGCGGAGAGTGGGTGGGCTTCTATCCGCCCTCGCAGCAGAAAGCCACCCCCGACACGGAGACGGCCATCGACACCTTCCTGAACACCTTCGGGCGCACCTCGCCCGAGGAAGAGGAGCTCCTGAACCGATTGATATTCAACCCAGTGCCGGACTATGGCGAGATATTGGCACGCGAAGAGCAGGAAAACCTGCCGGAGGCTCCGGCCGAGGCCGATGAGGACACGCCGGAAGCACGCATCGCCGCCTTCATCCTCGAGAACCATCCTGCGGCCAAGAGCGCCGAGGCTCCCGAGAGCCCGGCGAGCGCGACACCCGAGGAACATCCGACGCCGCCCCACGAGGCCCACGACGACTCGCTGCTGAGCGAAAGTCTGGCAAAAATCTACATCAAACAAGGGCGCTACGAGCGGGCATACGAAATTATCTCGGGCCTAAATTTGAAATTTCCAAAAAAAAGTGTTTACTTTGCAGACCAATTGCGCTTCCTGCAAAAACTCATCATCAACGAACGCGCAAAAGCAAAAAAATAAATCTACGTCCGCGGCCCGCCACTGAGGCTGCGAAACATCAAAAAGCATCATGCATACAGTTGTAATTATCCTTACCGTGATTGTTGCCGTTCTTCTCATCGGCATCGTACTTATCCAGAAATCGAAGGGCGGCGGCCTGTCGTCGCAGTTCGGTGGCGCAGGCGCAGTAATGGGCGTGCGTCAGACCAACAGCTTCCTTGAGAAAGGCACCTGGACGCTTATCGGCCTTCTGTTCGTGCTGTCCGTAATCTCGGCCTTCACGATGCCCAAGAACGCCACCGGCGCACAGATCCGCACGAGCGTCGAGACCCAGGCTCCGGCAACCGAACTTCCCGCCGGCCAGTTCGAAACTCCGGCCCCCGAGGCAGCACCTGCCGCAGCCGAGCTTCCCGCCGAGGGCAGCGCCGAGTAAGCTCCGGCGAGCTCCGCACACTCACGACCACTGTAAGAAACTTCTACATAATCCTACCTGTCATATCCCGGAGACACGACCTGTCTTCCGGGATATGATTCGGTGTATACATCTCCAAGCAAGCCACCTTGAAACGCTCAGACTTTGAAATAATGGCTCCCGTGGGGAGCTACGAATCCCTGTCGGCAGCGATCGCCGCCGGGACCGACGCCGTGTATTTCGGCGTGGAAGGCCTCAACATGCGCTCGAAATCGAGCGCGAACTTCACGCTCGACGACCTCCGCAACATTGCCCGCATCTGCAACGAGGCGGGGGTGCGGACCTACCTGACGGTGAACACGATAATCTACGACGCCGACATCGCGACCGTACACTCGATAATCGATGCGGCCAAGGATGCGGGCCTCACGGCGATCATTGCCACGGACATCGCCGCCATCTCGTATGCGCGGCGGCAGGGCGTGGAGGTGCACATCTCCACGCAATGCAACATCTCGAACATCGAGGCCGTGCGATTCTATGCGGCGTATGCCGACGTGGTGGTGCTGGCGCGCGAGCTTTCGCTGGAGCAGGTGAAGGCTATCCACGAGGCCATTGTGGCCGAGGACATCCGCGGGCCCAAGGGCGAGCTTGTGAAAATCGAGATGTTCTGCCACGGGGCGCTGTGCATGGCCGTGTCGGGGAAGTGCTATCTGAGCCTCCACGAGATGAATTCGAGCGCCAACCGCGGGGCCTGCACGCAGATATGCCGGAGGGGCTACACCGTAACGGACCGCGAGACGGGCGACGAACTGGCCGTGGAGAATAAATACATCATGTCGCCCAAGGACCTGAAGACCATCCACTTCCTGAACAAGATGGTGGATGCGGGGGTGAGTGTATTCAAAATCGAAGGGCGTGCGCGCGGGCCGGAGTATGTGCTGACGGTCGTGCAGGCCTATTCGGAGGCACTCGAGGCCCTGTGCGACGGGAGCTACAGCGAGGAGCGCATCGCCGAATGGGACGGGCGTCTTCGCAAAATCTTCAACCGCGGCTTCTGGGACGGCTACTATCTGGGGCAGAGGCTCGGTGAGTGGTCGTCGAAATACGGCTCGTCGGCCACTCGCGTGAAGCAGTACACGGCCAAGGGGGTGAAGTGGTTCTCGAAGCTCGGCGTGGGCGAATTTTTCCTCGAGGCCGGGGAGCTGAACGTGGGCGAGGAGGTTGTCATCACCGGTCCGACGACGGGAGCGCTGATAGTGAAGGTGGAGGATATCCGCGTGGGCGGGCGCTCGGTGGCCAAGGCCGTGAAGGGCGACGCCTTCTCGATAGCCGTGCCGGCAAAAATCCGCCCCGCCGACCGCCTCTACCGCTGGCTCCCGACCAAAGCCGCCGAGGAAGAGTGACAGCCTCCCCCGACAAGACCAATTGGACCAATAGGGCTAATAAGCCCTAATCCGACGGGAATTTTTGCGGAGGCTTGCAGGTGTGGAGGGAATTGCTTAAATTTGCATAGCCGCGCCCGAAGGGCGCGCAAAAACCTAAACCTGAAAAATGAAGACCCTCCGAACGATACTCCTCGCGGCTATGGCCGCTTTCTCTGCCGGGTCGGCTATGGCCGATGTGCCGGCGGGCTACTATTCGTCGCTGGCCGGCAAAAAGGACGGCGAGCTTAAAACGGCTATTTACAACCGTATCCACAATTTTACGCTGATAAGCTCGTATCAGGACCTGCCGAAATATTTCCAGGTCACGGACGTGTATCCAGATTCGCGCCGCTGGTGGGACATGTATTCCGACATCCCCCTGTATGCGCCTTCGTTCTCGGGCCTGAACCGCGAGCATTCATTCCCGAAAAGCTGGTGGGGAGGCTCGACGACGGTGAGCGCCTACGTGGACCTGAATCACCTCTATCCTTCGGAGATGAAGGCCAATACGGCCAAGAGCAACTATCCGCTGGGAATGGTGGACACGCGCAGCTCGGTGAAGTTTGACAACGGCATTGCCAAGGTGGGCTACCCCGTGAACGGCCAGGGCGGCGGCGCGGCCTTTGTGTTCGAGCCGGACGATGAATACAAGGGCGACTTCGCGCGCACCTATTTCTACATGGCCACGTGCTATCAGAACCTGACGTGGAAATACACGTTCATGGTGGCGCAGAACCTCTACCCCACCCTTACGCCCTGGGCTGTGGACCTGCTTATGAAATGGCACCGCCAGGACCCCGTGAGCCAGAAGGAGCGCGACCGCAACGAGGCGGTGTACAGCATCCAGAACAACCGCAATCCCTTTATCGACTGCCCGATACTGGCCGAGTATCTGTGGGGCGAGCGCAAGGGGCAGGCCTACGACGGCAGCACCTCGGGGGGCGACACGCCCGTTACTCCGCCCGACCTGGGGACACCCGACCTTGTGGCGCCCACGCGCGGCATGACGCTCGACATGGGCCAGGTGGCCGAGGGGAAAACGGCCGTAACGAAGCTCTACATCAAGGGCGACCATCTTCGCGGGAAGCTGGCCCTGACGATATACTCCGGAAACAAGGATATGTTCACCATCCCTTCGGGCAGCCTCGACGGCTCGCTGGCAAACGCCGACGAGGGCTACTGGCTGAACGTAACTTACCGTCCGACGGGCCTGGGCACTCATGAGTCGAAGCTGGTGATAAGCGACGGCGGCATCACGGGCTCGGTGTCCGTAACGCTCCGCGGAGAATGCCTCGCCACTCCCATCCTTACGGCCTGCACGGCGCTGCCTCCGTCGTCGATCGAGAGCGACCGCTACCTTGCCGAATGGGATTCGCCCGAAGGCGAGGTGGTGGACTACTGGCTGATAACGCGCACGCAATACCTGACCTCGGGAGGCGTGCAGACGGAAGAGATCGTGTCGGAAGGCTCGCCGCAGGAGATAACGGGCTTTGACGAAAGCGACAGGGAGACCTACTCGGTGCAGAGCGTGCGCCTGGGCGTGCGTTCGCCGATGTCGAACGTCGTAACGGTGGATCATGCGGGCATCCGCGGCGTGATTACCGAAGAGCCTCTGGTGGTTCAGGGCTTCACGGGCTTCCTGCGCATCATCTGCTCGTCGCCGCAGACGGGCTGCGAAATCTACGACCCCTCGGGGCGCCTGGCAGCCGCCGCCGCGGAAGTGGAGCAGAATACCGACATCCCCTTGCCCACAGGCATATATCTCGTGCGCACGGCTCAGCATCCTACCCCAGTCAAGGCCGTTGTAAGATAAACGCGTATCCACACGGAGATGAACCTGACGCCACTTGCCCTTCCCTGGTTTGCCCTTCGGCGGCGGATTCTGCGCTCGCGGACGTCGTCGCGCGAGGCGATAGAGCGTACTCAGCGCGGGGAACTGATCTCGCTCCTGCGGGCGGCGCAGCACACGGAGATGGGCCGGCGGCATGGCTTTGCCGAGCTCCTGCGGGAAGAGGACCCTTGCCGGGCATACTCGGCGGCGGTGGCCACGAGCGAATATGAGGACGTGCGCGACGACGTGATGCGTATGGTCATGGGCGAGCGCGATGTGCTATGGCCGGGGCACACCCTGCGCTTCGCGCAAAGTTCTGGCACGTCGGGGGGAAAGAGCAAATACATCCCCATCACGGCCGAAGGGCTGCAGCGCAACCACTACGGCGGGGCCTCCGATGCCGTGGCCTTTTATCTGGGCATGAATCCCCGGAGCCGCCTCTTCGGGGGCAAGTGCTTCATTCTCGGGGGCAGCTATGCCAATGAGGTGGAGGGCCTGCCGGCCGATGTGCGCGTGGGCGACCTTTCGGCCACACTTATAGCCGAGGTGAATCCGGTGATAAATCTTTTCCGAGTGCCCGACCGGCGAACGGCGCTGATGACCGACTGGACGGAGAAACTCCCGGCGCTTGTGGAGGCGTCGCTGCATGCCGACATCACGAACATCTCCGGCGTGCCGTCGTGGTTCATGACCGTAATCGAGCGAGTGATCGAGCGCGCCGGCGCGGAGACTATCCACGACGTGTGGCCCGGACTTGAGGTCTTCTTCCACGGAGGCATCTCCTTTGCCCCTTATCGCGAACAATACCGCCGGCTCACCGACCCCGCGCGGATGCACTATATCGAAAACTACAATGCCTCGGAGGGCTTCTTCGCGGCGCAGGACACGCCCGAGCCCGAGGCCGGGATGCTGCTGATGCCCGACCGCGGTATATTCTACGAATTCCGCCCGCTCGATGGTGGCGGGGAGCCCGTGGCGGCCTGGGAGGTGGAGGAAGGGCGGACGTATGAGCTGCTCGTGAGCTCGTGCAACGGGCTATGGCGCTACTCTCCGGGCGACACCGTGAGGGTGGAAAGCGCGGCGCCGCTGCGGATATCCGTGGCGGGACGCACACGCTCGTTCATCAACGCCTTCGGCGAGGAGCTGATGGTGCATAACGCCGAGGCGGCAATGGCGGCGGCCTGCCGCGAACACGGCTGCGACGTGGCCGACTACACGGCGGCACCGGTCTACGCCCGGGCCGACGGGCGACGCGGACACCACCAGTGGCTCATCGAGTGGCGCCGGGCGCCCCGGTCGACCGAAGACTTCGGGCACACGCTCGACCGCGAGCTGCGGAGGGTCAACTCCGACTACGAGGCCAAGCGCTCGGGAGGCATCTTCCTCGACGGCCCCGAAATAACGACGGCGCGACCCGGGCTCTTCGACCGCTGGCTTGCATCGACGGGCAAGCTCGGGGGGCAACGCAAGATTCCGCGCCTCAGCAACAGCCGCGAGCTCATGGAGCGGCTCCTCGAAATGAACAAAACTGAATAATATATCCTTCATACATCCAGATGATGAAAAAACAGATTTTATCCCTCCTCGCGGGGCTTGCTATAGGAAGCGCCACGATGCTCGGAGCCGATGCGCCCAAATACGTTTTCTACTTCATAGGCGACGGCATGGGCATGGGCCCGGTGATGGCTGCCGAAAGCTACTGGCGCGACGTCCGCGGCCGGTCAGTGCCTCTGAACATGATGCAGATGCCCGTGGTGGGGTGGACGCGAACATTCTCGGCCTCGAGCCCCGTAACGGATTCGGCGGCTGCCGGCACAGCCCTATCCACGGGAGCCAAAACCCGCAACGGCATGCTGGGGCAGAACGCCGACTCGGTGGACGTGATCTCCGTGGCCCGAGTGATGAAGGACCGCGGCATGGGTGTGGGCGTGCTCACCTCGGTGGCAGCTGACGACGCCACCCCTGGCGCTTTCTACGCCCACGTGCCTCACCGCAAGATGTTCTACGACATCGATTGCGCCCTGGCCGCGAGCGGATACGACTTCGTGGGCGGCGCCGGCATCCAGGGCCTCAAGGACAAGGAGGGCAATGATACGGACGTGGCCGAGCGTCTGCGCCGCGAGAAGGTGCAGGTTCTCCACGGCCCTGCGGCGCTCGATTCGATAGGCGATGGCCGAGTGCTGCTGCTCAACTACGAAGGCTCCGAGCCCTGGAACATAGGCTACACCATCGATTCGATAGGCGACGCCACGCTCCACCTGCCGCAGATGACGCGCGCCTGCCTCGCCCACCTCGAAAAACGCTCGCCCGAGGGCTTCTTCATGATGGTGGAAGGCGGAAACATCGACCATGCCCTCCACGGCAACGACGGCGGTGCGGCCATCAAGGAGATTCTCAACTTCGACGAAGCTATAGGCGTGGCCTTCGACTTCTACCGCTCCCATCCCGAAGAGACGCTGATTCTCGTAACGGCCGACCACGACACGGGCGGCATGGCTCTGGGCAACCTCGTGCTGCGCTACGACGCACGCCTGGGCCTCTTCGACGCCCAGCGCATGTCGAAGGAAGCCTTCAGCGCCTACTGCAAGGGCATCCTCAAAAGCCGCATGAACTACACGTGGGACGACATGAAGGAGCTCCTACGGGAGAAGCTGGGCTTCTTCACCGTCGTGCCCGTGAGCCCCGAGCAGGAAGAATCGCTCAAAGCCCAGTTCGACAAGACCTTCCTCGAGCGCAACAGCGCCGACCAGAAGACGCTCTACGCGAGCTTCAACGCCTTCGCCGTCGACGTGTTCCGCATCCTCAACGACGCTGCCGGCGTGGGCTTCACCACAACGAGCCATACGGGCAACCCCGTGCCGGTCTTCGCCGTGGGCGTCGGCGCCGACCGCTTCAAGGGCTTCAACAACAACTCCGACCTGCCGGGCCATATCCTCGACATAATCAACGGCCGCACAAACTGAAATGGAACATCCTGAAAACGACAGCAAATACCTGGGGCTCAACGTGAATTCCGGTGTGGCGCAGCCCCCGAGCGTGAACCCCTACCTCGCGTCGCGCCCGCGGCGCAAGCCCATCCCCACGGCCGGCGAGCTCGTGGAGGGTATCCTCAAGGGCGACATCACGGCTCTGAGCCGCGCCGTAACGCTCGTGGAGAGCATGGCTCCCGACCACTACGCCCTGGCGCAGGAAGTAATCGAGAAATGCCTGCCCTCGAGCGGACACTCCCGCCGCATAGGCATCACGGGCGTGCCCGGCGCCGGAAAGAGCACGAGCATTGACGTCTTTGGCCTCGAGGTGATACGCCGCACAGGCGGCAAGCTCGCCGTGCTGGCCATCGACCCCTCGAGCGAACGCACCAAGGGCAGCATCCTCGGCGACAAGACGCGCATGGAAAAACTGAGCACCCATCCCGGGGCCTTCATCCGCCCAAGCCCCTCGGCCGGGAGCCTCGGCGGCGTGGCCCGCAAGACGCGCGAGACCATCGTGCTCTGCGAGGCCGCAGGCTACGACAATATCTTCGTGGAGACCGTAGGCGTGGGCCAGAGCGAGACGGCCGTCCACTCGATGGTGGACTTCTTTCTGCTGATTCAGCTTGCCGGCACGGGCGACGAGCTGCAGGGCATCAAGCGTGGCATCATGGAGATGGCCGACGGCATAGTCATCAACAAGGCCGACGGCGACAACATAGGCCCGGCGCAGTTGGCGCAGGCCCAGTTCCGTAGCGCTCTCCATCTTTTCCCGCCCACGGCCTCCGGCTGGCAGCCCGAGGTGCTGACGTATTCGGGATATTATGAGCTGGGAATCACCGAGGTGTGGGACATGATCGACCGCTACTTCGAGTTTGTGAAGGCCAACGGCTATTTCGAGCGCAAGCGTCAGGAGCAGGCCCGCTGGTGGATGTTCGAAACCATCAACGAGCAACTGCGCAAAAACTTCTACGAAGACCCCGAAATAGAGCGCCTGCTGGCGCGCAACGAGCGCGAGGTGCTGGCCAACCGCCGCTCGAGCTTCGCTGCAGCCGCCGATGTGCTCAACCACTATTTCGCAAATTTCAAGAAATAAGCATCGGAAAATTATGAAATCTACAGTCCGACATATATTCGCAGCCCTGATGCTGGCCATCGCCGGCGTCCTCGGCGCCTCGGGAGCAAAGCCTGAGGTGAAATTCGACAATACCGTCTTCGACTTCGGCACGGTGCGCCAGTCGGCCGCGCCGGTGCAGACCGAGTTCGTGATGACCAACACCGGCGCAGAACCCGTGGCAATCCTTTCGGCCTCGACCACCTGCGGGTGTTCGCGGGCCGAATATTCCAAGGAACCCGTCAAGCCAGGTAAGAGTGTCAAAATCAAAGTAAAATTCAACCCTGCGGGGCAACACGGCGAAATCAACCGCGAGGTGAAGCTCCGCATCAAGGGCTCGGGAAAGAAAAGCATACGCGTGCCCCTCAAAATCCGAGGAGTGGTCGTGCCATAACGCTACGATGGAGGCGCCTCCCGGAGCCTCCATCGTAGATAATAAACCAATCATTATCACATTTCTTGCAATGGAAAAAGTAATTTCTTGCTTTTTGTACATATCAAACATTGCCGGCGCAGGAAAAGTTCACGGCGATTGAAGTTTTTTTCGGATTTTCTTCGATTTTATGTTGTTTAACAAGCGTGGGCACACTCTTTGCCCGCATCAGTTCGTAACTTTGCATCACCGACAGAAACGCGGGCACTACACCTACGGCCCCCCCTCTCGCCGGAAACACATCAAGAAAAATATCAACCCTCAAACTCCTTAAATAAAATGGCAAAAAAAGAAGACAGCAAAAAGGCGGCCGCCGCTAACCCCGAAGAGGCCGCGCGCGCCGCACGGCTCGATGCCCTGGCCCAGGCAATGGGCCGCATCGAGAAGGCCTACGGACGCGGTGCCGTCATGAAGATGGGCGACGACGTGATCGAAAACGTCGAAGTCGTTCCCACCGGCTCCATATCCCTCAACCACGCCCTCGGCGTGGGCGGCTATCCCCGCGGCCGCATCATCGAAATCTACGGTCCGGAATCGTCCGGCAAAACCACCCTGGCCATCCACGCCATCGCGGAGGCCCAGAAGCGCGGAGGCATCGCCGCCATCATCGACGCCGAGCACGCCTTCGACCGCTTCTATGCCCAGAGCCTCGGCGTCGACGTCAACAATCTCCTCATCTCCCAGCCCGACAACGGCGAGCAAGCGCTCGAAATCGCCGAACAGCTCATCCGCTCCTCGGCTATCGACATCCTCGTGGTCGACTCCGTGGCCGCACTCACACCCAAAAGCGAAATCGAAGGCGAGATGGGCGACCGCAACATGGGCCTCCAGGCTCGCCTGATGTCGCAGGCCATGCGCAAACTCACCGGCGCAATAGCCCGCACCAACACCACCTGCATCTTCATCAACCAGCTCCGCGAGAAAATCGGACAGATGTTCGGCCCAGCAGAAACCACCACAGGCGGCAACGCCCTGAAGTTCTACGCCTCCGTGCGCATCGACATCCGCAGCCGCAACCCCATCAAGGACGGCGAAGACGTCCTCGGCAAGCGCGCCTTCGTGAAGGTGGTGAAGAACAAGGTTGCGCCCCCCTTCAAGCGCGCCGAGTTCGACATCATGTTCGGCCAAGGCATCTCCCGCGCCGGCGAAATCCTCGACCTCGGAGTGGAACACGAAATCATCAAGAAGAGCGGCTCGTGGTTCAGCTACGACGGCTCGAAAATAGCTCAGGGCCGCGATGCCGCAAAGAAGGTGATCGAAGACAATCCCGAACTCGCCGACGAGCTGGAAGCCAAGATAATGGAAGCCCTCAATGCTGCCGACAGCAACCTTGGCTCCCGCGCCCGCAGCGAGAAGGCCGCGGCCAAAGCTGAGGCCAAGACCGCAGCTCCCGAGCCCAAAGCTCCGGCCAACGACCTCTTCGACGACGAGCTCCCCGACGATTTCTCCATCGAAGAGGATCTGTAAGTTAACGAGAGTTAAAACCCTGAAAACGCTTGCATATTTCAGAAAAGAACGCTAACTTTGCATCGCTTTTCAGAAATATCGGGGTGTAGCTCAGTTGGTTAGAGTACGCGTCTGGGGGGCGTGAGGTCGCTA
>CAMWQB010000027.1 GCA_947176295.1 uncultured Porphyromonadaceae bacterium
AGGCCCACTACCGCGCTGATTCAGGAAGAAGAATTTGCCGAACTCTACACCCCCTAGCCCGCAACTCCCTGGGCCGAGAAAGCCGCGCCTGCATATAATCCCGTGCCCGAAAACAACCGCTCCACCCCGGCGCCCGAAACCGGCATAGACACCCGCAACAGCGGAAAAGCCGGAGAAGCAACGCCCACAAAAGCAAGCTCCCGCCCATCGCCCGTGAAAGTCCCCGCGCCCGAGCCTAAAAAGAATCCCGCCGGACCCGTGGAAGACACTAAAAAAATTAAGGAAGAGGAAGAAGCCCGCCGCAAAGCCTCAGCCGACCTCCAGACTGCTTTTGCAAACACAAAAGGAAAAAACAATACCCACAACCCCGGAAAAACCGACGGTAACTCCGGCAACCCCGCCGGATCGGCTGCTTCTCAGCAGCATGGCTCCGGAACCGGACGCGTCAACGGCGGTTGGAAAATGCCTTCATATGCAAAAGTGCCATCTACAATGACCGGCACTATCGAGCTCAAAGCCACCATCGACTCGAAGGGAAAAGTAACGGCCGTCGAAGTCATCGGAGGGAAAGCCCCCGCCGCCACCAATGCTGCCCTCACAGAAGCTTGCAAGGCCGAAGTGCGCCGCCGCACATTCTCCCGCTCCGACAACAACGCCCCCGAATCTGCCACAGCCTACATCACATATCGCTTCAACTGACCCGCGTCTTAGAATCGGCACGTGAAGCTCAGCCCGGCCTGACCCGTAGGAAATACTGTAGGCATCAGCGAACTCTCCACCTTCGGGCCCTTACGCCCAAGGTGCAGCTTCCTTGCATCGTTGCCTCCGAACAGACCCACAACCTCATTCACGGGGTCGATAAGGAACGCCACCACATTGCCCGCAATCCGCGACCCGAAGAGCGTATAGTCGTGGCTCACGATATGGCGCTTCAGAATATAGAAGCACTCGCCTATGGCGCTACCCACAAGAGGAGTGATGAAGATATCCTGAATCGACGGGCGCTCCATGAAACCCTCGATGCCGAACTCCCAGCCTATTGTCGACACGCACGCCGAATAGAGCAGGCTCTGGAAATAATTGAAGCCGCACGAACGCGCCGCCATGAAGTAGACCGCCCCGGCGTAGGGGTGCAGGATGTAGTTGAACACCGGATTGTCGCCATCCACCTCCGGACCCTCCTTAATCACGTGGTTATACCACCGCGTGAAAGGTGGCACCGACTGAATCTCCGCACGGTTCCAGTTCGTGGCATCCTCCGGGAGGCATTCCAGAACCACGAGCGTCGTGATGTACGCGCCCGCAAACACCGATGTGTTCACCCACAGGCGCTTCCAGTTCTTCTCGCTCGTAGTCAGAGAGTAGGGAAGCTCGTAGATCGAAGCCCGCGGACGCAGCTTCCTGTAGAGTGAAATCTCTTCTTCGTTCATCTCCTCGATGCTGTCCGGCGGCGTCATCGCTGCCAGCGTGCCCGCGTAAGACGTATCAATGCTTATGGCTGAAAGATCAGCTGTTCCGGCTCCCGGAATCTCAATCTCCTCATCCACTTCAGTAATCGTCGTGTCGGGCGCTTCCGCTGCCCATATATTCCCCGGCATCATAAATATCGCCGACAGGAGAAGTATTAAGTTAGCTAAAGGTTTCATAGGTGGTCAGGTCGTAAATATGTGAATCTCTTGTTGAACGTGTGTTTCATAGGAGGGCTCTCGGCCCTTGAAGTTACTTACCAAACGAAGCCTCCCCTCTTTAAGTTCGTAGATTAGGAAATTTTGACTATTTTTGCAGTATAATACTCCAATACCCCGTTTCCCCATGGAAATCCTTGATATTCTCATAATCATCGTAGCAATAGCAGCCATTATACGCGGATATGCCGCAGGCCTGATTTCGCGAATAGGCTCTCTCGCAGCCATTATCCTCGCCATCGTCGCCTCACGCCTCTTCGGACCAGCCGTATATGAGCGGTGGGGCGCAAGCGTCGCCCCCGACCACTCCACCCTGGTCCTCATCGTCAGCTACGCCATCGTTTTCGCCATCTGCTATTTCGGCATCCGCTTTGCCGCTCGCCTCGTCCGCGGTGCGATACGCACAATCCGGCTCGGAATCATCGACAGCCTATGCGGAGCCCTATTCTCACTCTTCGAATGGATGATAGCCATCAGCATCGCCATGAATCTCTACGCCGCACTCGCTCCATCCGGAGCCGATATTTTCACCGGCTCAGGCCACTTCATCCGAGCCCTCGTCTACAACCTCGCTCCCGCAGTCATTGGATATATTCAGAAACTTCATATCGTCGCTTAAACCCCGGGCCCGCTCCGCCCGTTATATATACTCCCGAGAAATAACTACATACACCACATAAATGGCCGAAAAAGAAAATACGCCGCCCATAAACGGCGAATACAAATACGGATTCACTTCCGACATCCCCACCGACTACATCCCCCACGGACTTTCCGAGGAGGTTGTACGCATGATTTCCGAAAAGAAAGGAGAGCCACAATGGCTCCTCGACTTCCGCCTCGAAGCTTATCGATACTGGAAGACGCTCGAGATGCCACGATGGGCCCACCTCGATATTCCTCCTATCGACTATCAGGACATTATTTACTACGCCGCACCCAAGCAGAAAAAAGCTCCCGGAAGTCTCGACGAAGTAGACCCCGCACTCCTCGACACCTTCAATCGCCTCGGAATTCCTCTCGAAGAGCAGAAAGCCCTCTCGGGCATGGCCGTCGACGCCGTCATGGATTCCGTGAGTGTCAAGACCACTCACCGCGAGAAGCTCGCCGAACTCGGAATCATCTTCTGCTCATTCAGCGAGGCCGTCAAGCAATATCCCGACCTCGTCCGCAAATATCTCGGTAAAGTCGTGAGCTATCGCGACAACTTCTTCGCAGCCCTCAACTCCGCGGTCTTCTCCGATGGCTCATTCGTCTACATCCCCAAAGGCGTGCGCTGTCCCATGGAGCTCAGCACATACTTCCGCATCAATGCATCCGGCACAGGACAGTTCGAGCGTACTCTCATCGTGGCCGACGACGACGCATACGTCAGCTACCTCGAAGGCTGCACTGCACCCATGCGCGACGAAAATCAGCTCCACGCTGCTATTGTCGAAATCATTGTCGAAGAACGAGCCGAAGTTAAATACTCCACCGTACAGAACTGGTATGCCGGCGATGCCGAAGGCCGGGGAGGTGTCTACAACTTCGTTACCAAGAGAGGCCTTTGCCGAGGCGACTACTCCAAGCTATACTGGACACAGGTCGAGACCGGATCCGCAATCACCTGGAAGTATCCTTCATGCATCCTCAAGGGAGAAGGCTCCGTAGGCGAATTCTATTCCGTGGCCGTTACAAACAACCGCCAGCAGGCCGACACCGGCACCAAAATGATCCACATCGGCCGAAACTCCCGGAGCACCATCGTCTCCAAAGGTATTTCTGCCGGACACTCTCAGAATAGCTACCGTGGCCTCGTAAAAGTGGCCCCGGGTGCCGACGGCGTCCGCAACTATACCCAGTGCGACTCCCTCCTCCTCAGCGACACCTGCGGCGCACACACATTCCCGTATATCGACGTGCAGAACCCCTCGGCAATAGTCGAGCACGAAGCCACAACCTCCAAAATCTCCGAAGACCAGATTTTCTACTGCAACCAGCGCGGAATCCCAACCGAAGAAGCAGTAGGCCTCATCGTCAACGGATATGCCAAGGAAGTCATGAACAAGCTCCCGATGGAATTTGCCGTCGAAGCCCAGAAACTGCTCTCCATCACCCTCGAAAACTCCGTAGGATAATTTCCAATACCTTCCACTCATCCCCCACACTAAAAGATATGCAGCCAATTCTCAAAGTCGAAAATCTCCGTGCCGGAATCGAAGGCAAGGAAATCCTCAAAGGAATAAATCTCACCGTCAATCCCGGTGAAGTTCACGCCATAATGGGCCCCAACGGCTCCGGAAAAAGCACATTTTCCGGCGTTCTCGCAGGCGACCCGCGTTTCACTGTCCTCGGCGGCTCGGCTGTCCTCGACGGAACTCAGCTCCTCGACCTCCCCCCCGAAACGCGATCACATGCCGGCCTTTTCCTCTCTTTCCAGTATCCCGTGGAAATTCCCGGCGTTACGATGGTCAACTTCATGCGGGCTGCCGTAAATGCCAAGCGCAAATATCTCAACGAAGATCCCCTCTCCGCTGCCGAATTCCTCAAGCTCATGCGTCAGAAGCGCGCCATCGTCGAACTCGACAATAAGCTCGCTTCCCGCAGCGTCAACGAAGGATTCTCCGGAGGCGAGAAAAAGAGAAACGAAATATTCCAGATGGCAATGCTCGAGCCCAAGCTCTCAATCCTCGACGAAACCGATTCCGGCCTCGACATCGATGCCCTGCGAATCGTAGCCGGCGGCGTAAACAAGCTTCGCACCGACCGCAACGCCACAATCGTCATAACACACTACCAGCGCCTCCTCGACTACATCCGACCCGACTTCGTTCACATCCTCTACAAAGGACGCATCGTCTACTCCGGAGGACCCGAACTCGCCCTCGAACTCGAAGAAAAAGGCTACGACTGGATTAAGGAACAAGTAGGAGAATAAGGCCCATGGAAAATTCCCTCAATCAATATCTCGAACTCATCCAAGGCAATCTCGCAACCATCGACGCCAACGCCCCGGAAGCCCTCGACGCCCTCCGCCCCGAGGCGGTCGAGGCCCTGCGTCGATTCGGACGTCTGCCACGCCGCGGCGACGAAGGCTTCCCCAACGCAAGCCCCGAAGAGATGTTCGCCCCGGATTACGGCCTTAACATCACTCGCCGCCCCATTCCGGCCGACGTCGCCGCCTCTTTCCGATGCGACGTCCCCAACATCAGCACCCTCACGGCTATCGTCGTCGGCGACTCTTTCCACCCCACAGCCACCCTCCTCAAGAATCTTCCAGAGGGTATAGAGGTGATGTCGCTCGCTCGCGCAGCCAAGGAGCACCCTACCCTCGTCAGCCAGTATCTCAATAAACTCGCCGCCAACTCTTCCGCCCCCGTCGCCCTCAACACTGCCCTGCTTCAGGACGGCGTATTCATCCGGGCCGCACGCGGCGCTCGCCTCGACAAGGCAATCCAGATAGTAAACATATTCAACACCCCCGTGGCCATGATGGCCGTCCGCAGGGTGCTCATCGTCGCCGAAGAAGACTCGGCCCTGCGCGTGCTGCTCTGCGACCACTCCCAGCGCGCCGATGTCGACTACCTCTCCTCTCAGGTCGTGGAAATCTTCGCCGGCAAAGACGCTTCCGTGGAGCTCTACGACATCGAAGAGTCCTCAGCACGAACCCGCCGCCTCTCTTCGGTATTCGTCCGCCAGGATAGCGGCGCCTCTTTCTTCTCCACCGGCTGCGCCCTCTGCGGTGGCGATTCCATTGCCTCTTCCCGCATCGACCTCGAAGGCGCCGGTGCATCTGCATCCCTCGGCGCTCTCGTCATTGCCTCCGGTTCCCGACACATCGACAACTCCGTGCTCCTCACTCACGCCGCTCCTCATTGCACCAGCCGACAGCTCTTCAAATACGCCCTCTTCGACGATTCCAGAGGTGCCTTCGGAGGCAAAGTAGTGGTCCGCCCGGGGGCTGTCCGCACAGATGCAGCCCAGACCAACCGCAATCTCCTCGTGGGCGAACATTCCACAATGCACTCCGACCCACAGCTCGAGATATACTGCGACGACGTCAAAGCTTCCCATGGCGCAACCACCGGACAGCTCGACGCCCGTGCCCTTTTCTACATGCGCTCCCGAGGAATTCCCGAGGATGAAGCCCGCAGAATGCTCGTTCAGGCTTTCATGATGGACGTCGCCGACTCTATACGCCTCGATGCACTACGCGACCGCATGCGCTTGCTCGTCGAAAAACGCCTCGGCGGCGACGCATCTGCATCTTGTGCCGACTGCGCTGCATGCAAGTGATTCCACCTCTCATACTCCCCCACCCCCTCCATCTATGGATATTTTCAAAATAAGAAGCCTCTTCCCTATCCTCGACGAAAAAGTCCATGGCAAGAAGCCTCTGATATATCTCGACAATGCCGCTACTTCCCAAACTCCAACACCGGTCGTAGAGGCCATAGAAAGCGCGTATTTCCATCGTAAGGCAAACGTCCACCGCGGTGTCCACTGCCTCTCCCAAATGGCCACCACAGCCATGGAAACAGGCCGCGACGCCGTCCGCCGATTCATCGGTGCATCCTCTTCTTCCGAGATTATCTTCACCCGTGGCACCACCGAAGCCCTCAATCTCGTAGCTTCTTCCTTCGGAGAGCTCCTCTATCCCGGAGATCTGGTCATCCTCACTCAGATGGAGCACCATTCCAATATCGTACCCTGGCAACTCCTGCAGGCACGACGCGGAATTCGCATCAAAGTGGTCCCCGTACTCGACGACGGAACCCTCGACATGGAAGTCTACGCGCGCCTCCTCGAAGAGAGCCCGCGCATCGTGTCCGTTACTCAGATCTCAAACGTCCTCGGCACCGTAAATCCAATACGCCGGATGGCCGAAATGGCCCACGATGCAGGCGCCGTTTTCGTTTGCGACGGAGCTCAAGGTGTGGCCCATGAGCAAGTAGACGTCGAAGCTCTCGGTGTGGACTTCTATGCCTTCTCGGCCCACAAAATGTACGGCCCAACAGGGATTGGCGCTCTATACGGAAAAAGAGAACTTCTCGAAAAAATGCCCCCCTATCAGGGCGGGGGAGAGATGATAGGACACGTATCCTTCGACCATGGAACTACATGGGCCGACCTTCCATATAAATTCGAAGCCGGAACCCCCGACTTCGTCGGCGCTGCTGCCATTGCCTCCGCAATAGATTTCATGGAAAATACCGCCGGCATCGAAGCCATGAAAGCCCACGAAGACGCCCTCCTGCAATACGCTACCGACAAGATGAAAGAAGCTATTCCCGACATCCGCATCTACGGCACAGCGCCCGATAAAGCCTCTCTCATCTCATTCCTCATCCCCGGGGCTCACCACTACGACACCGGCGTACTACTCGACCAGCTCGGCATCGCCGTCCGCACCGGCCACCATTGCGCCCAGCCTCTGATGGAACGTTTCGGAATCGAAGGAACCGTCCGAGCCTCCTTCGCCGTATACAACACCTTTCAGGAAATCGACACTTTCATTCAGGCCCTCGTCCGCGTAAATTCTATGTTGAGGTAATTATTCACCCCTCCCCTCCGCCGCCGGGCCCCTTTTTCTTTTCCCCCTTGCCTCCGTTTGGAAGCAGGGGGGAATTTTTCAACGCCCTTTTTTATTTTTGGATATAGGATTTTTTTAAGGATTATATTTTATTCTTCCTTCCCTTTTCCCCACTACTACTAATAATGGGCGTTGATAACTGTGATAACTTTTTCGCCCAAAACTTGCAAATAAGGCTTATTGAACTCTATCAACAGAATTCACAAGAATATCTACATGTAAAATAACTGATAAATAGTAAAATTGTATAGTTATTGACACCATGTTAATAACTATATGTGTAGAGAAATTCACCCAAAAACACCCCCTCGAAACTGTAGAAAAGCCCCTTGAAAACTCAACGAAAAACAAGTGCCAACTTATTTTGAAAATCCGCCGAAACGCCCATACAGTGCCCCACCACAAAACTCCAAAAAAATTAACCGAAAATCCCCATAAACTTTTCAACACTTATCAACACACATATCAACAAAGGAAAGCAGGTTGTCCACAACCTGCTTTTTCCCTCAGGAGAAAGCCTCTTTCCCCTCTTCTATTTCTTTCTGATTATGGTCAGCCCGTCGCGGATAGGGAGAATCACCTTCTCCACCCGAGGATCTGCCGCCACATGCTCGTTGAACAAACGGATACCTTCCGTCTGTGCATCGTGTGCCCCCTCCGACGCATTTTCAGCCACCTTAGAGCTCCAGAGAGTGTTGTCCGCAAGAATGTATCCACCCGAACGCAAAACGCGCAGAGAGCCCTCAAAATAGGCCGTGTAGCGTCGTTTGTTTGCGTCGATGAATATCAGGTCATATTTTTCCCCCTCGTAGCCCTCGAGATATTCCTCCGCATCGCCTATATGAAGCCTTATTTTTTCGCCTCCGGGACTGTCGGCGAAGAGTTCACGGAGGTCGTCGGCATATTCGTCGTCAACCTCCACCGTGTCGATAAGCGCTTCCGCGCCCGAGCCCTCGGCAAAACACAAAGCCGAATAGCCCGTGAACGTCCCCAGCTCCAGAATCCGCTGAGGATTTATCATCCTTGTCAGCATCACAAGCAGGCGTCCCTGGGCATGTCCCGAGCACATCCGCGGATAGAGACGCGTGAGATTAGTCCGCCGGTAGAGCCTCCGCAGGTGGTCAGGTTCAGCGTCGATATGCGCGGCTATATATTCCTCAAACTCCATAGCTCCGGTATAAGAGATACATTGCCAGATAAGCGAGGAGCACCACCCCGATGAGAATCCATGCCACCTCACGCCTGCGCTCATAAGAATACCATGCGCAGAAAACCGAAACGCTCACATATAGCGGAATATACGTATACAGCACTCCCAAAGCCTCGCGAAGCGCATCCATTCCACTCAGGAGAGGCATGAATAGGTTCGGCACACAAAGCAATACACACAGCAATGTGAACCACACCGGCCGCCGCACGAGTTTCTCTTCAGGATCATTCATTTCTTATTCTTGGATTTTTTTTCGGTAAGATAAGCCTTCACGGTTTCTTCGATTCCCCTCTCGAGGCTGAAGGCCGGCGAGAATCCGAAGTCGCGCCGGGCATCCTCGATAGAACATGCCCAATTACGCTGCTTCATTATTTTGAACTTGTCGCGGTTTAGCGTCGAAGCCTTCAGCGTCAGCACCCCGTATTTCTCGGCCACGGCCGATGCCACGTATGCCATCCACAGAGGCAGCTTCACGGGGATGCAGAAGCGTTTGCCCAGGGCCTTACCCACGAGCTTCCGGAATTCTGCCTGCGTGTAGGCCCTGTCTTCGCTGATGATATATTTCTTATGCACCGTGCCGGGAGCTTCCAGCGCCTGGAACATGGCGTTCACTAGGTCGTCCACATAGATAAATGTGAGCATCTGCCGCCGATAGCCCACGCCGAAATCAAAGCCCGCGTCTATGCTCTTCACCATCATCAGATAGTCCTTCTCGTGCGGACCGTACACGCCCGTGGGGCGGAAGATTATCCAGGGAATATCCGGCTGTGTCTCGAGATAGGTTTCGGCCTTTATCTTCGATAGACCGTAGCGCGTGTTGGGGTGGGGAACAGTCCGCGAATCCATGGGCGTGTAGCCCTTCTCGTCGCCGGGGCCGAGAGCGCTCAGCGAACTCATGAACAGGAACCGCTCCGGCATCAGGCGTAGCTCCCGCAGAACTCCCGTGAAGCTCCGCAGATACCCGAAGTTTATGCGGTTGAAATCCGAGAAATTAGCGCACTTGGTAGCCCCGAGATTATATATCACATAGTCCCACGCCTTACCCTCGGGAGCCGCTTCCGCAAGCACTCCGCTCATCGAAAGCGGGTCGTCGTAATCCAGTACCACGAAATGAAGCCGCGGATCCGTGAGATAGCGGCGCGATGTGCTTTCCCTTACGCCCACGTAGGTGTCGAACCCGCGCCGAAGAGCCTCTTCAGCGATAAAGCCGCCGATGAAGCCCCCGGCGCCTATGATGAGTATGCTTTTCATAAGCAGAAATCTATTATTGCTTTGTTGTAGGAGGCCATCGTAGCCTTTGCGAAGTTTTCAGCCGAGAAGCGACGCACATACCGCTCCCCCGCATCCGCCAGTTTCTCTCTCAGGAAATTGTCGTCTATAAGGCGCATTGCCGCATCGGCATATTCCTCTACATCATTTGGATTCACGTATATGGCGCCGGGACCTCCCGCTTCTTCAAGACACGACCCCGTGGCAGCTATCACGGGTGTGCCGCAGCTCAGCGACTCCGCCACAGGCAGTCCGAAACCTTCGTAAAACGAGGTGTAGCTCGAAAAGCGGGCGCAGGAATACAGCCCCGGAAGGTCGGTGAAAGGAATATTTTCCATAAACCGAACCCTCTCGCCAAGCCCCAGGCGTCGCACGGTCTCCTCCGCCTCGCGCCCGTATGCCCCCTTGCGAGAGCCTACGGCAAGAAGCCACACATCCTTCGGCAGCAGGGCCAGAGCACGGATAGCCTGGAGCAGATTCTTGCGCGGCTGCACCGTGCCCACCGAGAGTATATATCGTTCGGGAAGCCCGTATTTCTTGCGGATTTCCTCGCGGCGCGGCGTGTCGACAGGCAGTGTGAAGATAGGATCGACACCCTGATACACCACGTCGATTTTGTCCTCGGGAATGTGGAAATCCGAGATCAGATCGCGCCGTGTGCATTCGCTTATTGCTATCACGCGGTTGGCTATCCGCGCCGATCGCCCGTACTTAAAATCATAGAGCACCCTGTCGGCGAGGGCATAATCCTTCGGCGTCCGACGCCATATCAGGTCGTGGATCGTTACAACCGTGGGGCACACGCCCTTCACCGTCAGTGGCAGTTCGTTGCTCAGCCCGTGGTATATGCTCAAATCATCCTGCCGGAGGTCTATCGACATGTCCACACTCCGCCAGAAGGCCCGTCCAAGCCCGTTGTTAAGCCTCAGCGAAGGAGTAATGAACTTGATATTATCCCGGGCAAGAAGAGGCCGCAGACGCTCGTTTTCGAGCTCCCTCGGTGCATAAAGTCTGAGTTCCATCCCCGGATACGCCAGCGACAGCATATCTATGCAATAGCGGCTGTAGTTGCCGAGCCCCGTCATGTTCTCGACGGCGCGTTTGGCATCAAAGCCCACCGTCAGCGCTCCTCTATTGCTCTTCATCGAAATATCGTACTGCCAGTTCGTAGCTCCGGGCTCCGAAGCCGCTGATACTTCCGCGGCACACAGGAGCTATCAGACTCTCCCTCCTTATAGCTTCCCGGGCGAAGATATTGGACAGATGCACCTCCACAACGGGCGTCTCGATAGCTGCTATCGCGTCCGCGATGGCCAGCGACGTGTGGGTGTAAGCCCCGGCGTTGAGAATCACTCCGGCCGCATCCTTCGCCGCCGTAAGACGGTCGATGATGGCTCCCTCGTGGTTGCTCTGGAAAAATTCAAAGTCCACCTCCGGAAACTTCCGGCGCAGCTCCGCTTCAATCTCGGCAAGCGTCTGTGTGCCGTAGACTGCCGGTTCCCGCTTGCCCAGCATGTGAAGGTTAGGGCCGTTTATTACAAGCAGTTTCATCGCCTGGAATGCTTCAACGAAGTTCTACTTTCATTGTCGGTGGCAGCTCACGGTTGCGGCGCTCAACGGCATCCGCAACTTCGCGGGCAAGATGCACGAACGCCTGCCCCGACATCGTGTCTTCAAGCACGATAGGGCGCCCCGTGTCGGAGTGTTCGCCCACGCTCGCCACAAGCGGAATCCGCGCCAGAACAGGCACCTTGAATTCCGCCGCCATGGCATCCACGTCCGCATCATTCCCAAAAATGTAGTAGCGCTCGTCGGGATGCTTCTCCGGAGTGAACCACGCCATATTGTCCACGATGCCCAGGACGGGCACGCTCACTTTCGGGTCGCGGAACATGTCGATGCCCTTGCGGGCATCAGCCAGCGCCACCTGCTGAGGAGTGGTCACTACCACCGCCCCCGTAAGCGCAAGCGTCTGCACGAGCGTCAGATGGATGTCGCTCGTCCCGGGAGGCATATCAATCAGGAAATAGTCCAGTTCTCCCCAGTCGGCCTGTTCGATCAGCTGCTTCAGCGCGTTCGACGCCATGCCGCCGCGCCACACCACTGCGCTCTCTTTCTTCACGAGAAAGCCTATCGACAGAACCTTCACGCCATAGCGTTCGGCAGGGATTATCAGCGCACGGCCGTCCACCTCGTGCATGAATATTTCTGCATCTTCAAGCCCGAACATCTTGGGCATCGACGGCCCGAAGATATCGGCATCGAGCAGTCCCACTTTGTAGCCTTCAGCAGCAAGCGCCACAGCAAGATTGGCGGCCACTGTGCTCTTGCCTACGCCGCCTTTGCCCGACGAAACCGCCACGATATTCTTCACCCCGGGAAGCACGGGAGCTTTCGGCGCAGGCGCTGCCTGGCGTGTCTTTACGTTCACTATCACCGACGTGTCGCCGCCGCACGCCGCCTTCACGGCAGCCTCGGCGCTCTTCACGACCGATTTCAGAAACGGGTCCGTGGGTTTGTCGAAAATCAGCGAGAAGCTCACGCTGTTGCCGTCGATGCGGATGTCGTCTTCGACCATGTCGAGGTCGACGATATTTTTGCCTGAGCCGGGGTAGCGCACCCCGCGCAGGGCATCGGTGATGAGGGCAGGGTAGAGTGCCATATCGTATTTCTCGATTCTTTTATTTTTGTTCTTGCTTGTCGGCCGGTTCCATCAGCTGAGGCATCTGGATGTAGCCGCGTGAATAGGAGCGGTATGTGTCGTGGTCTATATCCTCGCCCCCGGGCGGCTCATCGAGGGTGCCCTCCGACGGGAGCCGGAACGACAGATATTTTATCGATAGGCCGCGGTCCAGCCATTGCTGTTCGTAGTGGGTCCGGATAGCTCGCAGAGGATGTTCCGGCCCTATGGCCTCGTCGTGGTGCAGGTCGTCGCTCCGCCCCGATATTTCCAGCCCGTTGTGTTCGGCCATCATGGCCGTATAGGTCGAGAGGAAGGGGCTGTCGCTCTTGAGGTGGATAAGCCCGCCGGCCACGAGCACCTTCCGGTAGAGCTCCATGAAGCCCGTAGACGTCAGGCGCTTGCGCACCTTCTTCATCTGGGGGTCAGGAAAGGTTATCCATATTTCCGACACCTCCCCCGGAGCGAAAAACCGGCTCAGAAGTTCTATGTTCGTCCGCAGGAAAGCCACGTTTTTCATGCCTTCGTCGCGGGCTTGCCGCGCTCCGGTCCACATCCGCGCACCCTTGATGTCGATGCCGATGAAGTTTTTGCCTTCCGATGCCCGGGCAAGCCCTGTGGTGTATTCTCCCTTTCCGCATCCCAGCTCCAGAACTATGGGATTGTCGTTATGAAAAAAATCTTCATGCCAGCGCCCGCGAAGTCCGAAGCCTTCGTTCTCCAGGCGCGAATAAGGATACTGGAAGACAAAGTCCATGCCTTCCAGTTCACTGAATTTTTTTAGTTTGTTCTTGCCCATTCTGTGCTTATAGGGTGGGGGAGAAGTTCGTGGTAATTAGCGGCGCACGAGCTTGAGGGCCGCGCGGGAGCCGTTGCTCAGTGTGCATTCCACAACGAAGATGTGGCCCTGCACCCCTTCTGTGGCTATGTTGGCCTCCGTGCTCCGGGGTGTTGCGCTCAGAGCAAGAGCACCCGAAGTCTGGTAGAGGTCTACTTTCTCAATGTCGGTTCCGCGGCTGCGCAGCTGCAGCTCGCTGCCATGGAAACGACCTTCGATGCCGGCACCATCTGCGCCGGAAGGATTCTCGATTGTATTGATGCCCGTGGAAATCATGAACTTGAAGTCGCGCCACTGGTCGGCATCGGCGAAGTCCTCGCTCATGGTCGACAGCACGTGGAGCTCAACCTCGCTCTGATCTATTCCTTTCCACACATTCTTGCCCAGTTCGGGCACGCTCGTCACCTGATGCACATTCAGTTTCTCAAGCCCGGTCATGCCTTCCATGGCTCCGTCGCCGAGATACTCGAGGCTTTCGGGGATTATCACGTCCTTCACGCCCGTCATGTCTTTCAGCGCATAATTGCCCACCGTGGCCACGCCGTCGTGGAGCACATCGGAGATATTCAGCGCCGCATCGCCTTTGAAGGCATAGGCCGGAATTTCCGTCATGTCCTCAGGCAGGCTCACCTCCGTCAGCGTCGGACAGTTGAAGAACGACCCTTCCCCAAGCTCGCTCAGGCCCTCGGGAAGAGAGGCCGATTCCAGAGAAGCGTCATTGCTGAAAGCACGGGCTCCTATCGTGCTCAGTGCCTTGCAGCCCTGCATGTTGGCCATCTTCAGACCGGTGCTCTCAAATGCCCCGGTGCCTATGCTTTTCAGAGCCGGACCGAAGGAGAAATTTTCAAGAGCCGTGCAGCCCGCGAATGCCTGGTCGCCGATGGCCGTGAGGCTTTCAGTGCCGCTCACCTCAGCCAGCTCCTTGCACAGAGCGAAAGCCGTGGCCGGAACCGAAGTCAGCCCCGTGAGGCTCACAGACGCGAGTTTCGGCGAATTTGCAAAAGCGTGCATCTCGAGCCGGGTTGCTCCGATGGTGGCCGATTTGAGTTCGGGACAGCCGCTGAAGGCGCCGGCTCCGACACCGGCGATGTTGCCACCAAGGCTCACGCTTTCAAGTGCCGAGCCTGCGAATGCCGTCTCGCCGATCACTAGCCCGGCACCCGACGGAAGGCTTATGCTCGTGAAGCCCGCACCCGCTAACGTTCCGGCTGGAATCGTATTTGCCGCATATTCCGTCAGGCCTCGCTGAGCCTTCCCGTGATAGGCCACGATTTCAGCACCCGAAAGGTCGAGGCTCGTCAGAGCAGGCATCGAATTGTCGATGTAGAACAAGTCGGAGGCGTCGATCCGACCGCTTACGGTCAGCACAAGCACATTTTCAGGGTCCGTGAATGCTGTGCGGAGGCTGCCCGCAGTCTCCGAGTTGAAATTTACGGCTCCCGAGCTGAGACATGCTCCGGCCGCGAGTAGAAGAGAGAAAAAGTATCGTGTCATAATTTTGTTTTTCTAAATGCTTTAGCTTGCAAATATACAAAAAAAAATCCGCATGAGCAAGCTAATTGTCCTTCCCGCAACAAAAACATCCCTCCGACTATCATGGCCGGAGGGATGAAAGGTTGATTATTAACTTTTTATTTCTTTACGCTCCATTCAAAGCCATCCTTAGTGTCCTTCACGTCGAAGCCTATCGCAGCAAGACGGTCGCGGATCAGGTCGGATGTGCTCCAGTCCTTCGCTTTCTTGGCATTGCCGCGGATTTCGAGAAGAAGGTCCACAGCCTCTTCGTAAGGCTTGAGCGAGGTGCCGCCTCCTTCGCCCGACGCTCCTTCCGCGCGGATGCCCAGAATGTCGATGAGGAACGTGTCCATCAGCTTCTTGAGCGTCTCGATGTCGGCCTCCGTAGCCTTGGCCGTTCCATCGTTCACGGCATTTACCATACGAACGGCATCGAAGAGCACTCCGATAAGCGTCGGTGTGTTCAGGTCGTCGTCCATAGCCTCGTAGGCCCGGCGTTCAAGGTCCGAAACATCGATCGTCGATTCAGCCGACGCCTTGAGCCCCTGCAGGCGGCGATAGCCGTCGAGCATGCGTCCGAGAGCCTTTTCT
Organism: uncultured Porphyromonadaceae bacterium; assembly: GCA_947176295.1. Taxonomy (GTDB): domain Bacteria; phylum Bacteroidota; class Bacteroidia; order Bacteroidales; family Muribaculaceae; genus CAG-873. The sequence continues at coordinate 15,364 of CAMWQB010000027.1, forward strand.
GCTCCCTTTAGGGCCTCGTTCGAGAAGTCCACCGTGCCACGGTAGTGGGCCTGAAGGATAAAGAAACGTATCGTCATCGGCGAGAATGCCTGCTCAAGCCTCGGATGCGAGCCCGTGAAAAATTCATCGAGCGTGATGAAATTGTCCTTGCTTTTGCTCATCTTCAGCCCGTCGATGGTTATCATGTTGTTGTGCATCCAGTAGCGCACCGTGTCGTGGCCGTTGTGGGCCACCGACTGCGCTATCTCGCACTCGTGGTGCGGAAACTTCAGGTCGATTCCTCCGCCGTGAATGTCGAAGGGCGTGCCCAGATATTTCTCGCCCATGGTCGAGCATTCCAGATGCCACCCCGGGAAGCCCTCGCTCCAGGGCGACGGCCAGTGCATGATATGCTCCGGCGCCGCCTTTTTCCAGAGTGCGAAGTCCGCCGGATGCCGCTTCTCGCTCTGACCGTCAAGTTCGCGCTGAGCCGAGAGAATGTCGTCGATGTTGCGCCCGGAAAGGCGGCCGTAACCATGCTCGCGGTTGTATTTCGGCACGTCAAAATATACCGACCCCTCGCTTTCGTAAGCATACCCGGCTTCAAGGATTTTTTTCACATATTCGATTTGCTCGATGATGTGGCCCGAGGCATGGGGCTCGATGCTCGGAGGAAGCACGTTCAGCGCCTCCATTGCCTTGTGGTAGCGGTTCAGATAGTGCTGCACCACCTCCATGGGCTCCAGCTGCTCCAGGCGTGCCTTCTTGGCTATCTTGTCCTCGCCCTCGTCAGCATCGTGCTCCAGATGCCCCACGTCGGTGATGTTCCGGACGTAGCGCACCTTGTAGCCCAGGTGCTGAAGGTAGCGGAATAGGATATCGAACGTGATGGCCGGGCGAGCGTGGCCCAGATGCCCGTCGCCATAGACGGTTGGGCCGCAGACATACATCCCCACCATATTCTCGTTGATGGGCCGGAAGAGCTCCTTCTGGCGCGTCAGCGAATTATAGATGCAGAGTTCCGACGTTTTTTTCATTTCTCTCCTTTGGCTCTGTGCTCCTCCGGCCCTCAGGCCATGAAGGGGTTGGGTATTTCGCCTTTGCCGCCTGCGGGCTTCTGGCCCTGGGGCTGCTTGTGGGTGATTTCGCCGAAGGTCTGCTCATACTTGGCGATATTGTCGCGGATGGCGAAAAGCAGGTTCTTGGCGTTCTCGGGAGTCATGATCACGCGGCTCACGACCTTTGCCTGAGGCATATTGGGTGCAACGGCTATGAAGTCGAAGAAAAATTCCTGTGCGCTGTGAGAGATAGCGGCAAGGTTGCTGTAGTGGCCGGTTGCTACTTCGGGAGTAAGTTCAATTTTGAGTTCTTTTTTCTGTTCCATGATTGTTTGTGTGTTTTTATCGGGTTTGGTATGTTTTTTATTCCATTGGTTTTAAAGATGATGCACCCTTGGAGATGTGTGCCGACTGCTCATTCCCGTCGGGCGATACGAAGAATATCTTCAGCCCTTCCGTCTCCTGTCGGTCCCACAGGGCCGAAATGTCGTAAGAGGCATAGGCCGGAAGGCTCATCCCCGCGTTCACAACATCGGGCGTGAAGACTATGTGAAGCTCGGGCTCAGCGCTGTCGGCTGTGGCCGGGTCAAGAACCAGTTCGAAGCGGCGTGCCGTTGTTCCCATTTCAAGTGCCATGCTCAGATTCAGCCACTTCCCCGACCGCCAGGCCGAGGATAGGAACACCTTCGAGCTCGCCCAGGCTGTGGGGCTGCTCGTCGAAGCGGTCGTGATCGTCGGCCCGAAGCACTTCACGTACGACAGCACATTGATGGCCCCGCTCTCATGCTGGGTCCCGTTTTTCGCTATGTAGTTCAGCATCAGGCGGGCTCCGGGCTTCACCGTCGCATCCTGGAAGCGCTGGGTCGTCGTCAGCGTTATCTCCGGCGAGTCGTTAAGCATCCGGTAGACAAATGTAGTGCCCTCCTCGCCGGTCGTGGCAAGCGTTACGATGTCCGAAAATACATCTCCCACCGGATTCTCGGGTTCGGAGTTCTTCGAGCAGCTCACGGCCGCGGCTCCCAGGAGCGCCGAAATTGCGAGCGCCGCAAAAAATCTTCCTATTTTGGTCATGTCTGTATATGTGTCTGAAATTTGGTTATTTACAATTGTCATCTATGCGGACGATACGGCCGTCGGCCATGTGCACCGTCCGGTCCGCCCCCGAAGCGAGGGTCGCATCATGCGTTACTATCACGAAAGTAGCCCCCAGGGTGTCGCGAAGCTCCGAGAAAAGAGCCTGCAGCTCATCGCGGTTGCGGCTGTCGAGGCTGCCCGTCGGCTCATCGGCCAGCACAACCTTAGGCCCGTTTATCAGCGCACGCGCCACAGCAGCCCGCTGGCATTCCCCGCCCGAAAGCTCCGACGGACGGTGCGACAGCCTCCCCCCAAGGCCAAGTTTCTCCAGAAGCCGCCGGGCCTCAGCCATCGCGTCCTTGCGCGTTCGCCCCGCGATAAGCGCCGGAAGAGCCACATTCTCCTCGATCATGAACTCCGGCAGCAGACGGTGGGCCTGGAATACAAAGCCTATATTCTCGTTGCGGAAACGCGAAAGAGCGGCATCGCCCATACGGCTCACGTCCTCGCCATCGTAGCTCACGCTCCCTCCGACCTCAGGGGCCGAAAGCGTCCCCAGAATCTGGAGCAGAGTAGACTTCCCCGCTCCCGACGGGCCCACGACAGCAGTAATCTTACCGGAAGGAATTTCCAGCGAGATATCCTTGAGCACCTCCAGATGCCCGAAACGTTTGCTTATGTGAGAAGCTCTAAGCATTTGTAGATACAAAGATACAAAATCCCCCCCACCCCGCAAAAACCATTCAATAATTTTAACGCTCCGTTTTTTTTAAAAATTCAATGTATGGGTCGAGGTCGGATTCTTCAAAGAGCACAGATAGCTCGCCGTTGTTCTCGTTATAGCCGAAGTCAATCCACCCCCCCCATGTTCCGGATTGACGTTGTTGATGTCTAAGTTTTCGAGAACCTGCATCGAAGCATAATATTATTTTTTCTTGTATCGTTTATTCTCCATTCGCGTGTAGCATTTCTTTGGAACATTGAATAAGCAATTTGGCGTTCCGGGTATGCGCTGAAACTTAAATCCACAATGATACATGGCTAAGATTACCGTTCCATTGGAAACATAGTTTATGCGACCGTCGGTAATGTCATACAGTATGTCTTCGACCATGCCCTTCAAGCCATAAGATGAATAATCATTGTTGAACTTATTATAACGTCCTGAAGGCGAGTAAAAATAACATTTGATGATTTTCTGAGCACACATCAATTCTTCCAAATTGAACGAGTTTAGGCTGACAAACTTTTTTGAGTCTGTAAGACCTCCAAATGAAAGTCCTTTCAGCTCCTTTTCTTTTTCGAGATACGCAAATTCTTGCCGCCACTCGGCTTCATGATCATGCCAAAGATAATAAAGATAATCTTTTTCTGCTTCCATATATCTAATTTTTGACCTATACGCCTAATTTTTCAGGGAAATTTTGTGTTTTCTTGACAATATAAACTTTGGAATCTTCTCTGCGCTTGTGTAAGGTGTTTTTCTACCGTGTTGAGTGAGCGGTAGGGTGTCAGAGAGAATCGAGGCTGAGGATTTCTTTGAGGAGGGCGGTGGCGACGGCCACGGTCGGTACGGCTTCGAGGGTGATGCTCCGCCGTCCGTTGCGCTCTTTCAGCGAGGCGCGCCGGGCGTTGTGGGCCACGTAGTTGAGGATGCGGCCGAACATTGGCGACTGATAGTAGGCGCGGTTGCTTTCGTCCACGAAGTAGATAAACATCTTGCCCTGCCGGAGAATCACCTTTTCGATGCCCAGACGCCGGGCGTAGCGCCGCAGCCGGGGCACAAGCAGAAGTTCGCCCGCGGCCTCGGGGATGCGCCCGAAGCGGTCGCGAAGCCGCTCTTCGAAGGCCTGCAGCTCGGCTTCGTCGGTGATGCTGTCCAGCTCCTTGTAGAGGGCGATGCGCTCGCTCTCCTGCGCCACGTAGTCCATCGGCAGGAGCAGCTCGAGGTCGCTCTCCACGGAGCAGTCCGCAACGAAGTCGGAGGCGTCGATCGTGGCAGTATCGGCCTGCGCGAGGTCGGCAAATTCTTCGGTCCGCAGCTCCATCACGGCCTCTTTCAGCACTTTCTGATAGGTCTCATATCCCAGGTCGGCGATAAAGCCGCTCTGTTCGGCGCCCAGAAGGTTGCCGGCCCCGCGGATGTCGAGGTCCTGCATCGCTATCTGGATGCCGGCGCCCAGGTCCGAAAAGCTCTCGATGGCCTGCAGGCGTCGACGTGCTATCGGCGTCAGAGGCACTCCGGGCGGAACGGCCAGATAGCAGAAGGCCTTGCGGGAGCTGCGCCCTACGCGCCCGCGAAGCTGGTGAAGCTCGCTGAGCCCGAATTTGTGAGCGTTGTTCACGATGATTGTGTTCACGTTCGGCATGTCGATGCCGCTCTCGATGATTGTCGTGGCCAGCAGCACGTCGTAGTGGTGGGCCGTGAAGTCGTTGATGGCTTTCTCGAGCTTTTCTGGTGGCATCTGCCCGTGGGCCACCACCGTGCGGGCGTCGGGCACCAGGCGTTTCACCATATCCTCGAGCTCGAAGAGCCCTTCGATGCGGTTGTTCACAAAGAACACCTGGCCTCCGCGCGCAAGCTCGAAATTGATGGCCTCGGCCACCACATCGTCGCTCAGGCCCGTTACGTTCGTGATGATGGGGTAGCGGTTGGGAGGCGCTGTGGCTATTGTCGACAGGTCGCGGGCGCCCATCAGCGAGAACTGAAGCGTGCGAGGGATAGGCGTGGCGCTCATCGTGAGGGTGTCGATATTCACCTTCAGCTGTTTGAGGCGCTCCTTCACGGCCACGCCGAATTTCTGCTCCTCGTCCACGATGAGCAATCCCAGGTCCTTGAACTTCACGCCCTTGCCTATGAGCTTGTGGGTACCGACGATTATGTCTATTTTTCCCGCTTCGAGGTCGGCGAGCACTTCTTTCGTCTCCTTGGCCGAGCGCGCACGCGTCAGGTATTCCACACGCACGGGAAAGTCTTTCAGCCTCTCTGAGAAGGTCTTGTAGTGCTGCGAGGCAAGCACGGTCGTGGGCACCAGCACTGCCACCTGCTTCGAATCCGCCGCAGCCTTGAAGGCAGCCCGGATGGCGACTTCCGTCTTCCCGAAGCCCACGTCGCCGCAGACGAGGCGGTCCATCGGGCGCTCGCTTTCCATGTCCTTTTTCACGGCCTGCGTAGCCGTAAGCTGGTCGGGCGTGTCTTCGTAGATAAACGAGGCCTCAAGCTCGTGCTGCATGTAGGAATCGGGTGAGAAGGCGAAGCCCTTCTCGTCCTTTCGGGCGGCATAGAGCTTGATGAGGTCGCGCGCTATGTCCTTGAGCTTGCCCTTGGTCTTTTCCTTGAGCTTCGACCAGTTGCCCGAGCCCAGGCGGTTGATTTTCGGAGCCACACCATCCTTGCCGCGATACTTGGCCAGCTTGTGGAGCGCGTGGAGGCTCACGAGGGCTATGTCGTCGTTGGCATACACGAGTTTGATGAGCTCCTGCATGTGGCCGCCGACCTCCGTGCGCACAAGGCCGCCGAAAATACCCACGCCGTGGTCGATGTGCACCACATAGTCGCCCGGCTCGATTTGCCCAAGCTCTTTCAGCGACAGCGCCATCTTTCCCGACCGCGCACGCTCGCTCTTGAGAGTGTACTTGTGGAAGCGGTCGAATATCTGATGGTCCGTGAAGACGCAGCGGCGCGTCGGGTGGTCCACGAATCCCTCGTGGAGGGTGTTCAGCGCCGGACGGAAGCTTATGTTGTCGCCGCGGTCCTCGAATATCACGCGCAGGCGGTCGAACTGTTTGTCGTTGTCGCTGAGGATGAATATCTCGTAGCCTTCGCTTTCGAGGCGCTTGAAGCTCTCGGCGATGAGGTCGAAGTTCTTGTGATATATCCCCTGGGGCGAGCAGTCGAAATTGAGTGTCTTGGCGCCTTTGGGAGCGGTGATGTCTCGCGCGGAGGTGAAGTGCAGCCTCCGGAAGCTCTTCAGCTTTTCAGCGAAGACCTCCGTGTCCACCACTTCTTTCATTGCGTCGGGGTCGCCTTCGTCGGCGATGAGCGACGACGTGCTCAGTTGTTCTCCGCCTATTTCGCGGATACGCGCCGTGGCCAGGGCCTCGTCGCGGAAGGCTATCAGGGGCTTCTGGTCCTCGATATAATCGAGTAGCGACAGGGGGCGTTCATCGCCCTCGCCTTCCTGGTCGAGACGCGCCGTTACGGCTATTTCTCCAAGCTTCTGCTCCGAAAGCTGCGTCTCCACGTTGAAGGAGCGGATCGAGTCTATTTCATCCCCGAAAAAATCCACGCGGAAAGGTAGCTCCGAGGAGTAGCCGAAGATGTCGAGGATAGAGCCTCGCACGGCAAACTGCCCGGGCTCATAGACGTAGTCCACACGGTTGAATCCCTGGTCGAGCAGCCACGCCTCGATTTCCGATGGCTGCACCTCGGCCCCGGTGCGGAGGCTCAGAGTGGCGGCTTCGAGCTTCACGCGCGAGGCCACGCCCTCGGCAAGCGCGTCGGGATATGTCACGACAAAGCGCAGCGGGCGTGCCTTGCCGGTGCTCGCGTCGGCCATGCCTGCCAGGCGCCGCAGCGTCTCCGTGCGCAGGATGCGTGCCGGCTCGTCGGTCTGGCCGTACTTGATGTCGCGGCGGAAGCCCGAGGGCAGGAAACCCACGTTTTCTTCCCCGGCAATGTGGCAGAGGTCGGTATAGAGATAGCCGGCATCGTCGAGACTGTCGCCCACGACAATCACGGGAGCTTTCCCCCCGGCAAGCCCGGCAAGCATAACGGCCGCAGCCGAGCCGGCGCAGCCATACACCTCGCCTGGGATGCGCGCGGAGGCGGTGCCCGCCAGTGTTTTCAGCGCGGACTTACGTTCGGGGGTAAGAAGGTCCGCGCTCAGTCTGTCGAGAGTGAGCATCGGCATTTATTTTTTTCCGCTCAGGATTTTCTTATATTCATCGGAATTGAGAAGGAGCTCGCGGGCGCGCTGCACGGTCTTGTCCTTGGGAAGGCTGCGGCGGATTATTTCTCCGTCGTCGAAATAGCGCGGCTCCATCTCGGCCTCGAGGATATCTATTATGGCCTCGCGGTTGGCGTCCATCTCGCGGCCGAGGTCATGGCTCAGCAGGGCGGCAAGGCGGTCGAATTCGGCCGCTACACTGTCGGTCATATATCCTTCGAGCTCAACGGCTTCGCGAAGATACTTCAGCCCGGCCTCGCTCTGGCGCTCATAGCGGAAGCTGGACTTCCCGAGCCATTCCTTGAAGGCCTCATACACGGTGGAATCCACCTCGAATCCCTCGCCTGCCGCGGGGTTGGCCGCATGGCGCTCGTTGGCGAAGTCGAAAGCGCGGTTTTCCGATACGATGCTGTAGAGAAGTCGGTTGGTGCGCGTTTCCGGCATCTTCACGTCGGGCGTGATGCCGCCGCCGTCGCGAACCTCGCGGCCCGCCCGGGTGTGGAACACGCTTGTGAGGCTGTCCGGTGTGCGCGCCACGCTCCCGTCAGGATTGCGGTGAGAGTAGTCGATGGCCTGGATAAGGCGCCCCGAAGGGATGTAGTAGCGCCCGCGCGTGAGCTTCAGGATGTCGCCGTATGGCAGGTTCACCGTGTTCTGCACCAGGCCCTTGCCAAAGGAGCGCGCTCCAACGATCACGGCCCGGTCGAGGTCCTGCATCGAACCGGCGAGAATTTCCGAAGCCGAGGCCGTGGAGCCGTCAGTCAGGATTGCAAGCGGGAGCTTCGGTGCAACGGGCGTCTGCGTGGTCTTGAATATCTTTTCCTGGGTTGCCTCGCGGCCGCGGGTGCGCACGATTTCCGTGCCCTTGGGCACGAAATTTCCGGCTATCTGCACGGCGCTTTCAAGATAGCCGCCGCCATTGCCGCGAAGGTCGATGATAAGGCCCTTCAGCTCGCTGTCCTTCATCAGTTCGCGCAGGGCTTCCTTCACGGCCGGAGCCGATTCGGAGCTGAAGGTCGTGAGGTTGATGTAGCCAATCCCGTCGGGCAGCAGGCCATAGTAGGGCACAGGCGCAACCTTGATGTTGCCGCGGGTGATTTCCACGGTGTATATCGAGTCGCCTGCCAGCGGGCGGCGCATCGTTACGCTCACCTTCGTGCCGGCCTGGCCGCGGAGACGGCTACTCACCTTGTCCACGCTCACGCCCCGGCCCACGCTGTCGCCGTTGATGGCCACGAACACGTCGCCCGGCAGAAGTCCGGCCTTGGCCGACGGAGAGCCGTGGCGCGGCTGATGCACCACCACCGAATCGCCGCGGCGAAGGATATAAGCACCGATGCCGGCATATTGTCCCTGAGCGAGTGTCGTGAGCTCGTCCTGGTCGTCCGACGGATAATATTCCGTGTAGGGATCTATCTCCGCGAGCATATTGTCTATGGCTTCGCGCACCATTCCGGCGCCATCGATCGTGTCGACATAGCCCGTGTAGAGCTCCTTCATTATCGAATTGAAGGTGTTGAGACTGCGGGCAAGGTCGTCCTTGCTCTTGCTGCTCTGGCTTTTGGAAAAGCCGCTTGCTCCGGCGCATACGAGTGCCACCACAAGGAGGCTGAGTGGTAAGAGTTTTTTCATTTCAGCAGAAATTCTACTTCTTTAAACAGATATTCGCGCATTTTTCCCGATTCGTCAAGGAGGCTCAGGGTGCCGTCGGAGGCTACATCGGCCACCGAGGCCCGGAATCGTTCGCCCGTGGCGGTATCGCGGAAGGGGTAGAGCCTTCCCGCCTCGCCCCGCCACATTCGGGCCCGGTAGCGGGCCTTGAGTTTTGCTGCGTCAGCCGCCGTTGAGCCTTCCTCATAGGCCGCCAGCTCGCGCAGAATGGCGTCCACCACCTCCTCGAGCAGGGGCTTCAGAGGGTAGCTCTTGCCCGTGAGCATGCGCATACTCACGGGGTTCGGCGCATCAGATTCGAAGACGGTCTGATTCACGTTCAGCCCCACGCCCACTACAGCACGCTCCAGGCGGCTGCCCGAAAGGCTGTTTTCGATGAGAATGCCGCAAATCTTCCGGTCGCCTCCGGCATATATATCGTTCGGCCACTTTATGGACGCTTCTATGCCGTGGCGCCCAAGTGTCTCGGCTATGGCCAGGCTCACGAACATCGACATCTCGAATTGCCGGGACGCCGGGAGGAGGGCAGGCATCAGCATGGTCGAGAACGTGAGATTCTCCCCGGGGCGTGCCTCCCAGCTGTTGCCTCTCTGCCCGCGGCCGGCCGTCTGCGTGTGGCAGTACACCGTCAGGCCGCTCTGAGGCTCCGGCAGCGATGCGAGCTCCGTATTGGTCGAGCCGCAGCTTTGGACAAACACAATCTCCCTCATTCGCTGATATGCAGAGTGCGCGAATCGTCGTCGTTCACCGTCAGTTTCACCGTTACGGTATCGTCCGGCAGAATGGGAATGATCCGTTCCGGCCACTCCATCAGGCAGAGGGCGCCCGAGTCGAAATACTCCTCGACGCCGATGTCGAGAGCTTCTTCCACGCTGTCGAGCCGGTAGAAGTCGAAATGATACACCGTGCCCGTGCCCGAGGTGGAATACTCGTTCACGAGAGAGAAGCTCGGCGAGTTGGCCGCCTCGTCGGCTGGCATGCCGAGGGCAGTGGCCACGCGGCGGATAAAGGTGGTCTTTCCGGCTCCCATGTCGCCATAGAAAGCCACGTGGCGCCGGTCGCCTATGATTTCTATAAATTCCCGCGCGGCCCGGTCGAGAGCCTCAGGCGTGGGGATGTCTATTCTTTTCATGCTTCAGTTCCCTTTGGGTGTGAGGGTGATAAGCGGCACCAGCATCTCCTCCAGCGATATTCCTCCGTGCTGGAAGGTGTCGGTGTAGTATTGCACGTAGTAGTTGTAGTTGTTCGGGTAGGCGAAGAACTCGTTGCGCATCGCAAAGATATATGCCGTCGACACGTTGGGCGAGGGCAGCCCGAAGCGCCCGGGGGTCTTGATTTCGAACACCTGCTTAGCATTGTAGCCAAGGCTCTTCCCGAGCTTGTAGCGCAGGTTTGTGTTGGTGTTCTTGTCGCCCACAACTTTCACCGGGCTGTTCACGCGGATGGTGCCGTGGTCGGTGGTCAGCACCACCTTGTAGCCCTTCGAGGCTATGCGCCGCAGGATGTCGAGGATCGACGAGTGGCGGAACCACGATTCCGTCAGCGAGCGGTAGGCGGCGTTGGTCGAAGCGAGCTCGCGGATCATCTTCGATTCCGTGCGCGCATGCGAGAGCATGTCCACGAAGTTGAAGACTATCACGTTGAGATCGTTGCCTTCGAGCTGGGCGAAATTCGCCAGCAGTTTCTCTCCGGCGGCGGAGTCGTTTATTTTGTTGTAGGAAAACTTCACGTCCTTGCGGCGGTAGCGCTCCAGAAGGGTGGCTATCAGGGGCGATTCGTTCAGGTTCTTTCCTTCCTCCGAGTCTTCGTCGACCCACAGCGAGGGTAAGAGCTTCTCGATATCGAGAGGCATCAGGCCGGAGAAGATTGCATTCCGGGCATATTGCGTGGCTGTCGGGAGAATCGACGTGTAGAGTCTCTCGTCCACGCTGAAGGTCTCGGAGAGCAGTGGGCGCACCGTCCGCCACTGGTCCAGACGGAAGTTGTCGATGAGCACGAAAAACACCTTTTCCCCCTTGTCGAGCAGGGGAAAAACCACGTCGGGCATTATTCGCGGGCTCATCAGAGGGCCTTTTCCGAGGTTCATGTCGGCCAGCCATCCCTCGTAGTTGCGGCGCACCCATTTGCCGAATTCGGCGTTGGCCTCCGTCTTCTGCATTTCCAGCATCTCGTCCATGTTCGTGTCCGTGGCCGCAAGCTCCATTTCGCGGTAGACGAGGCGGCTGTAGAGCTCGCTCCAGGCCTCGAAGCTGTCGGCCGTGTTTATCAGTCCGGAGATGGCCGAGAAGTCCTGACGGTAGTCCTGGGCCGTCCGCTCCTGCACGAGGCGCTCGCTGTGGAGATGCTTCTTGATGGCTATGAGAATCTGATTAGGGTTGACGGGCTTGATGAGGTAGTCCGCGATCTTGCTGCCCACGGCCTGGTCCATGATATTCTCTTCCTCGCTTTTCGTGATCATTATCACGGGCACGTGAGGAAGCTTCTGTTTTATCATTGCCAGCGTCTCCAGGCCCGTGAGGCCGGGCATGTTTTCGTCGAGGATTATCAGGTCGAAAGGCTGCTCGAGCGCCATGTCGTATGCATCGCGGCCGTTGTTGGCCGTAATCACCTCATAGCCGCGGTTGCGGAGAAAGAGCAGATGGGGCTTCAGCAGATCTATTTCGTCGTCAGCCCAGAGTATGGTGCCGGTCATGTAGTGGTGGTGTGGTGTGTAGGAAGGATGTTTATTCGTCTAAGAGGGGGTCGTCGCCTTCGCTGCCCGGAGCGGGGTGCTGGGGCTGCCGGGGCAGCGGAAGGGCCACGGGCGCCGGAGCCTGTTAGGTATTCACATGTGAGGCTGCCGGCGTATAGAGATGTGTTGATGTGGCG
>CAMWQB010000028.1 GCA_947176295.1 uncultured Porphyromonadaceae bacterium
GCTGAACCCCCGGCGCTTTTGGAAAAACTTATTAGGCTTACCATGGGGAGCAAAAAACGCCCACCCGTCAACGACCTCTTTTTCTATTAGGATTTCAAGCCAGCCATCCCTGACGACAATAAGTTCCATGAAGCACTTGAAATGATGAGAATAGCTCCATCGTCCACCAACTCTCAGCCATGGCGTGTTCTCGTCGAAAGCGACACCGCCCATTTTTATTACAAGCCCAAAAGCGCCGCTTCCGTGCTGGATACAGGCATAGGTATCTGCCATTTCCACGAAACGGAAAAATTCCATGGACATGACGGTGATTTCGCCAATTCAAGCACTGCTCCTGTTCCTCCCGAAGACTGGAAATACCTCACAACATACCACCGCACAAAGTAAATCCGGATTCGGATTTACGTCGCCAGACGACATCCTTTTTTCTTATTTGCAGCCCCCATAAAGGGTTGCAAATGCCATATTAAGGCGGGGTAGTGGATCTGAATAGTGATTCCCGGGAACGCTTTGGAATTCTACCTCTATCCCTGCGGTCCGTAGAATTTCGATAATTTCCTCTGTGGCCGCGCCTACGGTTGCAAATATTTTAATCCTCGACTTCGGCTCTTTATCGCCGAGAAGGAAATAACCTTTCCCTTGTTTCGTGGGAATTGTCTGTGTTTTCAGCCAATCAACAAGCCCTTCATACCAGAAGGAGCCTGACAGCGATGCGATGTTGGCGAATGTGTCGCAAACCATCCACTGCCACAGAGCAAACAAGCCCGACATCGACACGCCGATAAGACTTCGTTCGGGGCTCCCGTCTATTCCTAATTCACTTTCAATCTGGGGTATCACCCTTTCCTGTAGCAGCCGGAGGAACTCAGGTGATTCTCCTTTAAAGTCGGGGTCGCCCTTCGGCACGCCCGGAGCCGGCCAGGGGCTGAATACGTTTTGCCAATCCATCCCCATGATTACCACAATCGTTACTCCGTGTTTCTCCGATGCAGCTTCTATCCAGTCGCCGAGGATATCCATCGGGTAGAGAATATACGCGATTTTCCCCTTGCTCCTTGTCTCGCTGCAGAGGCAGTGCAAGTTTTCGATATTGAGTTTTGTCGTCATTTTTTTATACTCAGCTATATGCTTCTTCATTCATACGACCCTTCTTTCAGAACTTTAGGCAAAGCTTTCATGTCGATTTTGCCTCGGTGGGTGAGTGGAAGTTCATTCATTTCAACGAAATATTCAGGCACCATAAAATCAGTAAGCTTGCTTTTCAGAAACTCCCGCAGCTCACGAAGCGAGAATCTCTCGCCCGGAACTATATAGACCACAAGGTAGGGGAGCCCACCTTCGTCGAGGAATGCCCTGACGATGCCTCGCTCGACTTCAGGACAATCGTTAAGCACGTTCTCCACCTCTTCAGGCTCAACCCGCTTCCCAAGAATCATCACTTGTTCGTCGCGTCGGTGAAGGAAAGCCATGTTGCCGTCGGGAAGCACATATCCCATGTCGCCGCTTCGATAGAATCGTGTGCCGTCCTTGAGCGTTACAAAGTTTGCCTGTTCGGGCGGGTTGCCGAGATAGCCGCGGTTCACACCCTCGCCGAATATGCATATTTCCCCGATTTCTCCATTCGGCACTTCATTGAAGTTTTTGTCGAGGACCTTTACCTCTACGCCTTTGATGGCCTTGCCGATAGAGAATGTTCCGTCCTCGAGAGGCTCGGCATTGTCTACCCTGAAGTAGTTCGAGCACACGCATGTTTCCGACGGACCGTATGTGTTGTAAATCCGGATTCCCTTGTCGCGCAGATTGCTTATGTAGCTCGCCCGGATCACGTCGCCTCCGCTGATTATCAGTTTCACTGATTCGGGAAGGAGCTCCGGCCTCTTGTTGATGTCAGCGATAAGATAGGGAAACCCGTCAACGATCGTTACGCCATGATGCTTGCAGAACTCCATTACTCCCTTCAAAGGCCCGTTATGCACCTCGAGGGACGGAATCGCGAGTGTAGCCCCGTTGAGGAGTGTGGTGAACACTTCTTCAACAAAGATGTCGAATGAGCAAACGGAGTATTGGAGCATTACATCTCCAGGTCCGGTATGCATCTCAGCTTCGAATGCCTCGCAATAGTTCACCACGGAGTGGTTCTCTTGGATTACACCCTTAGGTTTACCCGTTGTTCCGGAGGTATAAAGGATATAGGCGATGCCCTCAGGGGTCGAGCGGTCTTCAAGTTCCCTTTCCGCCGGGCGTAAATTTTCGCAATAGTCATCTGTGATGACAAGCTTGACTCCCGCCGTTTTCATCATATAGTCGATGCGGTCTTTGGGCAGGAACGGCTCAGCCGGAACATAAGCACCCCCGCTCTTCAGAACCGCAAGCATAGCCGCTATCTGTCTCGCACCATGCGTCATCACTATCCCCGCGAAAGCCGGAGCATCGTCATAGAATTTCGCGAGAATGGCATCAGTCATACTGTCCAGTTCCGCATAGGTCATGTTGCCCCCGTCTTCAGTTATCGCAATATTGTCAGGATACCTGTTCACAATATCTTTGAAGCGGGAATATATCGTTCGTTTGCCCATATTTTTAATTATGATTATATAAATATAAAGCATTCCCCCCTCTCAGTGTTCACCACGAGAGGGGGTAAATAAACATCTGTCAAATAACTGCCGCGTCAGTTAGCCAATTTCAGGCGGTCGTTTTCAAGGACGATTCTTTTCTTGCCGATGGCATAATCTATTGCCCGCTGAACAGCGGCGTTCACGTTGTCGCCAAGTCTTGCATAATTGAATGTCTGGGCAATTTCTCGCTTCAGGTTATCAACCGGAAGCGAGACTTGTTCATCCAGAATCCGATATATAGCTGCCGCAATTTCCTCCGGCGCTATGTCGAGAGCCTCTCTTCCCGAGACGGGTCGATAGATGGCATAGTTTGCTGGGTCCTGCGCCTTTTTCCAGTAGAATTCCGCGTCGGAGCCCGTGGAAGCATAGCCCGAAGCTGCAAGAAGACGATCCATATAGCTCGCGATGCGCGGTCCCATTCTCGAAATACCGAAGGAATTGATTACCCGCTTGCACAGCAGAGCCTTGCTGATGGGCGCCTCCGCCTCAACTACTGTGGCGATAGCAGCAAGAATTTTTCTATCATGCATCCCGGAGACGAATTCGTCCGATGAAATGGACACATTGTCAAGCTCGGCAAGCGTGTACTCCCGGATATACGGGTCGGCTTCTCCCTCAGCGTTCTCGGGAGTTTCCGGGACGTCCGTTGGTTTCTCCGCCCGGGCTGCGTCCTTGCATTCCGCAATCTTTTCCGGCGCCTCGTGTTCCGGTGCAGGAGTATCCTTGTCGGTCTTGGCCTTCTCAATCGCGAGGACTATGGAATTCACCGTTTTTTCAGGGTTCTCCCACCAGTCCATCGACCAGACCCTGTGCAGTCTCCATCCGAGCAGACGAAGAATGGAATCCTGAGTTACCACACGATCGTTTGCTGTCTTTGCCGACGCATAGTGGTAGCCGTCGCAAAGTATGCCTATCAGATACTTGTCCTTATCTAGCGGGTCTACAACCCCGATATCGATTTTATACCCCGAACATCCGATGTTCGTCCGCACGGCATAACCCTTACGCTCAAGCGCTTTCGAAATAGCGCTTACAAGTGCGTCGGCCTTGCCCGCATCCGCGCCTGAGTTGTAGATCAGATAATCACGCCCCTTTTCCGCATATTCCAGGAATGCCTTCAGATCCGCGACACCTTCGGCCGATGTTCGGTTTAAGTCGATTTGTTCTGCCTTCAGCGTTGAGAACACCTTCATTTCATATCGTGCTCGCGACACTGCCACATTCAGCCGTCGGCGACCCCCGTCGCGGTTCAGAGGACCGAAGTTCAGCGCAATCTTGCCCTCCTTGTCAGGCCCGTAGCCGATGGAGAAGAGAATCACATCGCGTTCATCGCCCTGCACGTTTTCGAGATTCTTTATGAAAATAGGTTCATCAAGCTCCATCGCCTTTGTTTCCAGCTCCGGATAGCGGCGGAAAAGCTCTGTGAGCATATCTTCTATGAGCGACTGCTGATTGGTGTTGAACGTTACCACACCTATGCTCTTGCCCTCGCATGCCGGGTCGGAAAGTCGCTGGCGGATTTCCTCAACCACGGCTTCAGCTTCCGCACGGTTCTGTCGGGTCTTTCCTCGGTCGTACACTCCCTCCACATGCTGCCATTTCACCTTGGTGGTAAGATCGTCGGGCGAGGGGAATGTAAGAAGTTTATTGTCGTAATACTTCACATTGCTGAAAGCTATGAGGCTTTCGTGCTTGCTCCGGTAGTGCCACAGAAGGTATTTCGAAGGCATCGTAAGTGCAAGGCAATCTTCAAGAATATTCTCCATGTCCTCCTTGTCGGCATTGTCTTCGTCGAAGGTATTGGTGGAGAAAAAGTTTGTAGGAGGCATCTGCTTAGGGTCGCCCACAACAACCACATTCTTTCCGCGAGCAATCGCCCCCACAGCCTCGCTCGTAGGCATCTGCGAAGCCTCATCGAATATCACGAGGTCGAAGGGCGCACGCCCAGCATCGATATACTGCGCAACGGATATGGGGCTCATAAGCATGCAAGGACACATCCTCGTCAGCAGATCCGGAATCTGGTCGAAAAGTTTGCGTATCGAGGTCCCTCGGCCCCCGTTGCGTATGTTTCTCTGAAGGATGCCCACTTCCGAGCCCTGAGCCGCCTCTTTCTGAAGCGCAGGTAGCCCCGACGCAAGCTTCGCAAAGAGCTCCTCGCGCGTAAGTCGCTCGAATTCAGCACTCATTTGTTTGAACCGCGCAACCTTCTCATCGAACATGCTCCCATGAAACACGTTCAGCCCCGGTTCTTTCGAGAGGATATATTCGGCATAGCAGCGATAAAGGCTCTTGGCAAAGCAAGCCGAGATATTGGCCACAGCCACTCGCCCGGATTCAACGTCTTTCACCAGGCATTCATATCCGAGATCTATCATCGTCTTGCGGTGGTGATTATAGGCCGCGCGGTCGTGCAGACAGTCGAGATTGTCATACCACCGCGATATGGTTGACAAAAGGGTAGGGAGCGGGAGACTTGTCAGATTCTCCGTGTCGAGCATTCTCCGAAGCTTGGCGCAGCTCTCCTCTATATTTCTCCATTCTTCGATGCACGCTTTAAATTTTCCCCCGTGGAGCTCCCTGAGAGTGTCGATGCCGCATTCGAGTTGAGTGCATATCGAGGCTCGCAGCTCCGAAGCCTTCGAAATATCCCCGCAGAAAAGAAGCAGTTGCCTGTTCAGTTCGCGGCTATTCTTTGTCGCATCTGCAATTTTCTTCCGGTCAGGATTTTCCTTGTTCCATATCGGACCCAGGACCGGCGCAAGTTCGCGATCCGGACCTTCAAGTTCGAGTTTTCGAGAAGCATAGATCTCCAATTGATTGAAGTAAGCTCCGACCTCGTCTTCGCTGAATGCAGTTTTCCCTTTGGAATACGATTTCAGCTGTGCCTTCACCTTCCTTTGGTCGAGAATGCGCAGCAGCCACCATTTCCCATAGCTCTCGCGCCATTTGCTCTCCCATATCCGGAAGTCCCACGAAAAAATGGAATCCCTGAATACACCTGTCAGAGCTTCCTTCGCTGCATCTTTCTCAGCGCTCTTCTTCAATGCGAGCTCTATCGTATTGACTACAGCCTCGTCCGTCGCCGCCTTCAGCAGTCCGGCGGGGAGGGTCTCTGCCTCAAGAAGGATTCTCAGGATTTCATTCAGGCATGTCTGCTGTTCAGTCGATAGGCCCTCGGTATCTATTTTAAAAATCGCCGCAGTCTCCCGTAGAGAAGCTTCATAGCGGCCAATTGTTTCCCGCAAGTTCGACAGCTCCACACGAGCATCCGATTTTATCGAGGCGCGGTACTCCCTCAGACCTACGCCCCTCAGAGCTTGACTTACGGGCGACCCGCATATTTTACTTATTGCCTCATATTCGGCCGCGGCAACTTCCCCACCGGCAATGTCGGCAGCCTGGAGATTCGCCGTTCTCTCCTCGGGAATTTTAGTAATGTTCCCGTCGTAGTCCGTCCCCACATAGCGCGTAAAACAATCGTAGAGCGACAGCCCCGCCCCATGCTTCCTGTGCAGTGCTTTGACGTAGCCGTTCAGCTCCCTGCGCAGCTCGTTGATTTGGGCAGCCATCATCCTGAACTCTTCGCTCGTATGGCGCTTGCTCACCTCCGTCGTCCGTTTCAGCTGCTCCAGGATATACGATTTTTTTGTCTTGTTGGAATGCAGCTCCAGACAGAATGGCGCGAGTCCTATCGCTTCCAGACGCCTTTGCACAACCTGCAGTGCCGCCATCTTTTCTGCCACGAAGAGCACCTTTTTTCCCTGGTAGAGAGCGTTGGCTATGATATTCGTGATGGTCTGGGACTTACCCGTGCCGGGAGGGCCGTGCAGGATGAAACTCTTATCATCGACTGCCGCGCAGATCGCCTCAAACTGCGACGAGTCGGCCCCGATAGGCAAGGCAACGCTGCCCGCAGGATAGGCCTCGTCCGGTTCAGTTTCTTCCGTTGGCCCTTCTTCTTCCGTCCACTCAGTCTTGCCGGTAATGAGGCTCGACACTATCTTGTTTCGGCTCAGTTTGTCGGCATTGTTGTGAATGTCGTTCCACATTATGAACTTGTTGAACGAGAAATTTCCAATGATGGCCTGTTCCTCCACATCCCATCCCGTCTGAGCCATGATTGCCCTGCGGAACACGCTGAATATAAGAGGAACATCCACCCCGCTCTCATCTGTAGGCAAGGGGTCCAGTCCGCTTATCCCGATTCCGAAATCCTGTCGAAGCATCTCAAGCAGCGTTATGTTCAACGCCGCTTCTTCGTCGCGGCTGCGGATCACGTAGCCCTTCGCCGCCGACTTGCGTATAATTTCAATCGGCAGCAGGAGTATGGGCGCGAATCTCGGCCGAGTGCTCGCCGGGGTTTCAAACCATTTCAGGAGCCCGATTGCAAGATAGAGCGTGTTTGCACCATTCTCTTCGAGAGACAGGCGCGACGAGCGGTACAGATGCGTCAGGGCCTGCGTCAGGGCCTGGCTGTTAAGATACGAATATAGACGCTTCTGTCCGATTTCGCTTTTTATAAGGTCTACAATCGGGTTGGAAGCATTAAGAGTCTGATAGATTCCCGCGCTCATCAGGGGATTGTCCCAATCGGAGGGTTTGGGCAGAACCTGAAATTCCATTCCGGCCGCCAGCGCATCCTCCAGCTCGTTCACGTTGGCGGAAATAAGCTGAAGCGTATTCTTTGTAATGCGCGTATTCAGCAAGTTGTTTCGAAGCGAAAGATCCAGGAGCTTCCGCTCCCATATCGTTTGTTTCTCCACATTCACGTGGTCCGTCTCTCCGATTACGTACGTCGCCGACATGGCCGTCGGCGCATTGGCATCCCTGTGCGCGGGCTCTTCCTCTACGATTTCAAAGTCCCCGTCCTTGAGCACGCGCAGAGGCAGAGGCCGAATTCTTGCATTGCGGGCTCTGAGCACGTCGATGAAAAGCAAGAAATTATCCGTATCCTTCAGCTTGTCGTTAGCCGATATAACAGCCTTGTCGAACGACACCGGCATCCCCGTGTTCATGCACGTGCATTCCACCATTAGGATTTCATTGATTCCGTCGGCCGCACGCTTTGTCAAAAGCGATACATCGTCGTTCACACTGTCGGGGAAGGATTCCGCCACGAGCCAACCTCCCGCAAAGGCGTGCCCTTTTATTATTGTGATGAGGGGATGGATGCCCACGGCCTCGAGACATCCCGCATAGAGCAAAGTCATGTCGAGGCAGTTGCCGAGCTTCCCGGACAGGATATCACTGTAGAGACGCACCCGCTGCCCGTAGTCTTCAAAGCTCGCCGGGACGGTGCAATACGTAATCTGTTGCTCTGCGATAGCCTCATAGATAGCCGCCATCTGCAGCTTCACGCGGTTCGGGTCCCGCGTCTGATACTCGTCAAACGATGGCGAGCCCGTCCACTTACCCAATATTTCCGACGCACGTCGGATGATAGGCGTAATTTCTGGATGATTGGGAGTTACGAACGCCGCAAGCATCGCCGGAAGCACCGCAAGCCCTCCCCATTGGTCGAATGCCAGGAGCGAGATTTCGTATGTCTGTGCCGTCAGCACTTCTTCATCCCGTTTCACTTCCACCCGGATGTGCCCCTCTATCCTTTCCGTCAGATTAGATAGGAAGGTCGTGGATATATGCACCGGGATGTCCGTAAGTTCAACGGTCCCTCCCTCAGCCACATTATCGATGCGAAGGCTCACAGGCTCGGCAAAAGCCGGGTCGAAGTTTATCACCACTTCAAGGCCCTCGATGCTCGATTCTCCTGTGTTTTTGAGTCCAACTTCGCGAATCACGGCCACGTGATTCTGCTGCATGGAGAAATTGATGACGGGAAGATATTTTAAACTTACTTCGACACTCATAAGTCCGGTTGATTTTGCGATGTGATAGATGATGGGGCGATGCAGAGGGCTTCTTTGCCCAAAAGTCTGGATTTCAACTTGCAAAGATACGCATTTAGATTTAAAATACAAAAAACAAACGGAGCGCCTGCTTTTGGTAAACAGGCGCTCCGCATGGAGTATGGTTTATGGGGGGGGAGATTACTTCACTGTAAGGGTATAGTTAAGTTCGGGATTCACGGACTTCTCCAGATCCGGGCCAACCATCGTCAGGGATTCGTCTTCGTTGATCACAAAGTAGAGCGAGCTGCCCGAAGGTGTGCCCAGGGCGTCCTTTGCATCAGGCGTCAGGCGGATGTAATTCACCGAAGTGCCGTCAACCACTTTAGATTCCTTGCGGAAATCTCCCTTCGAATAAGAAGTAGCTACTTCCTTGAGTCCCGAGGCTGCCACAGTGTCTGCAGCAAGAGTATTTTCAACCAGCGTGTAGTCGCCGTCGGTATAGTTATGGTCGTCGTCAAACTCAAGTTTAAGCGTATACACCGTGCCCTGAGCGTCAGCCGAAGGAAGGATGCCGGAATACAATACTTCCTTGTCGCCATCCGTCGTGGGTGCCTCTGCCGTAGCCTTTGTGTTGTCGCACGATGCAAAACCGAGAGATGCTACTGCAAGCATCATTAAGACTGTTTTCTTCATTTTCATTCTTTTTATGTTGTTATGAGATAAATTTGCTTAGCTTATACGGATACATAACAATCCCTGTGCTCAAAAGGTTCGCGATACCCGTCTTTTTTTTGAAAAAAAACTTTTTCGCCCTTATTTTTCCACCGCTTTATAAGCCTTCACGCTACCGTATCGGGCTGCAGCGCGGGCGTATTGCTCGGCCTTTTGGGCATTGGCTTTTGTTCCCTTTCCTTCGCGGTAGAGCTCGGAAAGTCGTTCGTTCACCTGGGCAAGAACATTGTGGGGAAGCTTCCGGTTTTTGGCTATAGGCTCATAGTAGTGTATCACCCGAGCATAATTTTGGTTCAGGAAATCGCCATTGTAGTTCATGCTCCCCAGATAATATCGGGCCCAGTCGTCGCCCCCTTCGGCCGCTTTCTCGCGGGCCTTCAGGCTCGGAAGGAAGCCGTCTTTGTAGAGAGGATCATTCTTAAAGCTCATTCCGGAGTGAGCGGCCTCTATCCACTGCAATGCGGTTTCTGCCTGCTTGGCTGTTTCCGACGTCGGCGTAGTCTCCTTTCGGCGGGGGAGGTAGATCATCGTGCGAGAATAGTCGTCCCCGAGGTCTCCGGAGATATAGAACCAGAAGAACGAATCGGGATAATCGATTTCTCCGCCCGTCTTGGTCCGCAGGTTGGATGCATATAGTGCCATCCCGCGCGGATATCCTTTCTGAGACGACTGCCGGAAGTTTTCGCGCACCTTTGCGCCGTCTTCTTTCACTCCCTTGCCGTTCAGATACATGCTTCCGAGAGCCGCATAGCCGAATCCGTGTTTCATCGGAGCCGCGGCGTCGAAATATCTTTTGGCCCTATCGAAATCGTTATGCGTATAGTAGTAGAAACCAAGATACTCGTTTGCCTCCTTATAGCCGGCATCAGCCGCGCTCTGAAGAAGCTTCACTCCTTCGGCCTCTTGCTTGGAAAATTCCGGGGAGAATGCATAAATCTCACCCAGTTCCATCATGCTTTGGGGGTGGCCCTTGGCTGCCGTCAGCTTCAGGCATTCCGCTGCCGTCTCGGGGCTGGCCGCTTTGTGGTATAGCGCAAGAGCCACTACGCTGTCGGCCGATATTTTGCCTTGAGAATATTGCTGTTTCACGGATTCCACGATCCCGGTCGAAGATTGTGAGCGATTGACTGCAGGTGTGCTTTGAGTCGTCTTGTTGTTTCGGCCGAAAGAGAAGAGTTTTTTATTGCTGCCGGATGCGTAAGTTGCGCCCGCTATAAGCATGCAAGAGAGAAGGAACAAAGTTTTTTTCATCATCGTGAGGATTAAATTATAAAACTATCAACACATATTTCCACCTCTTTGTTCCTGTCCCGGGAAAAAATATGTATCTTTGCAACTGCAACATGTAATAATACGTCCCCCCCCACTCCTGGCATGATACCCCCGATTATCACTCGTTTCACCGACGACGACCTTTATAAATTCACGATGTGCTGTGCCGTGATAGACAATTATCCCCGCACTCAGGTTAAATATAAGTTCATCGATCGCGCATCCCTCTGCTATCCCGAAGGGTTTGCCGATGAACTAAGCCGCCAGATCGCCCATCTCGAAACACTTCGGATCACCGACGAGGAAATCGAATTCATGAAGCGGCGATGCCCCTACATTCCGTGTTGGTTCTATTCTTTCCTGAAAGGATTTCGCTACGACAGGCGGTGGGTCCGCGTCAGTCAGGATGCCCAAGGCCATCTGAGCGTCGAGTTCGAAGGAAATTGGAGCGACACCATCCTCCTCGAGGTAAAAGTCCTCGCAATCATTTCTGCGCTCTATTATATCATGACGGGCCAGAGCGCCAAGATAGATTGCACTGACCTTTACAATCGCTCGATTGAGAAAGGACGCAGGCTTCTCGAAGCCGGCTGCGTTTTCAGCGACATGGGCACCCGTCGGCGTGCGTCCTTCGCAGCTCAGGAAGCCGCTGTCAGGGCAATGAAAGAAGCTGCGGAGAAATACCCGCAGGCCACGGGCTCATTTGTAGGCACCAGCAATGTGTGGCTCGCTATGAAATACGACCTCACTCCTGTCGGCACCATGGCCCACGAACTTGTCTGCGCCGTTGGAGGCATGTATGGCCCACAGATGGCAAACTATCTCGTCATGAAAGCGTGGGCCTCTACATATCGAGGCGCTTTGGGAACATTTCTTTACGACACATACGGGTGGCGCATTTTCAGCCTCAATTTCTCCGAGGACTATGCAAATATGTTCAAAGGCCTCAGGGTCGATAGCGGAGACAATCGGGAGCAGCTGTGCCTCATAGAAGAAAAATATCGCAGCCTCAATATCGACCCTCGCACAAAGCAGGTCATATTCAGCAATGCCCTCGACACCGACCGTGCTATCGAGCTCCAGAAGTTTGCCGAAGGTCGTTGTCTCCCCTCCTTTGGCATAGGCACCCACTTCACAAACGACTTTCGCGGCATCAGGCCCATGAATATTGTCATAAAGCTTGTTGCCGCGAAAATCACGGAGTCTTGGCCTTTCTTCTGCGAGACTTGCAAGCTAAGCGAAGACCACGGCAAATACTCCGGTTCCCCCGAAGTCGTTGCCCGCTTCCGCGAAGCCCTTCACCTCGAATAGTCGAAGCGCTTCGACATATCCTTTATTGCCGGTAGATAGCTCTGGTCGGGTGTTACGGGCACCACGCTTATATACTTGTGCCCCAGCCAGTACTCATCCGTGTCCGTCGCTTCAGGCTCCCCGTTCACAAACCGTCCCGTCAGCCAGTAGAACGGATTGCCCGACGGGTCGAGGTAGCGTTTGTATTCCTCGCTCCAATGGCCCTTCGCCGCCCTGCACACCCGGATGCCCTCCGGCTTTACTTTTGCCGGGATATTCACGTTCAGACACACCCATTCGGGCAGCCCGTTGTTCAGCACATCAAGAGCGATCTGGCGCACGTAATCAATCCCGAGCGTAAAGTCGGCCTTGATAGAGTGGTGGAGTAGCGAGAAGCCCACCGAGGGAATTCCCTCCATGCATCCTTCAAGCACTGCCCCCATAGTCCCGGAGTAGGTTATTGCCGTCCCCGAGTTCGAGCCGTGGTTGATGCCGCTCAGAAGTATATCCGGCTTGCGCGGAACAATCGTATGGAGCGCGAGCTTCACGCAGTCCACAGGAGTGCCGCTCACCGTGAATACCCGCACGTTTTCGCGTCCTTCGTGTTCGCGGATATGCAGCGGCGCGCCAACAGTCAGGGCTGCTGATTGTCCGGAGTGTGGCTCAGCGGGGGCTACGATATAAACATCGCCGTATGGCGCTATGCAGTCGGCGAGTGCGTGAATGCCCGGGGCATTCACGCTGTCGTCATTTGTTATTAGTATCAGTGGTCTTTCCATATTTTGAAATAATTGAAACGGATATATTACAAACGGCAGTAGCACTGCTATAGTTTTCTCACACCTGCAAATATACGTTTTTTTTTCGCAGAGCCAAACCAAAAAAAATGTACGCTTGTTAGTATTCCGTTATCACTAATCAATTCATCATTCGCTATGCTCGACTGGTTATTTCAGACTTTTCGCGACAATCCCGTCATTCCCATTTTCCTCACTCTCGGCCTTGGCTTTTGGCTGGGCGCTTTAAAGTGGAAGGCTTTCTCCCTTGGTCCCGTCACGGCCACTCTGCTCGTTGGCGTTATCATCGGTCAGATCGGAATCCCAATGTCGGAACAAGTAAAATCCCTTGCCTTCATGCTGTTTCTCTTCTCCATAGGCTATAGCATCGGGCCCCAGTTTTTCCGGTCTCTTAAGGGAGACGGCCTAAAACAGATTGCATTTGCCCTTGTCGAAGCTTCCGTATGTGTTATCACGGTTGTCCTTATCGCCAAAGTCATGGGCTACAATCCCGGTATTGCAGTCGGCCTATTCGCCGGCTCTCAGACCGTTTCGGCTACGATTGGTGTAGGGGCCGATACTATCCGGTCCATGAGCCTTGACCCCGATGTGCAGAAGTCGATCATCGATTATATCCCTGCCACATACGCCGTTTGCTATGTATTCGGCACCATAGGCTCTGCATGGATTATTGCCAACCTCGGCCCGATTCTGCTGGGCGGACTTAAAAAGGTACGGGAGGAGACGGCACGCCTCGAGGAGGAGCTCGACTCCGGCGACTTCCGTCCCGACCCGGGGCAGTTCGTTGCTAACCGTCCGATATCCTTCCGTGCTTATAGAGCCGAAAGTCCCTTCTTCGATAAGCCGCGCACTGTCCGGGACATCGAACATCATGTCCTTCACAACCATGAGCACCGCTACTTCGTTGAGCGTCTGAGAATCAATGGCGAAATCATGGATGCCGACCCCGACCTGCGCGTCCGTCGCGGCGACACGATTGTCCTTAGCGGCCGTCGTGAAGCTATTCTCGCTGATGCCTCATGGGTCGGTCCCGAAGTTACGGACCATGAGCTTCTCACTTTCAGCACCGAAAATCTTCCGGTCTGTGTCTCAAAGGCCGGAGCCGCTGGAGTTTCTATCGGCGAGTTGCGCCGTAAGCCATATATGCATGGGGTCATGATCAATAAAGTCCTCCGAAACGAGATTCCTCTCGCCATCCGCAGAGGCCTCAAGCTCGAGAAGGGAGATGTCGTCCATCTCATCGGATTGCCTGAGGACGTCGCCGCGGCAGTACCCGAAATCGGCTACAGCGATCGCGATTCTTACGAGACGGATATGGTGTTTGTCGGATTGGGTATCGCTATAGGATGCCTCATCGGTGCTATAGTAATTCAATTCGGAGGCATCCCCGTTACGCTCAGCACCAGCGGAGGCGCAATTCTCGCAGGTCTTATCATGAGTTGGGCTCGGTCGCGCCGTCCTTCCTGCGGTCATATCCCGAGGCAGGTCCTCTGGTTCATGGACAATGCCGGCCTGAATATCTTCATCGCCGTAGTTGGCCTCGCAGCCGGTCCTTCCTTCATCGAAGGCCTCCGCGAGATTGGCTTCGAAATGTTGTTTGTCGGAGTGCTTGCCACCTCGATTCCGCTTATCATCAGCATATTCATCGCTGCCAAAATATTCCGTTTCCCCGCTGCCATCGCTCTGGGGTGCGTAGCCGGAAGCCGAAACGCCGTAGCCGCCCTCGGTGCTATTCAAGACAGCGTAGACAGCACAATCCCCGCCCTGAGCTACACCGTTACGTATGCCGTTGGCAGCGTCGTCCTGATTTTCGCAGGGCTCATTATTCCTTTAGTATGCTAAATAATATTGAAAAAGTGTTTTTAAAATATAATTCGCCTTTGTTTTAAAAAAACATTTGCTACATTTGCAAAGTAAAACACATCCCCTCATCTCAACAATACATACTTTCCCATGAAAACAAATCTCACATCGCTGATCAAGCTCACCCGCATCCCGTCGCGATATTATCGTCCGGAGAATGAGATAGAGCTGGCCGCAGTTACCCGCGAAGAAAAGGTAAACACCAAAATCTACGAAAGCTCGGCCTCAGGCGGCGATTTCATAGCTTCTGAGATTGTCCGATACATCAATCGTTTTGTTGCCGAAAAAGGAAAGTGTGTCATTGCACTTGGGGCAGGGGTTGGGACCCATCCTGCCTACGCGGCCCTCATCAGGATGTATAAGGAAGGAAAGGTCGATTTTTCCAACGTCATCATTTACAACACAAGTGAATTCTTCCCCCTCGTAAAGGGTGGGCCTTCCACGCTCCAGCGCCTCCGCGAGGTTCTTCTCGACCATATCGACATCCCTGCTGAAAATATCCGCACCATCGACCCCGAAATCACGAAGGAGACGATGTACGACTACTGTCAGGCCTACGAAGAATCCATCGAAGCCGAGGGTGGCCTCGACCTCGTGGTCTGCGAGATTGGCCATAACGGAGCCCTCGCCTTCAATGAGCCCGGCTCGTCCTTCAGCAGCCAGTTCCGTCTTGTGCTTCTCGGTAACGAAATCCGCCACACCATTGCTTCTCAATACAAGGTTTCCGACGTCCCCTCAACGGCAATCACTATCGGCATCGACGATATTCTTCGTGCGCGCCGCGTTCTCACTATGGCCTGGGGCGAATCCTCGGCTGCTACAGTCGCAAAGATTGTCGAAGGTCCCCGAAACGCCGCCGTGCCCGGTTCCGCACTTCAGGGCCATCGCCATGCCAAGCTCGTCATTGATCTCGGCGCTGCCGATGAGCTAACCCGCATCAGCCGCCCATGGATTGTGAACACCTGCGAGTGGGACGATAAACTCATCCGTCGCGCTATCGTATGGCTTTGCGAACGCACCGGCAAGCCCATCCTCAAACTCACCGACAAAGACTATAACGATGCCGGCCTCGGTGAGCTCCTTGCCCTCTATGGCTCCGCATACAACGTCAATATCAAAGTCTTCAACGAGCTTCAGCACACCATCACAGGCTGGCCCGGCGGTAAGCCCAATGCCGATGACTCTTCCCGTCCCGAGCGCGCCACGCCCTTCCCCAAGCGTGTGATCGTTTTCTCGCCACATCCCGACGACGACGTAATATCTATGGGTGGCACCCTCAAGCGCCTCGTCGATCAGGGCCACGACGTGCATGTCGCTTACGAAACCTCCGGCAATATCGCTGTCGGCGACGAAGACATGATGCGCTACTTCCTGATGATGAATAAGATCGCACCCCTCTTCGGATTCGACACCGAAGGCTATGAGCGCATCACTCACGAAGTCAGCGATTTCGTAAGCCACAAAAAAGCCGGAGATGTCGACACAGCCGATATCCGCGAGATCAAGACAATGATTCGTCAGGCCGAAGCCACGATTGCTTGCCACTATATTGGCGTCAAAGATCAGAATATCCACTTCCTGCGCCTTCCCTTCTACGAGACAGGCACCATCAAGAAAGGCGATCTCACTCAGCGCGACGTCGACATCGTCAAGAAGCTTCTCTCCGAAGTCAAGCCCCATCAGATTTTTGTGGCCGGCGACCTCGCTGATCCCCATGGAACTCATAAGATCTGCACCGACGCCGTCCTTGCTGCAATCGACGAGCTCAAAGACGAAGAATGGATGAAAGATTGCCGCATCTGGATGTATCGCGGTGCATGGGCGGAATGGGAAATCGACCACATCGAAATGGCAGTCCCCATCAGCCCCGAAGAACTCCGTTTCAAGCGCAACAGCATCCTCAAGCATCAGAGCCAGATGGAGAATGCGCCTTTCCTTGGCGATGACGACCGTCTCTTCTGGCAACGCGCCGAAGAGCGCAACCGCGCAACAGCCAAGCTCTACGAAAACCTCGGTCTCGCATCCTACGAAGCTATCGAAGCCTTCGTTCAGTATCACCCCCTCTGAAAATAAATTTCAAAAGCGATAATTGTGAACGAACGGGGCTGTGTCAAGAAATCGACACAGCCCCGTTCAATCTTAGTGGACCTATTAGGCTTTTTGGACCAATTGGTCTTATTAGCCGGACACGCTCATCCCATGAGGTCTCAGAGCTCCACGAGCTTATATGCCTGCGACCCGATACCGTGCTTTTCCGACGCATCCAGAAGATGTGTGCCGTGCCGCGAGTTGATGCGTTCAATCAGATGAATCTTACCATGGTCATCCGAATTCATCACCATGTCGATACATGCTCGGTCGAGAGCTACGGGGTCCGTAGATGCAAGAATACCGAAGTCCCCCATTTCAGGTTTTGCAGGGTTCGCGTTGCAGTCGCAGTCCACAGACAGATTATTTGCAACGTTGATATACACGATATTGTCCCCCATGTGCGAGGTAATTGCCTGGCAGGCATCAGCCATCGATTCAAGAAATGCATCCTGTTCCGCTCCGAAGGCCCTATCGTCCTCCGGGTTATCTGTCAGGCCCGCCGAATGGATGTAGGCCTTGCCCTCGGAAGATGCTATGCCTATCGATATATTTTTCAGCGCACCACCGAAGCCGGCCATCTGATGCCCCTTGAAGTGAGAGAGAACCAGGATATAATCGTAGTTCTTGAAGCGTTCGCCCACTATATCTTTTGTCAGATGGTAGCCATCCTTCACGGGAAGTTCAATCGTTGTTAAGGAATCCATTATGTCAATTCCCGTGTACCCGTGTTCCACTGCCGTCCGGTAGTGCTTTTCCGACGAGTTGCGGTTGCCCGGATATGCCGTGTTGCCTTCGATATAGCGGCCCTTCACGAGCCGGACAAGCGGATTGATTAGAGCCGTGTCGAGGTGATTGGTCTTCGACGACTCTCCCGACGATATTTTCACACCCACGCGGCCGTGGGCCGGACGCCCTAAGGCCTCATAGATTTTTACAAGAGCCTCCGGATTGATATCGCGGATAAAATAAACCGTCGACGTATCCCTCTGGGCCTCGGTTTCTGCCCGACTTGTTTCCGCCTCGGCCTGTGCAGTTGCCTCTCCTTTGGCCGAACAGCTGCTGAGCATCAGCATCGCAATAGCCGGAATTAAGATTCCTCTTTTCATAGTTGATGATATTTTCTTTGTTGATTGGTTGATAATTTCCGTTTCATCGCCTTCCGGCGCCGGTAGCTTCGAGGATTTTCATCAGTCTTGTGCGGATATCCTGCAGCCGCTTCACCACTTCAGCCCTTTTGTCCACCCCCTCGCGGTTGCGTTTGAGTTCCTCACGCGCCGCCTCCAGCTTCAGGCCCCTGTCGTAGAGCAGGAAACGAAGCATCCGGATAGTCTCTATATCCTTCGTCGTATAGCGTCGTTGCCCCTTCGGAGTGCGGTGAGGGCGAAGCTCCGTAAACTGGCTTTCCCAAAATCGTAGGGTCGACGCCGGTAGTTCCGTCAACTCCGACACTTCGCTCACCGAATAATACAGCTTGTCTGTAGTTTCCATCTGGTCTCTTCGTTTTAGTCCATCATGCGTCCTGCATTTTCAGCCTGCAGTATCATCCTGTCATATTCCTCCGGAGTGATGTCGTAGAAGTGGTAGTAAACAGGATTTTGTGGCTGTCCTTTCAGCCTCACCTCATAGTGGAGATGCGGCCCCGTACTTTTTCCCGTATTCCCCACGCGTCCTATCAGGTCGCCGCGTTTCACGCTTTGCCCCGGCCTCACATCCAGTTGCGACAGGTGAGCATACCGCGTGGTGTAGTTGTACCCATGGTTTATTTCCACCATATTCCCGTATGCGCTTTCCCAGCCCGACACCGTTACAGTGCCATCGCCCGTGGCATATACGGGAGTTCCCGGTGGCGCCGAGAAATCGAGCCCTTCATGGAAGCGGGTGGTGCCGTAGACCGGGTCGATTCGCGTGCCGTAGCCCGAAGCCACTGTCCGAAGATATTTTTCCGAGATGGGAGGAATGGCCGGGATGTGCGCCAGTCGGTGGTCCGTTTCTCCCGCCATCAGCGCAAGCGAATCAAACGACGTCGACTGAACGTAGAGCATCCGCTCAAGACGGTCGAATTTGGCTTCAACCTCCTCTATCATCTCTGGGTCCGTTATAGAATCCAGACGCCCGATAGCCCTCTGGCGTTCCAGCCCCGCATATCTCCGTCCTGCCGAAATCGGCTCAGCCTGCATCATCACGCGATAGAAATTATTGTCGCGGTCTGCAAGATCCTCCATCACTGCAAGAGCCTCATCTGCGCGGCGGTGAAGCACATTGATTTCCGACCGCAGTGTCTCGTTTTCTGTCCTCAGGGTCTTTTCCCGTGGAAAATCAATGAAGATATATGCCAGGACCACTACGAGAATCCCTGCAGCTACACCGGTAATTCCCTGGCGCACACGGGCGCGAAGTCGCTCCCCACGTGATGGAAACACACGTTCGAACTGCTCGGTCGAGGAATTGAATCGGTAGAAGATACGTTGGCTCATATTTGGCAAAAATACAAAAAATTTTTTGGTTCATTCCATAATTTGTATTTTTGCGGACAAAATTCCCCCGAATTATGAAATCTTTTTTCAAAAGTCTCCTCCCCGGCATCAGCATATTCCTTGCCGTCGTAGGCTGTATAGTATTGATTTTCGGAGCGCAGATGGCCGTTACTCCATGGTGGAGAATACCACTCATCGCTATTGTTGTCGCTTTGCTCATTACCCGTGGAGGCTCCGCGGCATATCTCCCCAATGTCATGGGCCTTCGAAACGTCTTCATCAAGCGCTTCATCTCTCTCGTCGTCGCCCTCGGAATCATAGGTGGAATCCTCACAGCCCTCAACTTCATCCCCCATCCGGGTGTCGCACCTGAAAAGCAGAAGTGCGTCATCACCCGCCTGTATCGCACCACCCACCAGCACACAAAGCGCGTCGGTCGTCGATACGTTTCCACAGGCAGTGTATACTATCGTTACCACGCGGACGTATCCCTCCCATCAGGAATCATTAAGGAATATCCCTTGTCGTACACCCGCTTCAGACATCTCCACAAGGGCGACTCTCTAACCTGCACCATTCATCCCGGCCTCCTCGGCACCGACTTTTTCAGCCCCGACTGATTGCCCCCGTGTCGCCGTCTCGGAATTTTTTTGTACCTTTGTAGTCCGAAATCGAAATTCATCTGCAAATGAAAATTCTCATTACCGGTAGTAAAGGGCAGCTTGGGCGCGAACTCAATCGCCTTTTCGAACGCGACGGAGCGAATGGGGCCGAAGTGGTATTCACGGATGTCGACGAGCTCGATATCACCGACCGGGGCGCCGTGGATGCTTTCTTGCGTGCCGGCGACTTCTCTCATGTGGTGAATTGTGCGGCATACACCGCCGTCGATCGTGCCGAGGAAGACAAAGCACTGTGCTACAGCGTCAATACCGACGGCCCCGGAAATCTCGCCCGTTTGGCCGATGAACTCGGGTTCCGTCTCATCCATATCAGCACGGACTATGTCTTCGACGGAACAGCTCACAGACCACTCACAGAAAGCGACAAGCCATCGCCCCTGAGCGTTTATGGAACCACAAAACGACGTGGCGAAACCGCCCTTCTTGGCCTCGCTCCTGAGAGCATTATTATCCGCACTGCGGGTTTGTATTCCGCTTTCGGCTCCAATTTCATCAAGACCATGATTCGCTTCGCCCTCCAGGGGCGTCCTCAGGTGCAGGTGGTCTACGATCAGATAGGCGCACCCACCTCCGCCATTGACCTGGCCATGGCAATCCGCACCATCCTCTTCTCCAACAAGTGGAAAGGCGGAATATATCACTACTCCAACGAAGGCGTCTGCTCGTGGTATGATGTCGCCCGCGAAGTTTTCGATGCTCTTCCCGACAGCGTCCCCGCCCCGGAACTCCTGCCCATTCTTTCCTCAGAATTCCCCGCCGCTGCGTCAAGACCTCTCTATGGTGTCCTCGACCACTCCCGTATACGTGCCACCTATGGTCTCCGCATTCCCCACTGGCGCCATTCCCTCCGGCGGGACTTCCCCGAAATATTCAATTCGATAAAATCATCCGCATCTTTATAATGGCAAATCTCGAAGAAGAAATAAGCCGTCGGCGCACTTTCGCCATCATCTCTCACCCCGACGCCGGCAAGACAACCCTCACCGAAAAGCTCCTCCTTTTCGGCGGCGCAATCCATATTGCCGGAGCTGTCAAAAGCAACAAAATCAAGAAAACGGCTACTTCCGACTGGATGGAGATCGAGAAACAGCGCGGAATTTCAGTTGCCACTTCTGTAATGGGATTCAATTACGGCGACTACAAAATCAATATCCTCGACACCCCCGGCCACCAGGACTTTGCCGAGGACACATACCGCACCCTCACGGCCGTAGATTCCGTTATTATCGTCGTCGATGTGGCAAAGGGTGTCGAGCAGCAGACACGCAAGCTCATGGAAGTATGTCGCATGCGAAATACTCCCGTTATCATCTTTGTAAATAAGCTCGACCGCGAGGGTCGAGACCCATTCGATATCCTCGACGAACTCGAAGCTGAACTCAAAATTGCCGTCCGCCCCCTCTCATGGCCTATAAATATTGGCGCTAAGTTCAAGGGGGTTTATAATATTTTCGAGCACTCCCTCGACCTTTTCACTCCCGACAAGCAGAAGGCAACCGAGCGCGTCGAGATCGACGACATCAACTCCCCGCTCATCGACGAAGCCGTGGGTGAAGCCGATGCAGCCAAGCTCCGCGAGGACCTCGAACTAATAGAAGGCGTATATCCCGAATTTAATGTCGACGACTATCTCGCCGGACGCACGGCGCCCGTATTCTTCGGCTCGGCTCTCAACACTTTTGGCGTTAAGGAATTGCTCGATTGTTTCGTCCAGATTGCACCGGCTCCTCGCCCGGTGCAGGCCGAAGAGCGTATGGTCAACCCCGATGACCCTGCCTTCAGCGGCTTTGTTTTTAAGATTCATGCTAATATGGATCCTAACCACCGCTCATGCATCGCCTTCGTCAAAGTTTGCTCCGGCAAGTTCGAGCGCAATGCCCCTTACAAGCAGATCCGCACAGGCAAGACCCTGCGTTTTGCATCCCCGACGGCCTTCATGGCGCAGAAGAAAAGCATCGTCGACGAAGCCTTCCCGGGCGATATCGTTGGCATTCCCGACACAGGAAACTTCAAGATTGGCGATACCATCACCGCCGGCGAAGAAATCCATTTCCGTGGCCTTCCCAGCTTCTCGCCGGAGATGTTCATGTATATTGAGAACACAGACCCCATGAAGAGCAAGCAGCTCGAAAAAGGTATTCAGCAGCTCATGGACGAAGGCGTGGCCCAGCTGTTCATCCATCAGTTCAACGGCAGAAAAATCATTGGCACGGTTGGTCAGCTTCAGTTCGAAGTTATCCAATATCGCCTCCTCCACGAATATGGCGCTCAATGCCGGTGGGAGCCTATGTCGATGTATAAAGCATGCTGGATTGAAAGCGACGATCCCGACGCCCTCGCTAATTTCAAGAAACGAAAGCATCAGTTCATGGCCACCGATCGCGAAGGCCGCGACGTTTTCATGGCCGACTCTCGCTTCGTCCTGCAGATGGCCCAGAACGATTTCCCGAAGATCAGATTCCATTTCACCTCCGAGTTCTGATAGACCCCCGTCCCCTGGTCCGTCAGGCATCCGTTTAGGAATGCACGTTAATACCCTCACATATTCAAGCCCCTGCGGCAAGCTTATATTAGGCGAGCTGCAGGGGCAGCTCGTTTTTTGCGACTGGGATCCCGGTCGCAATGCCGCCCGGGTCCTCCGTCTCCTCGGTCTGACCTCGTTTGAGAACCCCGTTCCGTTGTTGACACTTGCTGCTGGTCAGCTCGACGAGTATTTCTGCCGATGTCGGCGATCATTCTCCTTTCCTTTACGTCTTGTAGGTACGCCTTTTCGCACCGCTGTATGGCAAGCATTAAGCGAACTCGAATACGGCACCACTCTGTCCTATTCCTCCTTAGCCCGCCTCATGGGGCTTCCTCCCTCATCCACTCGTGCTCTTGCCTCAGCCGTGGGTGCAAATCCCCTCTCCATTTTGTTGCCCTGCCATCGAATTATCGGAGCCGACTCATCTCTGCGTGGATATGCCGGCGGACTGGATGCTAAAAAATTTTTGCTCGACCACGAAATGACCTTTTTCCGCGACTGATATGTTATTCTAATAAACTGAATTTTCATATCTCATGATTACTTTGTCAAACGAAATTTTAGAAAATATTCTCACACGCACCAGTGTCCGCCGTTTTTCTCCGGAGCCTGTGCCGGAAGGCGATATAGATGCAATTCTCCGTGCCGCCATGTCAGCGCCTACCGGAGTAAACCGCCGCCCCTGGTTCTTCTATGTCGTAGAAGACAAAGATGTCCTTGCATCTCTCGCGGGCGTCCTGCCTTATGCCAAAATGGCAAAGGACGCCCCTCTCGCAATCCTTGTCTGTGGAGACTCTTCTCGCTTTCTCGAAGGCGACGATTCAACGCTGTGGGTCCAGGATGTTTCGGCTGCCTCCGAAAACATACTCCTTGCTGCACATGCCCTCGGCCTTGGGGGTGTATGGACATGTCTCTATCCTCATCAGGATCGTATGGATGCCGTGCGCAAATTGCTCGATATTCCTTCCGCTCTCGTCCCTTTCAATCTCATACCGATCGGATATCCTGCCGCACCTCAGAAGCCTATGGACAAATATTCTCCCGACAGGATAAAAAGGATTTGAACTCTGGGCAGAACAGAATAACACAAAACTCTCGGTTAATAAATATTAACACATAATAAAACCTCGAACCAATTTTATTGGGAGGTGTTGAAAAAATATATTAACTTTGAACGCTCAATGGACTTTCATCCACACAATGCATAAGAATGATGACTGACGTAAACACCTCTCCATACAAAGCAAACACTGTCGACTCTCTTCCCCAAGTGCCTGAGGAATTTAGAGATATAGCGCCGTACGACGACCATGTCTTTCATGAAAAAATCGACTCTCTCGTAAAGGAGCCCGGTTTCGAGCATGCCGTCCGCTATGTGATGCCCGACGTGGATTATCCCGAATTCGTAGAGAATCTACGTTCGGTCCGCACCCAGGACGATTTTCAGGTAAAAGTTATGGGGCCCTTCCTGGAGCTCCTTGCTGCTACCACCACAAAAGGCGTGAGCCTCGGTGGAGAAGACAATATTACTTCAGGCAAAGCGCAGACATTCATCACCAACCATAGGGATATTGTCCTCGATGCTTCTTTTCTAAATCTTTGCATGATTCGGCGCAAGCTCCCCATCACTCAGGTGGCTATAGGCAATAATCTCCTTATCTACGACTGGATTACGGATCTCGTAAAGATAAACAAAAGCTTCATCGTCAAGCGCGATATTCGGCCCGCGCATGCTCTCGAAGCTGCCCGTCAGCTTTCAGGCTACATGCATTGGGCTGTCGACGTGCGAAGCCAGAGTATCTGGATTGCACAACGCGAAGGCCGTGCCAAAGACTCCAACGATCGGACCCAGGAAAGTCTCGTCAAGATGATGTCGCTTGCAGGGGGCGGAGATACTAAAGAGAATCTCCTCGCCCTGAATATCACTCCGGTCTCAATTTCCTACGAATTCGACCCTAACGACTACCTGAAGATTCGTGAATTTCTCCTTCGCCGCCGAGACCCCGAGTTCAAGAAAACTCAACGCGACGACCTCTTCAGCATGGAAACAGGTATTCTCGGCCAGAAAGGTCGCGTCCACTTCCAGATTGGCCGCTCCATCAACGACGAACTGAAGCGCTTCGAAGGCTCTGCCCGCAATGAAGTCATTCGCCACGCTTGTGCCCTCATCGATAGGGAGATTCATTGTGGCTATCATTTGTATCCCTGCAACTATATCGCTGCCGACGAACTTGATGGCAGCGACACTCACAGCTCAAAATATACGGAAGCCGACGTCCGGAATTTCAACGACTATATTGCTGCTCAGATGGCCAAGGTCGAAGTTTCGGATATCACCGCTGATGAGCGTGCCTTTATGCGCGAAATGATGCTCACCATGTATGCCAATCCTCTGCGCAATCACTATGGCGCCCGGGAATGTGAGCGTCATTGCTGAGCTCAGATTTCTCTTCGCTTTCCTCTTTAAGCCCTTCTACAACCCTCCTACCTCATGCGTCTCCCGCTTCTTTCCGTTGTGATTCTCATCATAATCTCGGCGCTCCTTTTCTGGTATGTACTGCGTGCGCTCCGCACCCGCTGTAGCTCACGCATACCGCTAAAGTTCGGCCGAATTATGATTGTAGTCCTTCTGGCCCTCGTGCTCTACGTGATATGTGCGCCGAAGCGTTCAGGAGATGACGCTCAGCTTCGGTCCGTCATGTGGGCTCTTTTTGCATATATCTCGGTTTTCGTCCCCGTTCTGCTTTACGTCGTCCTTGACCTCGTCTCGCGTGTCCCTGAACTCTTTCGCCGCCATCGATGGAAGTGGCTCGGCAGAGTAGGGGCCTTGCTTGCCCTCTTCTCGTTTGGAGCTGTGTGGTGGGGAGCTCTTTACACTGCCAGGCATACCGAAGTCCGCCGTGTAGAAGTCTACGTCCCGGGGCTTCCTGAATCTTTCGACGGATACACCATTGCCCAGTTCTCCGATTTCCACACAGGCACCTATGGTAC
Organism: uncultured Porphyromonadaceae bacterium; assembly: GCA_947176295.1. Lineage (GTDB taxonomy): Bacteria > Bacteroidota > Bacteroidia > Bacteroidales > Muribaculaceae > CAG-873. The sequence goes on from CAMWQB010000028.1 coordinate 25,188, forward strand.
GGACACAACATTCGTGAGCCATGTAGTAAACGAAATAAACGCACTCCATCCCGACCTGATTTGTTTCACCGGCGATATCGTTAACCGTCGGAGTTCCGAACTTCGCCCCTTCACATCTCTGCTTTCGAAACTTCACGCCCCGGATGGCGTCTACTCGGTCCTCGGAAACCACGACTACGGCGATTACCTCAATTGGCCCGATTCAGCTTCCAAAGCCGCAAACCTCGAGGAATTGAAAGATATGCAGCAAGCTATGGGTTGGCGCATGCTAAATAACGCTACCGACACTCTCCGCCGCTCGTCCGGCGCAGATAGCATAATGCTCATCGGCGTAGAAAATGTAGGCGATCCACCCTTCCATACTTACGGCAACCTCGATGTTGCATATCCGGGAGACCTCGACGATTCCAATACGAAGATTCTACTTTCCCACAATCCAGCCCATTGGCTTGACGATATTAAGGACGCTCCCGATAAAAATATTGCCTTGACCCTTTCCGGCCATACCCATGCCATGCAGATGCGCTTTTTAGGGTGGTCGCCTGCCGTTTTCCGCTACTCAACATGGGGTGGACTTTATCCCGACAATGACGGAGCATCCCAACTCTATGTCAATATAGGTCTTGGAGAAGTTGGATTCCCGGCACGCATTGGTGCAACTCCGGAAATAACTCTTGTCACGCTCCGAAAGAAATGAGCCATCCCTCCTCGGCCGCTGCGCTCACTGAAGTAATTCTATGCCTCGGGTGCAACACTCCCGAAAGCGAGAGCCGTATTCATGAGGCCGTCGAATTTTTGAGGCAGTTTGCTGCCCCGGAAACCCTTATTGCCACCCCCGTCTATCACTGCGATAATTCCTCCTATGGCAACGCTCTCGTGCTTTTTTCAACGCCTCTGTCCATTCCCGAGCTCACAATCCGAACAAAAGACTACGAGAGCCGCTGCGGTCGCACCCCCGAATCTAAGCGCCGGGGAATCATAGAAATGGACATCGACCTCGTCATAGCAAACGGC
>CAMWQB010000029.1 GCA_947176295.1 uncultured Porphyromonadaceae bacterium
CGTCATAGCAAACGGCCTCATCCTCCGCCCCACCGACTACACAACCCCCTATTTTTCCGAAGGCCTCCGCCGTCTTTTGGGTGAGGGGACTTTGAGTTCGGCTATGGTGCCGGGGCTGAGTTCGTAGCAGATGATTCCACGAGATTCGAGGGCGCGGCGATATTTTCTCCTTATTTCCGGCTCCATTCCGAGGCTCAGAAGAGCGAATCGCGTTTCGGGAAACACCAGTTCGGCTATCTCGCGTTTTTCCCGAGACCTGATTGAAACAATATTTTTAGGCATCCCCTGGCGCATTTCAGATATGATCGTTGTCGCGCCATGTCGTTTCATAAATTCCATCGAAGCTTTGCCCGGAGAATAGCCCGTCTCGCTGAAAATCTTCACCTCTTGTCCTGTCCGGAGTGCCGCATAGGCGCGTCCTCGTTCTGACCATGCATATAGTGTTGCACCTCGAGGAGGCAGCGGTTGCATCGTAAGTCCAAGCACGGTGATTAATCCGGCCATAAGGTAAAGCGAAAGCCTCATCCTGCGAAACTGTATCCGTAAAGCCAAGGCAAATACAAGCACACCCGCAGCCGTCAGCCATATCCCCGCGTCAGAAATATATAGGTTGTCGAAGCTCGAGTTGATATTCATCAGCACCTCGCACGCGGAGGTCGTCCCGTCGGCGATGAAATTTGCCGGAGCAGCTATCCATCCCGCGTGAAACCCCAATTGCCACAGTGCCATGGCGCCGAATGCAAGGAAAAGAAACAAGGGAAATAAAAGTGCCACAACGATGTTCGCAGGTAGAAAATACAGAGGAAAACGATGAAACATATAAAGCAATACCGGAAGTGTGCCGAGAATGGCGCAAATCGGGATAAGAAACATTCCTGCAATCTTATGCAACCGGTGCCTGCGCCGGGAAAACGGATTGAGTTTTTCTGCAAAGAGCAGAATGCCGCACACCGCACAAACCGATAGCAGAAAGCCGCCTGTGAATAGTCGGAATGGATTGCATATCAGAATAATGATTATCGCCACACACAAACTGTTGAATGGCTGAGCATCATCTTCAATCCACGCCGCAAACAAATAGATGCTTATCATTATCCCGGCGCGCACAGCGGCCGGTTCCGCTCCACACACCACGACATACATCCACACCATCGACGCCGATATCAGGTTTCGCCATCGTCCGAATTTTCGGAATGCCCTGAGCGGGGCAAACGATGCAATGATGAGCCACGCCACGAGGCCCACGTGATATCCGCTTACACATAGCACATGTGCCACCCCGAGAGAGTTGAAGCCGGCCCGCACGGTTCTGTCGAGAGTGTCGCGACGTCCGAGCATGGTAGCGATGAGGAGCGACTGTGCCCCATTGTTCAAATTGCTGTGAGAGATAACGCTTATAAGTTTTTCGGAAATATGTGCCGGGATAAAGCGCAGCTCCTTCGACCTACCGATCAGTTTGATTTTTTCGCCTTGGCAGAAGCCGCGCGCACCGATGCCGCGTGCAAAGAAAAGCTCATATGGCTGCAATTCGTGGACGCCATCCTTCTCGTTTCCGAACGGAACGAGCTGCAGCGGGCATTGCAGGTCCACGATGTCGCCGGTCAAGAGCGTTGGCGTCAGTTCACTCACCGTGAGCGAAATTCGGAACCGATGTAAATCTCTGCCGTCCGCCCTATTGATTTCTACTATAGCTCGTTGGCTTGCCTCCCCGTATTCTGCCCTCAGCACATATCCACGCAGATCATGGGATGCGCCATCTGTAAGGCATTCAGGAGGTGCGGCAGGCACAGCATTCCACGTCGAGATGGCTCCGATGGCGATGAAGCTTACAGCCATTCCCGCGAGAGCTCGGTGTTGCCACACAAGCAATACCCCAAGAATTAAGCACCCCCCGGCTAAAGACCAAAGCACGGCCTTATCACCTGAGGTGCAGACAGTGACGAGGATTCCGACAAGTAGCCCCGCGAGCAGAATAGAGCACGGAGCCTTCGACAGCGGAGCCCTCATCCTCTAATATTCAATCTACAGTGTTGAGAACTACGAAAAGGCTCGAAGCGCCTATCATAATCCACAGCAGTACTGCCTGGATTAGTGGTTTGATGCCCACGTTGCGGATGCTCTGCAGCGACAGCGAAGCGCCGATCAGGAAGAGCGTAACAACCATGCCGCGGCGAGCAACCCACACCATCGTATTCACGAACCATTCCGGTAGCGCGATATATGTATTCACAACCATCGCCAGAACAAACAGGAATATAAACCAGGGTATCGAGATCCGGCTGCTTTTATCGCGGAAGATAAACATTGTTGCGAACGCAAGAGGAATTATCCATAATGCGCGCGTAAGTTTGATGAGCGTTGCAACCTGAAGGGCCTCCTCGCCATACACTTCGCCTGCGCCTACAACCGACGACGTATCATGGATTGCGATAGCCGCCCATGTGCCGAACTGCGTCTGCGTCATGTCGAGCAGGTGTCCCAAAGGCGGGAATATGAACAGTGCTATCGAGTTGAGGATGAATATAACTCCAAGCGACACGGCCATCTCGTTCTCATCGGCTTTAACAACCGGGCCAACAGCCGCGATTGCACTACCTCCGCATATTGCCGTGCCGGAGGAAATCAGATATGCCGTTTTGCGGTTGATGTGCATATAGTATCCCAAAAGCACGCCCAAAGCCATGACGCCTACAACCGATACAACAGTGAAGAGCATGCCGTCGGCACCGCTCTTCAGCGACTCCTGGAGATTCATATTGAAGCCAAGACACACCACTGCAACCTGCAGCAGATATTTCGACGTCTTTTTATTGAACTTCGGACACGGATTCGTGAAGATAAATGCAAAAATCAATCCGCAGAGAAGTGCGATCGGAGCCGTGATTACGGGCAGCGCGAAGCTATTCCACGGAATGAGGATAAGCACGATAATGGCAATGTAGATTACTTTCGCCGTAATTTTGCTTGTGTTCATGGCAGCGTTATACTTTTGATGATTGGTTCCAGAATTTATATGAAGCAAGCGCCTGCTTCTCGAGCATGGCCCTGCCGTTGAAAGTCGTCGCGCCCTGCGAGGCACATCGTTTCATGAACAGCGTTTCCGCAGGATTATAAACGAGGTCTGCACAGAGATTGCCGCTCCCCAAAGCCTCATAGGGTAGGGGCGGACATGAATTCGTGTCCGGATAGGTCCCCAAAGGAGTTGCGTTCACTATCACGTCCTTCGGCCCGATACAATTTTTTACACTATCGTATCCGATTGCATTGCTATGCCGCTCCGGGTGTCTCGACACAAAGATACATTTAATACCCTCTTTCTCAAGAGCCACTCTCACCGCCTCGGCCGCGCCACCCGTGCCGCATATCAGCGCCTTCCGTTGCCCGGCCACGCCGAGATATGGGCGTATAGCCTCGCGGAATCCTTCGATATCCGTGTTGTGGGCCTCGATTATTAAATCGCGCGCATTGTCGCTTTCGCCCCGACGGAAGCGCAGAGTATTCGCCGCACCGCAGGCCTCTGCTTCCGGGGTTCTTCGGTCGGCCAGCGCGTATGCCCGTCGTTTGTGAGGGGCCGTTACGTTTAGCCCCCGCAATTCGGGTGTTTCTTCAATCAGCTTTACGATAGCTTCGCGGTCAAGCGCCTCTAAAGGGAAGTTGAGATATTCCGCCCGAAGGCCTTCTTCGCGGAATTTCTCCGTGAAAAAGGCCTTGGAATAGGAGTGCCCGAGCGGGTAGCCCGTCAAGCCATATATCGTTGATCCTTCGGATTTCACTTTTTCTTCGAAGGAAGTTCGCGCAGAAGTTCTTCCACAGCCGTTCTTAGCTGCGTGTCTTCGCCGGAAGCTACACTTTCAGGCGAGTTCGCAACCTTGATGTCAGGTTCGAGCTGCTGGTTTTCAAGGAAGGAGCCGTCGGGTAGGCGATAGCCGATGACAGGAATGCCGTAGACAAGAGTCGGATCCTGCATCGTTACCCAGTTAACAGAAGTCATCGTCCCGGCAACCGGCATACCAACGAGCTTGCCCAGCCCCTTGTGCTTGTACACCCAGGGCGTTCCGTGTGCATTCGAGTAGCAAGCCTCGCTCATCACCATAATCGACGGCTTGTTCCAGCGGCGCGAAGGCATGTCGCAGGTCTCGTCTCCGCGGATTTCCTGAGTAAAATATTTTTCGCCCGAGAAAAGCACCTCGATGTCTTCGTGAAGGCGCCCGCCGCCATTCCAGCGGATGTCGATTACCACACCTTCGCGGTCGTTATACTTGCCGAGGAGTTCGGAATATACTTTGCGGAAACTATCGTCGTTCATCGAGCTGATGTGGACGTAGCCCAGACGTCCATTGCTCCAGCGGTCCACGTCGGCAGCGCGGGCCGCAACCCAGCGCTTATACAGGAGCTCATTCTGCTCGTAAGCCGAAATAGGTTTCACCACCATTTCGGTCGTTTCCTTCGCGCCCGGAGAGCGGAGCGTCAGCAGCGTCCGTTTCCCGCGTGCGCCGTCGAGCAGCTGCGAAAGCCCATCTTCATTGGTTATATCGTGGCCGTTTATCTTTTCGATGATTGTTCCGGCTTCTATTCCCTTGCCAAACAGAGGACCCTGCTTGAGGACTTCCTCGATTTTCACGCCCTTGCCCGTATAATTCAGGTCGTAGAGCACGCCAAGCGAGGACGTGCGAGCCGGGTTTTGAGAGTCACCACCGCCGCTGTAGCGTCCACCGGTATGGCTCACGTTCAGTTCGCCCAGCATCTCGCTCATAAGTTCCGCAAAGTCGTAGTTGTTGTTGATATGCGGCAGGAACTTGCGATACGCCGCCGTCATCGCAGGCCAATCCACGCCGTGCATGTCCGCCACATAGAAGCGCTCGGCTTCCTCCCGGACCACGTTGTCGAACATAAATTCACGCTCGGCAGCAGGGTCGAGTTGCTTTTCGGCACGGAAGTTTATGGCTTTGGTTTTTCCGTCCTTCAGAGTGCTCATGCCATTGCCGTTCACAAACAGATGCTTCCCGTCCGGCGATGTGAAGAAGGTCGACCCTCCGCTCAGTTTCGATTTCCGGGCCACATCGCCTTCCTGCAGGTCCACGCTCCAGAGTGCGCTGCCCTCGGGCGTGCGGCATATAAACCAGAGTGTCTTCCCGTCGGCGCTGAACACCTTGTCGTTGAGAAGGGTGGAAATAGGCGTCAGGCGCTCCACGCGCTCAGTTATCCCGTCCAATTCAACATTGATGTCCTTCAGGGCATCAGCCTTCTCATCCTTCTTTTTCTTGTCGTTAGCGTCCTTGGCCTTGTCGGCTTCATCCTTCTCTTTCTTTTTGTGGAGTTTTTCGATTTCTTCGTCAAGCTCCGTTTCCTGCTTGTCGCGCATGAAGTCATCGTAAGCCTTCTGGTTCATGAACACGATCATCACGTCCGATTCCGAGCCCCATGACGCGTGGTTGCGCATGCCGTATCGTTCACTCTCGAAAATAATTGCATTGCCGTCAAGCACCCATCGAGGGTCAGCGTCGAAGTAGCCGCTGTTGGTCAGGTTAGTTATTTCTCCGCTCTCCACATTCATTATCGCGATATCCGAATACGGGTCATGCTTGCGAGGGATTATCTCCATGGCAATCCATTTGGAGTCCGGGCTCCAGCGGAATTTGAAACCACCCGAGCGGCTCCTGTCCGTAGAGCCGTCAGTGAGCATTCTCACCTTCTTGCTCTTCAGATCCATCACCGCAAGCTTCGTGCGGTCCATGATAAAAGCGAGGCTCTTGCCGTCGGGCGACAACTGCGGCATCATCCGCTCATGCCCGTCGGCCTTGAACATCGCTTCTTCCTTCACCATTGTAGCGTAGGGGAAGGATGGCTCCTCATCCGGGCGTGCAATCGTAGCCTTCCAGATGTTGTATTTCCCATCCCGCTCAGACGTATAGTAGAGCGTCTTGTCATCGCCCCATGCCACATGGCTTTCAGCCTCGGGTGTATCGCTTATCTGCTTGGTTGTATTATATTCCGTCGACGTAACGTACACATCCCCACGATAGATAAAAGCCACGCTCTTGCCGTCGGGCGACGCTGCCGGCGACTTAGCCCCGCTTGTGGAGCTAAGCTTGCGCGTCTCCTCGTTCTGGTCCGCCGAGATGGCCACATTCACCTTAGCGGGCTTTTTCGCTCCCGGAGCCATGGTGTAGAGCTCGCCGTCGTATGTAAATGCCAGATGTCCGTCTTTCGAGCGCGAAAGGAAGCGCACAGGATGGGTCTTGAATCCCGTTACGCGCTCAGCCTTCGATGCATCACCCGTAGTAGAGCGCCACACATTGATGCTCTTGTCGCCCTCGCGTTCGCTCAGGAAGTAAAAATCGTTTCCCGTGCCATATACCGGATTGAGATCCTCGCCGGGGCGATCCATCAGTTGTTTGTGCTTTCCCGTAGTCAGGTCATACATCCAAATGTCGCGACTCGCCGACGACGTGTGGTGCTTTCGGAAATCATCTTCGAAGCTTTTCACGTCCTGATACAGGAAACTCTTGCCGTCAGCCGCGAAATCGAGAGCTTTCACCGGCGTGGGCAGTATCTGTTTCGGCACACCTCCCTTGAGGTCCACGCTATAAAGCTCCGTCATTCTGCCCGATGGATAGAGTGCGCTCGAAGCCGGATCCTGAATCGAGGCCGAAAATAGAACGGCTTTACCATCGGGCGTGAAACTTTCGGGCAGTTCATTGGCCGAGTTGAAAGTCAGGCGTTGCCACTCTCCGGGCGTCTCAGCTCCTATCACAAAGATGTCGAAGCTCCCGTTGCGATCCGATGCAAAGGCAATTTTTGTGCCGTCAGGGCTCCATATCGGCAGTTGCTCATAGCTGTCGCGGGAAGTCAGACGCACAGCCTCTCCTCCGTCCCTCGCCACGCGGTAAATGTCGCCCTTGTACGTAAAGGCAATACTTTTCCCGTCAGGCGAAATTTTTGCATCGCGAAGCCAAAGCGGAGCCTCGCCGCCCTTTCCGGCACCGCTCGCAGCAAGTGCCACAGCCCCGAGGGCCATAACAAATATAATGTTCTTTTTCATTCGCTTAAAATACATTTCTCCGCAAAGATACAAAAAATCAATAATTCCCCCGCCACTTTTTGTCTTAATTAGACTTATATCTTACAAATCGACTTTCTTAGATATTCGCCCCATGTAAATTTAGCCCACGTTCCCCAATGTAAGTAAGGGTGGAGAACGGGAGGCAAAATATTTATTTCCGTATAGCCTTGAGTGTCTGGCGGAAGAGTTCCGGTCGGATGTTCAGGCGCGAGAAGGCTCTATTGTCGCGCGTCGGATTTACGCGGTTTGTCAGGAATATAAATATCAGCTCCTCCTTTGGATCCACCCAGAAAACGGTTCCCGTAAAGCCCAGATGTCCATATACCTCGGCGCCCGCCTCTTCGCATGTCGGCGATGCATCGGGGTTTTCCTTATCCGGCTTGTCGAATCCCAGTCCACGGCGGCACGTAGGGCTCTTTGTCGTGGTGAACAATTCCACAGTCTCAGGGCTCAGCACCCGGGCATCGCCGTATTCCCCGCCGTTGAGCCACATCTGGCATACTTTGGCAAGATCGTTCGCATTCCCGAAAAGCCCTGCATTTCCCTGAATGCCCCCCGAGAAGGCAGCAAGTTCATCATGCACATAGCCGTGCACAGTCTGCTTGCGCAAGAAAGTGTCGTGCTCCGTCGGGGCGATTTCCGACAGAGGGATTCCCGCATCAATCGGTCGATATGCTATACGTCCCGCTCCGAGTGGCGCATATATCGAATCCGTAACCCAACGGTCGTGCCGGATGCCGGTGCGTCCCTCCTCGGCAGCCATCAGCATGCAGAAGTTGAGGCAGGAATAGTTGTAGTCTTTGGTCGGTCTCAGAGGGATGTCGTAGATGCGTTGCATCAAGGTGTCCATCGTATTGTTGGAGATATATAAGCCCTTGGCAACCGGTGTTTCGAAGTTTTCCGAGCTCCGCAAGCGCGTGAGGTCGTGCCTCAGGCGGGCCGTGCGGCTACCCCAGAGTTTATTCTGAATTTTTATAGTGTGGTTTGCATCCCGTCGCGAAGTCATCAGGTTCCCGGAATAAGAATCGGGGTCGAACATCGCATTGAACACATTCAGCGAAGCCGGCATACCCGTTTCGTGAAAAAGGAGCTCACGCACCGTTATGCCAAGCTTGGATGGATCCTTCACCGCCGGCAGCAGCGAACCCACCTTATCCTCGAGGGACAGAAGCCCGAGGTCATAGGCCTTCATCACACCCGGCAGAGTGCCTAGTGCCTTGGACACGGAAGCAAGGTCGTAGACCGTCGCGTCCGTAACCACAGGCCCGCGCGCCGTTGTGTGCCCGTAGTTTTTGTTATGCACCACCATGCCCTTTCTTGCAACGAGCACCTGAGCTCCTGGAAAAGCCCCTGCGGCAAGCGCACGATTTACGACTGCGTCGATGCTGTCCTCCAGCCACGCATGCATCCCTGCCATGACCGCCGACCCGTATCCCAGGCGTATCTTGGGCAGGCACACGCTCGTACCCGGTTTCGCAACGCCCTTGATGTTCACAGGAAGGATGCCGTCCACGGCAATCCCTCCGAACAGGGCCTGGGCGGCTGCCTTCTGCATGAACGGGCGGTCCTCATAGCCCAGCATCAACGCATCTGCACGCTTCACCGAGCCTGCGAACGACGACACTTTATAAGGGCTCGTGAAGAAAACACCCACTGTCCCCTTGTCCCGCGACAGCGTAGAGTAAATTTCCGTAGCCCACGAAGCATTCTTATACACCGCGAGCACCACGGTCGAGTGGCTTTCTATCACACGCTTCATCGCCGAAGTAAGAGCCCCGGCATGGTTCAGAGAGTACACGTCCACACCTGCATATCTGCGGCAGTACTCGGCAAATACGTTGTTTGCGGGTGCTCCTATGTTCACTATCGCAATCGAGTTCTCGGCAAGATTCCCTATAGGTAGAATCTTACCGCGATTCCACAGCACCGTTATGGCCGCATCCGCCAGCTCTTCGATCAGAGCCCGGCACTCGGGCGTTTCAATCGCCTTCATCAGCGAATCTGTGTTGGTGCTCACGGGCTTGAGGTGAGTTAGTCCCAGAATGTATTTATATTCCAAGACACGTTTCACCCTGTCAGCCAAGACCGCGTCTTTAAGGCTGCCGTCGGCCAAGGCCCCGGAAATAGCCCTTATGTCGCGCCGTGGGTCGCGCGAGCACAGCAGCACGTCCGCCCCGGCCTTCAAGGCCGCCAGAGCGCGGTTCACACCTTTCCCGGCCTCGGCGCCTCCCATTTCAAGCGCGTCGGTATAGAGAAGTCCGCGGAATCCCATTTCATTCCGCAGCAGCTCCGTGCTGATTTCGTGCGACAGCGACGCCGGTGTGCCCGACGCATCCAGAGCGGGCACGGAAATGTGTCCCACCATCATGCCCGAGCAGCGAGCCTCAATATATTGGCGGAAGGGCTCAAGGTCCACGCTGTCAAGTCGGGCCCGGGAGTGTCCCACCTGAGGTAGAGCCATGTGCGAATCCACATCCGTGTCGCCGTGGCCCGGAAAGTGTTTTGCCACAGCCTGTACACCTCCGTCCTCAAGTCCTAAAGCGTATGCCACGCCGAGCAGTCCCACGCGTTTGGGGTCCTCGCCGAAGGAGCGTTGGCCGATTACAGGATTCGAAGGATTTGAATTCACATCCACATCCGGTGCAAAATTCACCTGCACACCCACGAGCTTGCATTCCCGGGCCATCTCCTGGCCGTAGCGGTAGAGCAATCCGGGATTGCGGATAGCGCCGAGGGTCATGTTGAGCGGAAACCGGGGGGTGCCTCCGATGCGCATCGAAAGTCCCCACTCTCCGTCGAAGGTCATCAGCAAAGGCACACGCGAGTGGCTTTGAACAAAGTTCGTTACCTCCGCATATTCTTCGAGAGTTCCTTCCGTAAAGAGCAGACCGCCAATTCCTACACGCTCCGTCCAGTCCGTAAGGGTCGACGTCCATACCTCCCCGCGGTTGGGAATAGCTTTAGGAAAAAGAAGTTGGGCTATGCGGCTTTCCTGGTCAAGAACGTTGTAGACCGAATCCGCATAGTGGCGCGCAGCCTTCGCCTTCCCGTCGTAGAGGTTAGGCAGCGGTTTGGCTCCCGTCGCCCCGAGCATTGCTCCCAGAAAGAGAGCAAGAAGTGTCGTACGTTTCATCTGCTGTCAGGGTTTAGCGGTTCACGGGAATCATGCGGGGCTTGGGGCTGCCGTCGCCGAAGCTCTTGTTTTTACCCGACCCGGTCGTGAGCCAGTCTATCATTTCGTCGTATAGCCACTTGTCGCTCTCGCCCACAACCTTGCCTTCCTTGAGGCCGTACATGTAGTCGCCACCTTTGGCAAGATAGTCTATAGTTGCCACCCTGTAAATTTTGTCGTCGTCGAGTGGCTTCCCGTTTACTATCACCTTCGTGGCCACCTCGTCCTCAGGGTCGAATTCTGCATAAACTTGCGAGCTCACCCCGTTGCCACCCACTCGGGCCATGGCGTCGAAGACAGGGCGCAGGTCGCGCCCGCTTATCTCGAGAACAAGTATTTTGTTGTAAAACGGCAGGAGATTTATCACCTGACCCTTGGAAATCGTTCCCTTCGGGATGTCCGTGCGCAGGCCGCCTCTGTTTATGATTGCGAAGTCCACAGGCTTCGGCTGCATCTCTTTTCCGCGGGTATAGATAAAGTCGGCCATAAAGTTCAGCTCCCTCACGCCCGCGCGCTCGATATTGCGGCGGGCAGTCCCAACCGGGATGCTCAGCAGCGAATCCACTGCCGGACGATATTCTGCTATGATTGCCGCCATTTCGGCATCCGGTGTCTTGTCGAAGCGGCTGTCGATGGTAATGAGTTCCGATTTCGGGCGATAGGTCTTCGACCCTGTGCCGATGGAATCGAGGTCAATTTCAATTTTCCCGAGATATGCTCCGCTTTTGCCCGTCTGAGCTATCAGGACAGGCAGGCCGTCGTCGTTAGTTGCCTGTGAGCGCTGGAGTCCGGTCTGGGTCGACGAGTCGATTACCGTGTGGGTATGTCCGCCGATTATCACGTCGATATATTCCGACTGGTCCGCAAGAATATCATCGCCGGGAGGCGTCTCCGGAGCATAGCCTATATGGGTTACTGCCACCACGGCATCAGCCTTCAGTACTTTTTTCAGATATTCCGCAGTGAGGTCCGCGGATTTGATGGCATCCGAGTACACTACACCCTCGGCATTTCCCTCGGCTATCATTCCTGTGGGATTGAGGTTCACGCCTATGAACCCTATTCGTTTCCCGCCCACAGTGCGTATCGTATATGGTTTGAAAAGTCCTTTCAGAGCCGAATCCTCCATGTAGTAGTTCGTAGCAAGAAGGTCGTCCTTGCGCATCTTCATCATCTCGGCAAGCGCCTCCATGCCGTTGTCGAACTCATGGTTTCCGAGGATGCCTATATCAACGCCCATGGCATTCATCAGCCGGGCCTCTACTTCGCCCTTGAAGAGATAGAAAAACAGCGAGCCCTGCACGGCATCGCCCGCATCTACAAGCAGCACGTTAGGCTCTGCGGCGCGGACACTGTCGATCGCTGCCTTGCGCCGAAGCACGCCTCCCAGGCCGGTCGTCTCTATCGGGTCGATTTGCGAGTGTGTGTCATTTGTGTGGAGAATCACGAGCTTTTCTGCTCCTGCCATTTCAGGCAGCATTAATCCGCCGGCTATTGTCGCGACAGCGAGGGCTCGGGAGAGGTGTTTCAGTTTCATGGCTGGTTATTGAGAAAATTGAATTTTTTAGAGATTGATTGAGGGTAGGGCGCCGTTCACGCCGAGCCCGAACAAGGCGAAGTCGTAGACTGTCGGATCGTCAGGGCGGAATTCTCTGAGGGCGTCTGTCAGAGCCACGGCCGTCTTGCGGTCCGGGCTTTTAGGTGCTTTATCGAGGAGGCCCAGAGCCGCCGAGGTGTTGCACACGTGCACGTCCATCGGAATGTACAGCCTCTCGGGTCCGAAAAGTTCCCATCCGCCCGGGTCTACTATCCCGTCGCGCCTCACGAGCCAGCGGAGAGCCATGTTCAGGCGTTTGAGCGCTGAGGTCTCGGGCTTCGACGGCAGGCATCTGTCAGGCCCCTGCAGCAGCTCTTCGCATCCGCGGTTGGCATCTGCAAGAATACCCCGCAGCCCCGTGGCTATTGCCCAGGCCGGAGCCTCCCCGGGTGCGTCCGCGCCGGTATGAGCTGCAAAATTCTCGAGTGTGCCGTATTTTCTGTATAGCTCCCTGAGGCCTCGCAGATAATATCGAAGATGCCGCCCGAAAAACGTGCGGTGGATGTTATCGTCAGAAATAGAATCAATGTCGCCTTCGAGTACAAAGTGGTGCGGCTCCCCCTCGAGCAGACCCAGCAGCTTCTCGGCGTTCCTCAGAATCATGGGACGACGTCCCCACGAAATTGTCGACACAAGGAGCGAGGCTATCTCGCGGTCGGGGAGGCTGTCGAATCTCCGTGCGAACTGCACGGGATCCGAATCTGCAAATCCCTCCGCGTTATACTCTGAGGCATAGCGGTCAAGCAGCGCCTGAAGGTCCTTACGGTAGTTTTCGTCTTTCATTTCACAGACAAAAATACAAAAAAAATTGTGTATTTCGGGAAAAATCAGTAATTTTGTACGCAATAAACCCACATCTTTCATCGTATGTCATTTATTGCAGACCGAGTTAAGATGGACGGCCTTACTTTCGACGACGTCCTTCTGATTCCCGCTTACTCCGAGGTCCTCCCTCGCGAAGTCAAGCTCTCCACCCGTTTTTCACGTAACATCACCCTCAACGTCCCTCTCGTTTCGGCGGCAATGGACACCGTTACCGAGGCTGCCCTCGCTATTGCTATCGCTCGCGAAGGCGGTATCGGAGTTATCCACAAGAATATGTCCATCGAGGAGCAGGCGCGTCAGGTCCACGCTGTCAAGCGTGCCGAAAACGGTATGATTTACGATCCTGTTACTATCCTCGCCGATGCAACTGTTGGCGATGCTTTAAGGATGATGCAGGAATATCACATCGGCGGCATTCCCGTTGTCGATGAAAACGGAATCCTGAAGGGTATTGTTACCAATCGCGACCTCCGCTTCGAGCGCGATCTCCGTCGCCCCGTTTGCGAAGTCATGACTTCCGAAAATATCGTTACGACCTCGCAGAGCACTAATCTCGAAGAAGCTGCCGATATCCTCCAGCAGCATAAAATCGAGAAGCTCCCCGTTGTCGATGCCGACGGCCGCCTCGTAGGACTTGTCACATATAAGGATATCACCAAAGCCAAGGACAAGCCCAATGCATGCAAGGATGCTCTCGGACGTCTTCGCGTTGCCGCAGGCGTTGGCGTTACGGCCGACTCCATGCAGCGTGTCGATGCTCTCGTTGCCGCTGGCGTGGATGCAATCGTCATCGACACGGCCCACGGCCATAGCCGCGGCGTGGTGGGCGTGCTTAAGGCTGTAAAAGAAAAATATCCCGAGCTTGACGTCGTCGTCGGAAATATTGCCACGGGCGAGGCTGCGCGCTATCTCGTCGAAGCCGGAGCCGACGGCGTGAAAGTCGGCATCGGTCCGGGCTCCATCTGCACAACCCGCATTATCGCAGGTGTCGGTGTGCCCCAGCTCTCGGCTGTATACGATGTGGCAAAGGCTCTCGAAGGAACCGGCGTACCTCTCATTGCCGACGGTGGCATTCGTTATAGCGGCGACATCGTCAAGGCACTCGCTGCCGGTGCTTACTGCGTTATGCTCGGCGGAATGCTCGCAGGCGTGGAGGAGTCTCCCGGCGACACCATCATCTACAATGGCCGAAAATATAAGACATATCGCGGGATGGGCTCGCTCGAGGCAATGGAAAAAGGCTCCAAGGACCGCTATTTCCAGGCCAACGAAACCGACGTGAAGAAGCTCGTCCCCGAAGGCATCGCAGCCCGCGTGCCCTATAAGGGCTCTCTTTATGAAGTCGTGTACCAGATGCTTGGCGGCCTCCGTTCCGGCATGGGATACTGTGGCGCAAAGGACATCGACGCCCTGCACAAGGCTCAGTTCACCCGCATCACGAACGCCGGTGTGGCCGAGAGCCATCCCCACGACGTGGCTATCACCAGCGAGGCCCCAAACTACTCCGCAGTCCACTGATTCCGGTAGCTCCGGAACAGATATAGAAAATCCCGCGAAGCTTCGTGCCTCGCGGGATTTTTTTGTTATGCTTGTATTTTAGCTTAGCGGGCAGCGAAGCTTGCGCCTGCCATCTGCTGATATGCCATGAGGCCGGCCTGCGAAACTTCTACAGTGCGCCATTCGCGGCCACCGTCAACGGGCAGGCTCACGTGCGTGTCGTCTACAAATGTGAAAAGTACACCCTTGGCTGCGCCATTGTTCACGTCGTAGCTCCAGCTCTGTTCCTCTTCGTTGAAGTCGAGACGAACGATAGAGCCGTCGGTTTCGCCCTTGATGGTATAGCCCGCGCCATCCCACTCCACGAGATAGCGTTCGCCGTTGGAGCCTTCAAGAACCTTTTGGCCGGAAGCGATGGGATTCGAGCCGCTCCAGAACTCGATGCTGTTCAGCACCAGCACGTCCGCAAGGCCGCAAACTTCATAGACGGGCAGAACCCAGAAGGCAAAGAACACGAGTTCGTTCAGGAATTTGTTGCTGATGTTCTGGTTCCACGTCAGAAGACGGTTCGTCAGCGAGAAGGAGCCGAGGCAAGAGCTGGAAAGCACGGCGCCGCAGAGCAGGCACACGAGGCCCACGGGGAGCTTGGTTTTTCTCATAGGGGTTGCTTGTTGGTTGTAATGAATAAAGTAAAAAAGGTGGTAATTGGTTTGCCTTGTCTTTGTGGATCAGGCCGGAATCTCCCGCCGGGCCTGTTCATAGAAATTCGTTATCTGTTTCACATAGGCCACAGTCTCGGTCGCGCGGCAGTAACCGTAGCGAACATCGTCCGAGCGGTAGACTTTCGGATTCATCTTCATCATCAGGGCCTTCTCCACATTGCCGTCCCATTTTTCAGGGTCCAGTCCGTGCTTCTTGGCAAGAGATATGGCATCGTAGATGTGCGCTATGCCCACGTTGTAAGCCGCGATTACAAACTTAAGCCGCTCTCCATCGGAGGGCACGTAAGGCTTGAGGTAGCTGTCAAGGTCATTGATAAGTGCCGATGCAACCTTCAGGCTCGTCTCAGGATTGTTGAGTTTGTTCGGGTTCGTCCTGTAGCCACGGGCCGTCGAGGGCATCACCTGCATCAGGCCGCGGGCGCCAACCCACGAGCGGGCGTTGGTGTTGAATTTGCTCTCCACGTAGGCCTGAGCCGCCATAAGCCTCCAGTCCCAGCCAACGGTCGGAGCATATTGCTTGAAGAGGTTGTCGTACTTGGAGATATAGCCCTTCGAGAAGTCGAATCTCACCGTAGGCACATATTTCGTCTGCTCATAGTAGCGTTTCAGCAGCTCCTCGTTTATTTCCTGAGGCTCGCGGGAGGCAAACCATGTGTCTATACTGTCGGCAAGCCATTTCTTGTCCGGAGCCACAGCCCACGCCGAGCGCTGCGGGAAGCTCACGGGGAGGCTCACGTCAAGGTCCGGATAGAAAGTCGCGTTCAGTCGGGCAATGTCGCAGTCCACGATCGTCAGCGGCAGCTCCCCGCTGCTCACCATTCCTATCAGGTCCTCCGTGATAATCGAATCGGCATTTACCTCATGGATGTTTATGCCACCTCCGAGCTCGGAATCCAGGTTTTGAAGCCTGCGCAGAAAGCGCGAATCGCTTTCCACATACACGTCCTTGCCCACGAGTTGCGTTACGTCCGTAATCGGAGCCTCTCCCCTGATTTTTGGCTGCACCAGCACCTGTTCGGTCTCAGTTTCCGGGCCGCAGGGAATCACGTATTGTTGGTAGTGAGCCGTGATTGGCACTTCGTAGGCAATCAGATCCACCGTCCCTGAGTCAAGCATCTCCACAGCCTGAGTAAGGCTCGACGCTACCTTCAGGTCCAGCACCATCCCCTTCTGTTTCGCCAGCGAATCCACGAGCGTATAGTCATAGCCCATCGGCTCATCGCGGTATATGAAGTAGCTTGTCGGGCCGTAGAGCGTGGCCACGCGCAGGGTGTCGGGCAGCTTGCCGGTGGCTTCGCTTCCGTCCTTGGACGACGAGCCATTGGATGTGCATGAGCCTGCACCTGCGGCAAGAAGGATGGCGCAGGCCGTAAAGACCGTGGCCTTGAGGATTGTTTTGAGTGTGCGGTGGATTTTCATTACTGTACCGGAGACTTTCAATATTCGAAGGTGCCCAGCTCGCTCGTTATGGTCAGCTTATTTTCCGTGGCTGCCTCGACGCGTCCCACCACCTGCGCCGGAATACCATAGCACTCCGCAATTTCGATGATTCGGTCGCTGAAACGTGGCTCCACGTAGAGTTCCATTCGGTGGCCCATGTTGAACACCTTGTACATCTCCTTCGGGGCCGTGCCGCTTTGCTCCTGTATGAGACGGAACAGCGGGGGCACAGGGAAGAGATTATCCTTTATAACGTGTGCCCCATGAACAAAGTTCATCACCTTCGTCTGAGCCCCGCCCGAGCAGTGAATCATGCCGTCGATGTCGCCGCGCATATCGCTCAGGATAGCTTTGATTACAGGAGCATACGTCCTTGTCGGCGACAGAACGAGTTTGCCCGCGCATACCGGAGCGCCTTCCACAGCGTCCGTCAGCCCGCAGCTTCCGCTGTACACAAGCTCCACGGGGAGCCCGTTGTCGTAGCTCTCAGGATACTTTTCCGCCAGGGAGTGGTCGAACACATCGTGGCGTGCGGAGGTCAGTCCGTTAGAGCCCATGCCTCCATTGTATTCTTTCTCGTAGCTGGCCTGTCCGTAGGAGGCCAGTCCCACAATCACGTCGCCCGCATGGATGCGTGCGTTGTCGATGACGTCCTTCCGGCGCATGCGGCAAGCCACTGTCGAATCCACGATTATCGTGCGCACGAGGTCGCCCACGTCGGCCGTCTCGCCTCCCGTGGAGTAGATGCCCACTCCCTGCGCGCGCAATTCTTCCAGAAGCTCTTCTGTGCCGTTGATGATAGCGGCTATCACCTCGCCCGGAACAAGACGTTTGTTGCGGCCTATTGTCGACGAAAGGAGGATATTGTCCGTAGCCCCCACGCAGAGAAGGTCGTCGATATTCATTATCAGGGCGTCCTGGGCGATGCCCTTCCACACGCTCAGGTCGCCCGTTTCGCGCCAGTAGATATAGGCCAGGGAGCTCTTTGTGCCTGCCCCGTCGGCGTGCATGATGTTGCACCACTCGGCGTCGCCTCCTAAGTAGTCGGCCACGATTTTGCAGAATGCTCCGGGGTAGAGTCCCTTGTCGATGTTTTTGATTGCATTGTGCACGTCTTCCTTCGATGCCGAGACGCCTCGGAGATTATAGCGCTGATCGTCCATGTTTGGGTGTATTTTATTGAGAAGTTTTTTATTTCAGGGATGCAAGTTTGTGCGGATCGCCTACCAGCCACACAAGGTCGCCCGGCTCGAACACGAGGTCGGGCTTCGAATCTATATGCTCGTCTCCGCGGTCCACGGCCACGACAAGTGCGTCGTAGCGGTTGCGGAGGTCGGAGTTTCTTGGCGTCTTTCCGGCAAGTGGCGAGTTGGCCGTGAGAAGGATGCTCGTCAGCTGCGCGGAGTTCAGCGTGCCGGACGCATTCGGATTGGCCTCGAGATCTTTCTCTATATCAGGCAGGATGGCTTCGATTTGTGCTTCCGTGCCTATTATGCCCACAGTGTCGCCCGGGAAGAGCCGCTCCTGCCCGCTCGGAATCGGAATGGCGCATGTTCCGCGTTGAATACTCACCACATTCACTCCGTAGCGATGCCGGAGGTCGGAGTTGATAAGGCGTTCGCCGGCGAAGTCGCAGCCCGTACCCACCGTCATGTAGGCAAGATGGAGGTCGCCCACGATAGAATTGTTTTTGCCCGAGCGGCGAAGCTCGCGCTCGTTTAGGTTGTCGATAAAGCGGCTCTCGATGCGTGTCATGCTCTTCCGCAGCCGACGCGAGAAGAAGAAGGCAACCAGAATCACTGCCGCCACAACAAAAATCACTCCCGTGCGCTTTGAATATACTTCCGAAATCACGCTCGTAACGAAGAAGATGGCGATGATAAAGCGGAATATCGTCATCACCGTTCGCGGTAGCGCATTGATGGCTGCCCTCGCCTCGGCCACGCCGTGTTCACCCGACGATGCACTCAGTGGTTGCATCAGTGCCATCAGGAAAGGCGACATTCCCAGCAGCGTTATCACCACGCTCGCAAGGTTGCCCCATTCGCCCGCAATTTCCTGCATGTACGGAAGGAGGTAGCGCTGGCTCACTATGCTTATTCCAAGAAGCACCACCGAGTACAGGGCCGTGCGCCAGAGATACCGCTTCAGCACCGGCTTCCACGATGCTCCCGCTGCCTCGTTTTTCTCCACATCCTTGTGGTAGCGCTCGATGAGGAAGTGAAGTCGCCGCGGAAGATGACGCTCCACAAAGTTGTAGAACGGCACGGATGCTTTTATGAAGAAGGGTGTCGTGAATGTCGTAATCACCGACACGGCAACGACTATAGGGTAGAGCGTCGGTTCAAGCACCCCTAAGCTCATGCCCAGAGATGCGATGATGAAAGCGAATTCGCCAATCTGCGTCAGCGAGAAACCGCTTTCGATTGCCACCTTCAATGTCTGGCCCGTTACAAGCATACCCGCCGTGCCGAAGATTATCATTCCTATGATCACCACGAGCGACAGTATCAGAATCGGGAGCCAGTAGCCGGCCAATATATCCGGGCGAACCATCATACCCACGGATATAAAGAACACCGACCCGAAAAGGTCCTTAACCGGTGTTACCACATGCTCTATCCGTTCGGCATAGCTCGTGCCCGCAAGAATCGAACCCATCACGAATGCACCGAGGGCCATCGAAAAACCGCAGTAAACCGAAAATACCGCCATGCCCAGACACAAGCCCATCGACACAACAAGCAGTGTTTCCGAATTGAGAAAGCGACGGATGCCGTTCAGAAGCGACGGCAGGATGTAAACTCCCACCGCAAACCAGATGAGCAGGAAGAACACAAGCTTTCCGATACTGTAGAGAAGTTCCGAGCCCTCAACACTGTTGTTGATTGCAATGGACGAAAGGAGCACCATCATCACCACTGCAAAAAGGTCCTCGACAATCAGCACGGCCAACACCAGCGACGCGAATTTCTTTTGCTTAAGTCCCAGATCCGTGAAGGCTTTGATTATGATCGTCGTCGAGCTCATCGACAGCATGCCTCCCAGAAATAGGCTGTTGATGGTGTTGAAATGCATGGCATGCCCCAGCGCGAAGCCGGCTCCCATCATGCCCGTTACAACTATCAGTGCCGTTACAACAGCCGAACCTCCGGAGTTCAGAAGCTTCTTGAAACTGAATTCAAGTCCCAGCGCAAAGAGAAGCACCACAATGCCTATCTCAGCCCAGAAATCTATATTCTCCTCCGTCGTTACCGATGGAAGGTATTCGAAGTGAGGGCTCGCAAGAAAGCCTGCCACGATATACCCCAGCACCACAGGCTGCTTTATCCATTTGAATACGACCGTTACGATTGCTCCCAGCAGGAGGATAAAGGCGAGGTCGGTAATTAGGCTTTCTGTGTTCATAGGATCATTGGCGTGGAGTAGGGTGTTGTGTTGATGTGATGGGTCTTATTGTCAGATGCTCAGCTGGTTGGCAAGCGATATGGATTTTGTGGGATGCAGCTTCTCGAGTTCACTGAATAGGGCTATGTAGTCGGTGGTCTCGCGAAGAAGAACCACCAGGTTCAGCCGCGTCTCCTCAGCCTCATAGTCATAGTCCACATAGAAATTCTGAAGGTGAACCTTATTGCGGCGCAAGGTGGTGCGATAGTCCGAGATGTCATGAAGGATCACCCCCAGACGCAGGCGGATGATGCGGCTCTCCGACCCTTTGCTCACGTGCTGCTCCATTCGCTCGAGCTCAACGAGAATAAACAGTATCAGAGCCGTAGCTATCACCGATATGACATACATCCCCACACCCACGGCCATGCCAATGGTTGCAACCATCCAGATTCCGGCCGCGGTCGTCAGACCCCTTATCGACCCCTTCATCTGGATTATTGCGCCGGCGCCCAGAAAGCCTATACCCGTAATAACCTGTGCGGCAATTCGACCGGGGTCGCCGTTCTTCAGTCCCATGTATTCCTGAGGCACGTAGATACTAAGAATCATCGCCAGTGTAGCCCCCATGGCTATCAGCGAGAAGGTGCGGACCCCCGCTGCCTGCCCCTTCCGTTTACGCTCGTAGCCCACAAGGCTTCCGAGCAGGAGGCTCAGACATAGCTTGAACATCGAATTGAGAGTATTCACTTCGATGCTCGTTATTTGCTCGATAATTCCGTTTATGAAATCCATCTGTCAGATAGTCGGGTAGTCTTCGGTTTGAAGTGTCGTGCCTGTGGGGGCTGTCCGGTTTATTTCAGGGAGAAAGTGCGCGAAATAAGCCGATAGTTGTCGGCGAAAAGCTCCACCGTGTAGTCGCCGGCCATCAGCGGCGTGTCCACATCCCAATAGATGGTTACGCCTCCGATTTCTTCTCCGGCATATTCTATCGTCTTACGTGCCGAGCAAGCCACGCTGGCGCCTTCGAAGGAGAAGCTCCCGCCGTTGCCGAGAAGCTGTCCCGAAGGGCTCACTATGCGGGCATAGATGGTCTTCTCGCCCACGGGTGTCGAATTATTCTGGGGGATAGTGAAGCGGATCATCAGCTGAGTTGCCTTCTGCACCTTCTTCTCCGCCTTTCCCTTTTTGTTCAGGGCTGTCAGCGAAAGCCCGGTTACATTCAGTTTCTCGGCCAGGGTCATCCTTTCTGAAAGCACCTCGTTGCGTCGCGACGTCTCGGCCACCTGCGTGTTCAGCTTCTGATTCTGCTCCTTGATTTCCTCGTTCTCCGAGCGAAGCGCCTGGTTCTCTTTGTTCAGGCGGTCGATTTCCTCCACATAGTGGCGCAGAAGAGCACGAAGAGTGTCGATTTCGTTGCGAAGTTTTGCAATTTCGGCTGCGCTCTTCTTCTTCTGATTTTTTAGCTCCTGCTGAAGCTTCTCCACCTGCAGGCGGGCAGCCTCATATTTTTCACTGAGCTGACGCTTGATGGAATCATTCTGGATGTATTGACGGGAATTCTCGAATTGAGCGAATTCCGCATCCAGCTCGGCGCTTTCCCGCTCGAGGTCGCGCGTCGCTGCATCAAGAAGTATCTGTTCCTTCTCTGCCTGAGCCTCTTCCAGTGCCTTGTTTGCCTTTATCGAATTATATACGAAGAATGCTGCCACAAGCGCAAGAACAGCGCACACGGCAATCACAATAATCATCAGACGGCGCGTCGACGCCGGGGCAGCCTCCATGCGGCGAACCTCTTCTTCGCGGCCCTTCGGCATTTCGGGGCCATTGTTGTCGGGTATATTGTTCATGACTTTTCTCGGGTAGTCGGTTTTTAAAGTACAAAGATACGAAATTTTATCTAAAATTGCTCATCAAGTCTAACGGAAACGTACACACACCTGTCCGCCATCGATGCCACCGCCGCCTCGCGATGCGTTACCATCAATATAGTCGTGCCTTTAGCCTTCTCCTCTGCTATGATTTTCAGCATCATGGCTTCCGAAGTGCGGTCGAGATAGCTCATAGGTTCGTCGAGAACCAGCACATCCGGCCCCGAAACCAACGCACGCGCTATAAGTGTCCGTTGCAGCTGTCCGCCCGAGAGCTTCCCGATAGGTCGCCCGCTCAGTTCGCCGAGCCATAGCCTTTCCAAGGCTCTGCGAATCATCTCTCTCTTTTCCGTCGCGGATTGTTTGAGCGGCAGAAGCGCCGATTCAACGGTTTCTTCGACCGTGATAGGAAAATGCGAATCCACGCTCGACTTCTGAGGCAGATAGCCGAATCTCAAATCGCTTTCCCGCATGATGGTTCCGGCCGTAGGCTCAAGAAGCCCGAGCATCAGACGGAGAAGCGTGGTCTTTCCGCCACCGTTAGGTCCGGTTATAACGATAAACTCTCCTTTCCTCACCTCGAGGTCCACATCTTTGAGGATCCCTCGTCCCTCCCTTCGGAAGTATATATTCTTGAGGCTAAGTACACTATCTTTTCGTGAGCTCATCTACAATCATCGTCAGTTGTCCCGCCCAATCGTCCGAGAGCGGGTCGATTCTTACTAATCGCGAGCCTATGCGCTCATTTGCCGTCGATGCCTGCCGAGGGTCAAATTCCCGCTGTAGAAAGAACACCCGGGTGCCTTCCCCGGTGGCCGAATCGCATAGTTCTTTCAGGCGCATGGCCGACAGCTCCTTATGCTCTTGCCCGAGCGCTATCTGCTTCAGGTTGTAGTCGCGGGCGAAATACGACAGCGACGGATGCCACACGGCAAAGGCCTGCGACGGCGCCTCCTTCAGCTTTTCTCTGAAGTTCTCGTCAAGGCAGTCAAGAACGGCCATAAGACTGTCGGTCTTCATCGCATAGTGCTGGGCGCCTTTGGGATTCAGTTCGCATAGAAACTCGCTGATGTTGTCAGCCATGACCGCAATATTCACAATCGACGTCCACACGTGCGGGTCTGCACCATCATTGTCGTCATGCCTGTGCCCCGCATCCCCGTGCGTTCCGTATTCGAGTTCAATTCCCTTGCTCGTGTCGAACTGCACAACTTTGTCGCTCAGCGATTCCGTCAGCGCCTTTTCGAAAGGCAGCAGGCCCCCGAGGCTCAGATAGGCCTTAGCATTGTCGGCTGCGATACGCGTCTGCATTCCCGGCTCGAAAGTCTCCGGATTGGCCCCCCGGTCGAGTATGGTTACCACGTCGTAGTCCTCGCCCGCGATAGCTTCCACAAGAGCGGCCTGGGGCGCCACGCTCACGGCTATCACAGGCCGTTCATGTTTCGCGCCATCCTTGCAGCCTGCGAGCATCACCCCGAACACAAGCCCGGCGACAGCCATCCGTAGTTTCGTGCCCACAGTCATTTTTCTGTATTGAGGAGTTGCTCGGCCATCGACGCCGCAGCCTTGCGCCCGTCGCCCATAGCCAATATCACTGTCGCGCCACCGCGCACGATGTCGCCGCCCGCAAAAATCGTGTGGATCGACGAGCGCAGTCCTGCGTTAACGGCGATGGTTCCGCGCTCGGTTACGTCCAGCCCGTCTATCGTGTCCGGAATCAGTGGATTCGGCGAAACTCCCACGCTCACTATCACCTCGTCGATTTCTATCTCATCCACCGCTCCGGCAATTGCCACCGGCCGGCGACGTCCCGAAGCATCAGGCTCGCCAAGTTCCATGCGTTGCACACGCATAGCCCGCACGCGCCCCTTCTCGTCGCCGAGATATTCCACGGGGTTGCATAGGGTCAGGAATTCAACGCCCTCCTCCTTCGCATGATGCACTTCTTCAACTCGGGCGGGCATCTCTGCCTCGCTGCGGCGATATACTATCATCGCCCGCTCGGCCCCCATTCTCAGCGCAGTCCGCACCGAGTCCATCGCCGTGTTTCCACCTCCGATTACAGCCACGCGATGTCCCTTCGCCACAGGTGTTGCATAGCCCGCGCGACCGGCTCCCATCAGATTGATGCGCGTAAGATACTCGTTGCTCGACATTATCCCGCACAGGTTCTCGCCGGGCACACCCATAAATCGCGGAAGTCCCGCCCCGGAGGCCACGAATATCCCGCGGAAACCCTCGTTGAGCAGCTCGTCGTAACTCAGCGTCTTTCCTATCACCGTATTGGTGTGGAAGCGCACTCCGGCCTTGCGGAGATTGGCAAGCTCGGCATCCACGATTTCATTGGGCAGGCGAAACTCGGGAATGCCGTATTTCAGCACACCGCCAATCTCGTGCAGAGCCTCGAAGACATCAACTTCGAAGCCGCGGCGCGCCATCTCGCCGGCAAACGACAGCCCCGCAGGGCCGCTTCCGGCCACTGCCACGCGGATGCCGTTCCCTCTTTCGCCCCGCTCCGTCGCGCCGCGAAGGCCCATTTTCTCCAAGGCCCTCTCCATGTCGGCGGCAAATCTTTCAAGATAGCCTATTGCCACGGGCTCCTTCCCCATCTTGTGATATATGCACCGGCTCTCGCACTGTCTCTCCTGCGGGCATACCCTGCCGCACACGGCCGGCAGCGCGCTTGTCATCCGCAGAACATCGGACGCAAGATCGGCCCGTCCACGCTGGATGTTTTTTATAAACGATGGAATTTCGATGCTCACAGGGCATCCCTCCATGCAGGTCGGAGTGGGGCAGTCGAGGCAGCGCGTAGCCTCCAGAACGGCCTGGCCGGACGAAAGACCCTGGTTCACTTCCTCCGTGAGCGTCCCCACGCGGTAAGCCGCATCAAGCTGTGGCATCTTTGCCCGGGGAATAGCCGTCCGGGCCTTGGCCCCTATTTCGTTGCGAAGCTCCGTGCGCCACGGAGCCATACGGTCGGTAAGTTCGCTATGCTCAGTCATATGCATGCATTCTCATTATCATTTCATCAAAATCCACTTCGTGTGCGTCGAATTCAGGACCATCCACACACACAAAGCGCATCTTCCCTCCCACGCTCACGCGGCAGGCCCCGCACATCCCCGTGCCGTCTACCATTATCGTATTCAGCGACGCCACCGTGGGAACGTCGTATTTCTTCGTCAGAAGGGCCACAAACTTCATCATCACAGCCGGACCTATCGTTACCACCTCGGCCACGGGCTCCCGCTGAAGCACGGTCTCAAGCCCCTGCGTAACGAGCCCTTTCTCGCCCGCCGAGCCATCGTCGGTCATGATTATCACCTCGTCGCTGTGGCGCCGAACATCGTCCTCGAGAATTATAAGGTCCTTCGTCCGCGCAGCAAGCACCGACACAACTCGGTTGCCCGCAGCCTTCATTGCCTTGATTATAGGCAGGAGCGGAGCCACGCCTACGCCCCCTCCGCAGCACACTACCGCGCCCCCTTCGTGCCGCGCTATCCTCGTTGCCTTGCCAAGAGGTCCCACCAGCGAGGCAAAACTCTCGCCCGGTTCCATCGCGCAGATTTTCTCCGTGCTTGCACCCACCGCCTGCACCACGAGACTTATCGTTCCTCGTCGGATGTCAGCATCCGCAATCGTCAGTGGGATGCGTTCGCCCTTCTCGTCGCAGATCACAATCACGAAGTGCCCCGCCTTGCGGGCTCGCGCGATCTCTGGCGCCTCCACTTCGAGCTTCACCACCTTAGGAGAGAAGTAGCGCTTATCTATAATCTTATACATAATGGCTCTCTTATCAGATTTCTTGCAAAAATACGCAAAAAATATGAAAAAAGCAGCAGGGTATGACGTTTCATCAACGCCACACCCTGCAGTTTTCGAAATTATCGCGAAAGTTAGAGAGCCTCAATTGTCGGTCTTCGACACCTGAGCTGTTGTCGGCACTGACGTGTTGCCGCCCACGGGAAGATCGTCAGCACTTGCCACAACCTCTACCTGATAGCTCATTATCGCGTTTGCCGGAGCCTTGTCGACAGCATAAACGGGACAATAAATTTCGAGAATGTGTCGCCCGAGACTGGTCGCAGGCGTAACGGTAATCTCGAAAGCAAAAGGCTTGTAGAGGCTTGCGCCAATCGGACGATAGTCCCAGTAATACGTAGCACCACCGAGTTCCACAGCCTTGTTGCTCTCGTTGTTTATAGGAGTGATAGATTCGATGTCGAACGTCTCGCCCTGCACCACATAGAGAACTCCATCCACTTCCGTGGCATCGTCGAAGTTTACTACAAACGATACGTCAGGCAGGTCATTGTCGTCGCTACACGAGCTGAACCCGCAAATCATGGCCAGCGTCAGCAGGCCGCAAATCAATGTCTTTTTCATAGTAGGAACGTGAATCCTTAGTTAAGTAAAAAGTTTGTTTCTATATATCCTAAACACCC
>CAMWQB010000030.1 GCA_947176295.1 uncultured Porphyromonadaceae bacterium
ATTCCTTTGTTTCGCCGGCTAATTCGGCAATATCGTCAAGGCGGCATCCGGGCTGGCTCGAAATAAAGTAAGGAATAATCTGCTGGCGCAATCCTGCCCGGGCATTCGCTCTGTCGAAAATGCCCTTAAATTCATGGAACAGCTTGAACGAAGGTTTTCGCATGAGTTTGAGCACGGCGTCGGATGTGTGCTCCGGAGCAACCTTGAGGCGCCCGGATACGTGTTCGGCTATCAGTTCCTCATTGTAGCGTGCATTGGCTTTGTCGATTTCCGGAATGCCCGTCTTGTGCATGCTGAGGTCATAGCGCACACCGGAGCCAATGAACGATTTTTTGACGCCGGGAATGGCACCTACAGCATGATATATATCGAGAAGAGGGCGATGGTCGGTGTCAAGATTAGCACACGGCGAAGGATGCAGGCAAGACGGGCGAAGGCATTTGGCACAAATCGTACGATCCTTTCCGCCCATGGCATACATATTTGCCGACGGGCCGCCAAGGTCGGAAATATAACCCTTGAAATCGGGCATACGGCTCACCTGACGAGCTTCCCTCAGGATGGATTCTTTGGAACGGGATGCGATAAACTTGCCCTGATGCGCGGAGATGGTGCAGAATGCACAACCGCCGAAACAACCTCTGTGAAGATTCACACTATGGCGAATCATCTCGTAGGCCGGTATCGTCTTCCCTTTGTAGCGAGGATGGGGAAGACGCGTGTAGGGCAAATCGAAGGACGCGTCAATTTCGCCTTGCGTCATAGCGGGAAACATGGGATTCACTTTCACGGCTTCCGGCCCTGTGTGCTGCCAAAGAGTTGCGCCTCCATCGTAGCGGTTGCTCTGCTGCTCTATATGCTTGAAGTTTGCTGCCTGAGATGCCTTGTCGCGGAGACAATCTTCAAAAGAATTGAGAATAATATTTTCTGAATCCGCTGCAGGAATGGCATCAAGCGGCATCCGAACAACGCTTTGCCGAAGATCTTTTATATCTGAAATCTTTTCGCCGGCATCGAGTCGGCGCGCAAGCTCCAGCACTGGTTTCTCGCCCATGCCGTAGATTATCATATCCGCTTTGGATTCTGTGAGAATCGAAGGGCGAAGTTTGTCCTGCCAATAGTCGTAGTGGCTGAGACGTCGGAGGGAGCTTTCTATTCCTCCGGCAATGATTGGGGTGTCGGGAAACAATTCGCGCAATATCTCCGAATAGACTATCGTTGGATAGTCCGGGCGCATTCCGTGCTTTCCTCCCGGAGTGTATGCATCGTCAGACCGGAGCCTGCGGTTGGCAGTATAATGATTCACCATGGAGTCCATTGCCCCGGGCGACACTCCGAAGAAGAGACGAGGTGCACCAAACTTCTTGAAGTCGCGCAAATCGTCGCGCCAATTTGGCTGAGGGACAATAGCCACCCGATAGCCGGCGGCCTGGAGGGTGCGTCCGAGGACCGCTGCACCGAAGGCCGGATGGTCTACGTACGCATCGCCCGAAAAGAGAACCACATCCACGCTATCCCATCCGAGAGCCTTCATTTCCTTAACGGAAGTCGGAAGCCAATCGGTCGGGCGAAGGTTGTTATAGTCCGGTTCCTTCATGTTCATGCCTCCTTATTCATGTTTTCGAGACGCAACTCGAGCTTGATTATTTCATCGCGCAAACGTGCGGCAGTCATAAATTCCATCTCCTTGGCCGCAGCCACCATCTGCTCGCGCAAGCGGTTGATAGAGCGCTGAAGCTCTTCCGAAGTCATGTATGCCGTTACCGGGTCGGCGGCAATATCCACACTTGTAGAATATTCCTGAGCGTAGGGCATGTCGACACTTGCTCCGCCATGCGAACGACCTGTTACGGGTTCGTTCTTGGCCTTACCCTTTCTCTTTCCGCCGCCGTAAGCCATGCGCTGAGCGTCAAATTCAATCTCATCAAGCTCCATGCCCACGATGGCGTTGCGAGCCTTTATGATAGCCTTGGGAGTGATGCCGTGTTCCTCGTTGTAGGCAAGCTGAAGACTGCGCCTGCGCTCGGTCTCATCGATTGTCTGACGCATGGAATCCGTGATCGTGTCGGCGAACATCACAACCTCACCGTTAAGGTTACGGGCTGCACGTCCCACTGTCTGCGTGAGCGAACGATGGCTCCGCAAGAATCCTTCCTTATCGGCATCAAGAATTGCCACGAGGGAAACTTCGGGCAAGTCGAGACCTTCGCGGAGGAGATTCACACCGATGAGGACATCGAATGTACCAGCCCGGAGGCCGTCGAGAATCTTGATGCGATCCATAGTGTCGACATCCGAGTGTATATATGCCGTCTTAATCCGGAGCTTCAGGAAATAGTCGTTCAATTCCTCAGCCATTCGCTTGGTGAGGGTCGTTACGAGCGTACGCTCCCCTCTCTCAATGCGCACCTGAATCATCTCCATCAGCTTATCGATCTGCCCGGCAGAAGGCTCCACGCGGATTACGGGATCAAGAAGACCGGTGGGTCGGATTAACTGTTCGACTACCACACCCTCGGTCTTCTGCAATTCGTATTCGGCCGGAGTGGCGCTGACGTAAATGGTTTGAGGTGTGAGAGCCTCAAATTCCTCAAACTTAAGGGGGCGGTTGTCAAGGGCTGCCGGCAGGCGGAATCCATAGTCCACAAGATTGATTTTTCTCGAGCGGTCGCCGCCATACATCGCCCTAAGTTGCGGCACAGTTACGTGGCTTTCGTCGATAATCGTCAGATAATCCTTCGGGAAATAGTCGAGCAGGCAGAAGGGTCGCTCGCCCTCGAGGCGGCCGTCAAAGTACCTCGAATAGTTTTCGATGCCCTGACAATAGCCTATCTCCTTTATCATCTCGACGTCGTAAGTAACACGCTCTTCGATACGCTGAGCCTCTATTGGCTTCATAATATCGTTGAAATAGTTGACCTGACGACCCAAATCGAGCTGAATCTGAGCCACGGCAGCAGCCTGCCGCGCGGGCGAAGTAACAAAGAGATTGGCCGGGTAGATATTAAAGCGGTCGTGTTCGCCGAGATCAATGTTTGCCTCGGGTTGAATTGTCTGAATCGACTCTACTTCGTCGCCCCAAAAGGTAACTCGGACAATAATATCCTCGTATGCAAGGCGGATGTCGACCGTGTCGCCCTTCACGCGGAAGTTTCCTCGGTTGAGTTCGATTTCCGAACGGCTGTATAGGGCCGCCACAAGCTTGCGGAGAAAATCGTTTCGTGAAATCCGTTCACCCTTTTCCACGCTTACACCGTTGGCATTAAAATCCTCAGGATTTCCCATGCCGTAAATGCAGCTCACGGAAGACACCACAATCACATCGCGGCGCCCCGACATCAGGGCCGAAACCGTGGCGAGCCTCAGACGCTCGATTTCGTCGTTGATCATGAGGTCTTTCTCGATATACTTATCTACCGAAGGTATGTATGCTTCCGGCTGATAATAATCGTAATACGACACGAAGTATTCGACAGCGTTGTTCGGAAAAAACTGCTTGAATTCGCTGTATAGCTGCGCAGCCAAAGTCTTGTTATGGCTCAGGATAAGTGTGGGCTTCTGCACTTCCTGAATGACATTTGCCATCGTGAAAGTCTTGCCCGAACCGGTAACACCCAACAATACTTGCGAGTCTACACCTGCCTGAACTCCACGCGCAAGTTCTGCAATAGCTTGCGGTTGGTCGCCGGTAGGAGAATAAGCGGAACTGAGTTCAAAATCCATAGTCGCTCGATAATAGAGGTTCAACTTGCAAAAATACGAATTTTTGCGTTAAAAAGCAAGGAACTCTCCGAATGGGAGCGATGGGAGCGAGAATGGAAGCGAGAATCCGGAAGTTAATGTCGTTCGTCGTCGTATTCCGACTCATTACCCTCTCCACCGTCGGGAAGGATATAGAACACATAGTATCCCACACCTATTGCCAGCAGGAGAATAAAGATTTGCCACGCTTCGCCTTCGCGGCTTTTAGCCACGTTGAACGAGAACGTTACAAAAAATACGAACAATATGAATTTCAGGACCTTCCACATGTTTATGGTTGGGCGCACGGTAGGTATGATTATAAGGTAAGTTTGTTTTAACATGCAAAGATAATCATTCTTAACGATAAAAACTACAAA
The DNA here is from genome assembly GCA_947176295.1 of uncultured Porphyromonadaceae bacterium. GTDB lineage: Bacteria > Bacteroidota > Bacteroidia > Bacteroidales > Muribaculaceae > CAG-873. The sequence continues at coordinate 4,122 of CAMWQB010000030.1, forward strand.
ATTTCATAATTTTTCGTACCTTTGCGCCCATAACCATACTTAAGATTCTCATATGAAGCACTTATTTCCTTTTGCACTGCTGCTCGGGCTAGTCGCCTCTCCTGTAGCGGCAGCCCAAGATATTTTCGACAATCCGGACAATGCTCCCTATCTGGGTGCACGTCTGAGCTTAGACATAACTTGCCCTACAGACCTTAAGACGGGCGACTTCAAAATTGATCTATACAACCCCGGTGCAGGATTTGAAGCGGGCATAATATACAATATCCCTCTCTGGAAAAACCTCTATTTCGAACCAGGACTGAACCTCTTCTACTCAACAATGAAAGGTTCTATCACTACAATGGATGAGTATGTCCCGATGGAGACGCATTATAGCGCCCGCCGATTCGGCTTCCGGGTTCCTCTGCGTGCAGGCTACCGCTTCGACTTTGACTTCGGTTCGATATCAGTCTTTACTGGCCCTCGTCTCGGCATCCCTCTCGTGGGCAGAAGTCATTATACAATCGATAAAGAAAGCGACAGCTCCAACCTTTATGGCGACGGGGCAAGCTTTCACCGCCTTGACATCGGCTGGCAATTCGGCGCCGGGTTCTCTTACGGCAACTGGATATTCGAAATTTCCGGAACAGCCGGAATGCTCGATATGTACAAAGGGCCTTCCTCGATGCACGACAATGGCGTGGACCTGACCTTCGGATATAATTTCTGATTCTCACATAAAAAAAATGCCGCTCGAGTTTCTACTCCGAGCGGCATTTTTCAGTTTATCCCCAGCGCGATTTCTGGCGCGCCGACATTGTATCTTCCGCCTGATTATGTGCAGGATTCCAGAAGCGCTTGTCGGCAATTTCGTCCGGGCGGAATTGCTGACGCACGAAATGGTCCGGGTAATCGTGGGCGTACTTATATTCTTTCCCGTAATCGAGCTTCTTCATAAGCGAAGTGGGCGCATTGCGCAAATGCAGTGGCACAGGCAAATTTCCTGACGCACGCACCTCGGCCAAAGCTGCATCAATAGCCAGGTATGCCGAGTTGCTTTTAGGACATGTTGCAAGATAAATCGCACATTCCGAGAGCGGGATTCGACCTTCAGGCATTCCTATTTTCTGCACGATTTCATAGCAGCTGTTGGCTACCATCATGGCGTATGGTTGGGCCAAGCCAATATCTTCAGAGGCAAGAATCACAAGCCGACGTGCAATGAACTCAGGGTCTTCGCCGCCGGCAATCATCCTCGCGAGCCAGTAGACCGCGGCATCGGGATCGCTCCCGCGTATGCTCTTGATAAATGCCGAGATAATGTCGTAGTGCATTTCCCCGTTCTTATCATAGGCCTGAGGATTTTCCTGAAGACGTTCTGTGATAACTCGGTCGTTTATGACAATATCCTCGCCATGGCCGGTCGATTGCTCAAGCAGGTCGAGAATGTTCAGCAGCTTGCGGGCATCACCTCCGGCATATCTGAACAGAGCTGCGGTCTGCTCCACCCTCACTTTTCTCGATTTCAAAATCTCGTCGTTGGCCAACGTGTGGTCAATCAGATGCTTCAGTTCCTCCTCCTCGAGGGGCTTGAGCACATAGACCTGAGCCCGCGAAAGAAGGGGGCGAATTATTTCGAAAGAAGGATTTTCAGTGGTGGCGCCAATGAGAGTAACCGTGCCGTTCTCGACTGCACCAAGGAGGCTGTCCTGCTGCGACTTGCTGAACCTGTGGATTTCGTCGATGAAGAGGATGGGCCTTGCACCGTCCGAAAACATATCGCCGGCGCTGCGCTTGCATTGCTCGATAACATCTCGCACTTCCTTTACACCTGATGTTACGGCCGAGAGAGTATAGAACGGAGCTTTGGTGGTATTGGCGATTATGCGGGCAAGCGTCGTCTTGCCCACACCCGGAGGCCCCCACAGAATAAACGAGGCTACACGTCCTGAATCAATCATGCGACGAAGGACATTACCGGGCCCGACAAGATGTGTCTGACCGATATAATCGTCAAGGGTGCGCGGACGCATGCGCTCGGCAAGTGGCTGTAATGACATAGCTGTAGAATTGGGAGAGAGAGGAGATAAACATGCGGGCGGTCTGCGAAAAGATTCCGAGACCGCCCGCGTCTTATTTTTATTCAGTTAATTACTGAGCGTCGCCATTGAGGAGGGCATTCACCTCATTGAGGTTTGCCGTAGCCTGAGCATGGCGTTCGTCATCCTTATTGGCTGAGCTGCTGTAGAATGCCATCTGGAACATGTATGCTTCCTTGTACTGGTTCAGGGCAGCGCTCCCGGCCTTCTTGTTTTCGGGGTCAGCGTCCAGGAGTTCGAGCATCTTGTCGTATGCGGCAATTGCCTCGGCGTTCGGACGGTTGCCGTTCTTGGCGATATTCAGACGCGCCTTGCGCTGATACAGAGCAGGCTGGGGTTCAGCACGGGCAATAACCTTGTCGATATATTCAAGACCGCGCTGGCCGGCGTTCTGACGCTCTTCATCATCGGTAGCTGTAGCTGCAATGTTGAGGTAGCGTGCCGACATTCCATAAAGATCCTGCACGGAAGGATTTTCCTGAGACTGAACATAAGCATCGTATGCTTCTGCTGCGCGACGGAAATCCTTGTTCTTGGTGTACATATCGCTCAAGTCCTTCAGGAGAGCCTTGTTCTCGGGAGCATTCTTCACTGCCAGCTCATACTGCACTACAGCGAGAGAATCCTGGTTGATACCACTGAGGGCTTCGGCGTACTTCACAAAGTCGTTGGTGGTGAAATATGCGCCGGGGTTCTTATCGAAGAAGCTCTGTGCATCGCGGACAGCATCCTGATAGCGGCCGAGAGCAGTCTCGTTGAGGAAGCGCATGCGCTGCATCAGGAAGTTGTCGGGGTTCTGAGCGAGGAGGTCGTTTGCCACAGCAAGAGAAGGCTCGTAGTCTTCGCCCCAGTAAAGAAGCACGGAGTAGCGGGCTTTGTCCTCAGGGAAGTGGTTGGGGTTCTGGATATAGTTGCCATACTGCTCGGCGGCCTTCTTCCAATACTTGCCTTCGTAATATTTTTCAGCGAGCTCGCGCTGAGCGAGAGCCGAATTGGGCTGGAGGGTGAGGAGCTCTTCGAGGCGCTGGATGGCAAGCTTGGGGTTCACGTAGAAATACGAGTTGGCAAACTTCACGAAACCCTCCGTGCTGTTGCCGGCGGCGTTGATAGCCTGCTCATATTCCATTGCTGCGTCGCCATAATTCTTCTGGTCGTAGGCCATATCACCGCGGAGGATGTAGATAGCAGGCTCTGCGTTCTTGGAGTCCTTGGCTGCCTGGGCGAGATTCTTCTCAATCTCCTTTGCATACTTTACGGCATCGGCATTGTAGTATGCGCGCGCGATACCAACCGAAACCTCAGCATTTTTCTTGCCAAGCTTACGGGCCGTCTTGAAGTTTTCTTCAGCCTGAGAGAGAGCTCCGTTCAGGAGATCCACAGCACCGAGGCCAACATAGTTGAATGCTTCGTCGGGATTGATGTTCACACCCTGTTTGAAGAATGTTACGGCCTTGGCCTTGTCTCCCTGGGCGAGATAGCTCTGACCCAGGTAGTAATTGGCAAGTGCCTTGTCGGTGGATGCATCGTTGAGAGTGCGTTCGAGGATAGTCCGGGCGTTGTCGTACTGTCCGGCCTTGTAGTACTCGATACCGTCCTTGTAGCCCTGGCTCTGAGCGCCGGCCACCAGCGAGCCCGCGAGGAGCATCGACATGAAGAATTTATGTTTCATTTAGTTTCGGTATGTTTGTTGTTGATATTTCGGTTTGCTTTATTTTTAATAGAACGCCTTCCACAAGCCTATATTGCCTGTGGAAGGGTATTTTTTTAGATTTTCACTTCCAGTCGCTTCATTCGTCGGGACCGAGCTGAACAACCTGAATTCGCATCCTCGCGGGAAGAATACCGGTCTTCATGATAATTTTCTGACCGATGTCGCCCGTAACGAAACTGTAGAAGCCTCCGGCAGGGCTCGACGAATGGGCCGTCGTGATCATGTATATCTGACGGAAAAGAGGATATGTGCCGTCGAAGATGTTTTGCTGGTATGGCTTGTAGGCAGTAACTTCGTCGTTGCGGCGGAGCTTAAGCACTTTCACCCTATTGGTGAGGGTGGCACCCTGCACGGGTTCGTCAGAAAGGATACTCATCGCAAGGGAATCAGGGGCCATGTCTGCAGAAGACATGTCGGAGGTGATCCAGCTTACGCCGAGAACGCCGATTGCATTCTTGTTTTTCTCAACGGTTTCGAAGACAGCAGGAACGGATCCGGCTGCATATACGTTGGAGCCCAGGGGCTTACCGTCGAGCAAGGAATCGCGCATGTACGTGGCAAGGCTCGAACCGGTCTGGTCAAGGACAACGCTAATCTCGCCAAGGTCGTTCGGCTGCACATCATTCCACTGGGTGGTACGTCCGCCCACGATATCAGCAAGCTCGCCGAGTGTGAGCATTTCCACCGGATTCGCATTGTTGACAATAAAGGCAACCGCATCCACTGCGATCTTGGACGAACGCACGGTGCGCTTCTTGCTCTTTAAGAAAGCACGCTCCTCGGGGGTGATGTCGCGGCTCACCACAATGGTCTTGGTGCTCAGGCTCATGAGAGAGTCGAAGGCCACGGACTGAGTGGTGTACTCGGGAAGGATATGGGCTTCGGGATATTGATATTCGAACACATCGATTTCCTGCTCGAGAATGTTCTGGAAGGAGTTGTCGCACACGAGGGTAGCCGTGCCGGTTGTTGACGTGTTTTCCTTCTTCTCGTATTTCATGCACGAAGTGGCCCCCATGCAGAGGGCCGCTGCGGCTACTATCGGAGCTATTCTGGTGATTCTCATCATTAATGCTTTAAAGTAGGACGGAATTGGAGGGATGTTCAGAGAGAGAAGAATGAGATTTTAATACGGTGAGTCGATGCCTTTGTACTGGCGCCATGCTCGATAGAGACCGTAAACGATCAGAACCGGGCCAATGACATATCGTGTCCAGGCCCAATCGGCGCTCCAGTTGAAATAATTGATAAGCAGGAGAACGCCCATGCCTACGTAAACGATAATCATGATGATGCCGAAAATTGCGCGCATCACCGTATTCGGATTCATGCCCTTCGAGGGTCTGTTATTCTGTTCGGAGCTTGTCATGGATGAATGAAATTTTAGAGGTGATTGAAATGTTTTATAAATATAACATCGGGCCTCGGCAATTGTTCGGCATCCAGCCTTTCGGATGGTGCTAAATTAGCAAATTACCGTCAGAAAACAAAATCGCGAATGCTAAATTTAATTAATTTCGATGCTCTATCTCATCCACAATGCTCCATCGAGGCGTCTGAAGCCTCTGAGAAATGCTTCCGCCGTCATCGAGCGCTTGCCTGAGGGCTGGAGTTCAAGAATCTCAAGCGCTTCAATGTCATCCCCTGTACCTACCACGAGACGAGCATCGCCGATAATCCGGACTTCTCCCGGAGCGAGAGGTCCAGCGTCCTTGGCTACAGCAGCTTTGATAATCTTTAGCGACGTCAAAGGTGTGGCATCAGGGGCTGTGGTCTCCTCCACAAGCTCTGTCCAGGCCGCAGGATAGGGAGCAAGGCCACGCACAAAATTATGAAGATCACGGGCAGAAGCGCCCCACTCTATCCGACATGTTTCCTTGAATATTTTTGGAGCAGGGCACGGTTCGTACACTCCTGCAAGTTCTTCCTGTGGCATTGGTCGAAGATTTCCTGCAGTTATATGGGCCACGGTGTCGGCCGTGAGTTCTGCTCCAAGCTCCATCAGACGGTCGTGGACACTCCCCGCATTTTCGTCAGGATCTATCGAAATTTTTTCCTGACGGATAATGTCGCCGGTGTCTATTTCATGTTTCAGGAAAAAGGTCGTAACGCCCGTCTCCGTATCGCCGTTCATAACCGCTCTGTTGATAGGAGCGGCCCCTCTGTAGCGAGGCAAAAGCGAGGCGTGGAGGTTGAATGTTCCCATCGGAGGCATGGCCCACACAACTTCGGGGAGCATACGGAATGCTATTACTATGAAAAGATCAGCACCGATTTCCCGAAGTGCCTCAACGAATTCCTGTTCTTTGAGTTTCACGGGTTGAAGGAGCGGCAGCCCATGCTCGAGCGCATAGGTTTTCACTGCGGAATGAAGCATCTTGTGTCCTCTGCCGGCAGGTTTGTCGGGCATCGTTACTACAGCGGCTATGTCAGCGCCATCCCTGACGAGGCGATCGAGGCTGGCAACTGCAAATTCGGGTGTTCCGAAAAAAACTATTTTAGGCTTTTTCTCCATCGGATTTCTGTTCGGTTGATTCTTCGAGATATTTCCACAGGGAGTCGCCTGCCGGGACCGGCGCTACGACGTCGATGTGTTTTTTGCTGACGGGATGCTCGAAAACCACGCGCCTCGCGTGCAGCGAGATGCTTCCGTCGGGATTGCTTCGCTTTGCGCCATATTTGAGGTCGCCCTTCACCGGACAGCCTATAGAGCTGAGCTGCACTCGAATCTGATGTTTGCGTCCGGTCATAAGATTCACTTCAAGAAGATTGTAGCGATCGGAGGCAGCAATGAGCTTATAGGCAAGTCGGGCTTCCTTGGCTCCGGCTTTCGGGCGTGCATGAGCAAAACTCTTATTGGTCTTCTCCACGGTTGTGATATAGCTCACAATCGTGTCTTCCTCTTTCGGGGGTCTGTTGGCTGTAACGGCCCAATACGTCTTATGAATATCTCCGTTGCGAAACATCTCATTAAGACGACTCAACGCTTTCGATGTCTTGGCAAAGACAACGACGCCGGATACAGGACGGTCGAGCCGGTGGACTACTCCCATGAAAACATTTCCGGGCTTGGCATCTCTTTTCTTGATATATGCCTTGAGGGTTTCAACCAGGGGTTCATCGCCTGTTTTGTCGCCCTGCACAATCTCTCCGGATGCCTTGTTGACTATGATTATATGATTGTCTTCGTAGAGTATTTCCATGAGTAGTAAGAAAAACATCTCTCCGCGGCCCGGCCTCTGCGAGTGGTCGGGACACGGAGAGAGAAAAGAGTATAAATATCAGATTCCGAGGTCCTTCTTTATTGCTGCAATCTTCTCGACAGCTTTGCGGTTGCAGGACTCGTAATCGTCCTTGGAAGCCATGGTGTCATGAACTTCCACGTAGAATTTAATCTTAGGCTCGGTGCCGGAGGGGCGAACGCTCACCTTCGAATTGTCTTCCGTGAAGAACTGGAGCACATTGCTCGTGGTGGGGAAATCCATCTTGGAAACTTCGCCCGTGCGGAGATCCTTGCAGTTGAGATCCGCGTAGTCCTTAACAATGACAACCGGGCTACCGCCAAGCGATTTGGGCGGGTTGGAGCGGAAATCTTTCATCATCTTCTGAATCTCCTCGGCGCCGGACTTGCCGGTGCGGACCACGGAGATGCCCTCTTCATGGCTGAAGCCGTTGCGGAGATAGATATCCTGGAGCATTTCGTTGAAGTCCATGCCCTTGTCCTTTGCCCAAGCGCAAATTTCGGCCATAAGGGATATTGCGGACACCGAATCCTTGTCGCGGCAGAAGTCCTCGGCGAGGAAGCCATAGCTTTCTTCACCACCACCAAGATAGCGCATCGTGCCTTCGTTGCTGCGAATAACGTCGGCAATCCACTTGAAGCCGGTGTAGCAGTCGTACATCCTCACGTCCTGATTCTTGGCGATAGCCTTGATAGTCTCCGTGGTAACGATGGTCTTTACAATATATTCATTGCCCTTGAGCAGGCCGAGTTCACGGTTGCGGAGCATGATGTAGTTGAGAAGAATCATCACAATCTGATTGCCGTTGATGAGCTGATATTCGCCATTGTTGTCGCGAATAACGCAACCGATACGATCGGCATCGGGGTCGGAAGCCACGACGAGATCGGCACCTACTTCCTTGGCCTTCTCAATTGCCATGGCCATAGCCGGAGCATTTTCGGGATTTGGAGAATCGACAGTGGGGAAATCGCCGCTGGGTACATCCTGTTCGGGCACGTGGATTATGTTGGTAAAGCCATAGTTGCGAAGGCTGTCGGGGACGAGCTTCACACCGGTGCCATGAATAGGCGTATAAACAATCTTGAGGTCGGCATGGCGCTTGATCACCTCGGGGTCGAGGGAGAGCGTCTTGATGGCAGCGAGGAATGCATTGTCCATTTCCTCACCGATAATTTCTATCTTCGAAGGATCGCCCTGGAACTTGATTTCGCTTACGTCCTTGATTCGGTTTACGTGGTCGATGATGTTCACATCGTGGGGAGCGATAATCTGAGCACCGTCGCTCCAATAAGCTTTGTACCCGTTGTATTCCTTGGGATTGTGAGAAGCCGTGATGTTCACACCGCTCTGGCATCCGAGACGACGAATGGCAAAGGAGAGTTCGGGGGTGGGACGGAAGCTGTCGAAAAGATAAACCTTGATGCCGTTTGCAGAGAAGATATTTGCCACCGTCTCTGCGAAAAGGCGCGAGTTGTTGCGGACATCATGGCCTACAACCACGCTGATTTCGGGCAGGTCTGCAAAGGCTTCCTTAAGGTAGTTGGCAAGACCCTGAGTTGCCGCACCAACAGTGTATATATTCATTCGGTTCGAGCCCGGGCCCATGATACCGCGCAGACCGCCTGTGCCAAACTCAAGATCTTTATAGAAAGATTCCACAAGGTCGGTTTTGTCCTCGGCGTCGAGCATAGCCTTAACGGCTTCGCGGGTTTTCTCGTCATATTCCGGGGAGAGCCAAGCCTGAGCTTTGGCTGTAACCTGTTCTAAAAGCTGCTTATCCATGTTGTTAATCGTGAATGGAGGATGTTTAGTATGTTGTTATGTATATTATTTCTTGAAGCTTCCCTGCGGATGCACCACAAAGTTAACACTTCTTCGGGAATTACACAAATTCAGAGCCTATTTAGTTCACATCTCGAAGATGTATTTTAAATCAGGCTTTGCCCCTACTGACTCTTTGAATGCTGCGAGGGAATCATTGGGATTGGCAGCAGATGTGGATGGCCCGAGATCGAGGAAATTGCAGGAAGATTCCAACGCACGATCGTATACCTCACGTGCAAGTGCTATCATGGGGTATTTACCCTTACATTCCGCAAGATGCCCCCAATAGATAAGCTGCGTTATCCCGGGCGCGGGGCGGTAAGAGATCGCAGCTGCAACGGCCAGGCCTTCATGCCGCAATACGATATATTCCTGAGGGATTACTGATGCCGTATCGCGCATATCTTCGAGAGACATGGCAAGAGGATATCCCCTTTCTTCCCTATTGCGACGGATCACTTCATAGGCCTCTTCAAGCTCCGGATTGCGAATCACCTCATAAGCACTCCGCCGTGCACGCCTCAGATGCTGGCGCATCTTATCGCTGAGCAGGGTCTCGAAAGCCGGCCGTCCTTGAAGATTATATGAATGATTCAGCCATATCGTTGCCGAAGCGCCGAGAGCGTTGAGAGCGTATGCCTGGCGCACTATATTGGATGGTGAATAAAAGTCGGGGGGCAGAACAATCCTCAAGCGGTAAGGAGCGATATAAGCGCGAAGAGCCTCATAAATCTCAAGGACTTCTTCGACACGCAATTCCCGAAGGACATCCACCCCGCCGAAGGGAGCGGAGAAGGGCGAGCATGCGAGCCTGGATTCGCGATTCACCCCGACAATAATCCCGGCTACCGGATCATCTCCGGAGCTGAAACAGAGATATTTTACATCCGATACCTTCCAAGAATTCAACTTGCAAAAGGCCGGAGTGGAATATGCAGAGACCGGCTCGGGGAAAAGCCGACAATATTCTTCAGGAGAAATTTCGCTGACTGCAATCATAGCGCACACTTATTCTTCAAAGTGGCCGAGGCCCTCACGAACGACTTCGGGAGCAGATGAATCAGTGAGATCAACAACTGTCGTGCCCTCGGTGCGTCCTTCACCCTCGTCGAGGAAAAGGTCGGCCTGATTCTTGTAAAGCAAAGCGAGAGCCTCGGGAGAAGCAAGGTCGTCGGGTTCATCTGCCGAAACGGATGCGGAGAGGACCGGGTTTCCCAATGCTTCGGCAAGAGCGCGTGCGACTTGATTACCGGGGATTCGAATCCCGACAGTCTTGCGATCCTTAAAAACCTTGGGTAAGGTTGTCGAGGCGTTGAGGATGAACGTGAAAGGCCCGGGCAAAAATTCGCGGAGGTATCGGAAAGCCCTGTTGTCGATACGAGCATATTCCGCGGCCTGCGAGAGATCTGCGCACACCACGGACAGCAACTGCTTGTCGGGGTTAATGCCCTTGATGCGGCACAATTTGATTATCGCACGATTGTCGAGAGCATTGCAACCCAGCGCATACAGGCTGTCAGTGGGATATATGACGATGCCACCATCGCGCAAAACACTCACAGCTTCTTCGATATGACGCTCATTCACAGAGCCGGGATAAAACTTTAGTATCTTCATGACGCTACAAATATAGGGATTTTTTTTGAAATGTGGTGAAAGGGTCGTATTTTTGCACAAAACTTTGCCACAATCCTATGCAGACCTTACAGGACAACATCAGCGAACTCATTGCCCACGGGCTTGACAGAATCCACTATCCCGAAACTGCGCCCGGCCTATATGCTCCGATCGCATATACGCTGGAGAGCGGCGGAAAACGATTGCGCCCGCGCCTCCTTCTCTCTGCATTTGCGGCATTTTGCGGCAGCCGCCCCATTTCAGAAGCATTGCCACAGGCGCTGGGGCTGGAGATTTTCCATAACTTCACGCTCCTGCATGATGACGTGATGGATAACGCCGACATCCGACGCGGACGCCCTACCGTGCATAAGCGCTGGAATTCCAATTCCGCCATCCTTTCCGGAGATGCGATGCTCACGCTCGCCACAGAATACATAGCCGATTGCCCGAGCGAGAAGTTGCCCACTGTTCTCGCGCTATTCAACAAGACCGCAATGGAAATCTATCAGGGGCAGCAACTCGATATGGAATTCGAGGAGCGCGACAATGTGAGCGTTGAAGAATACATGGATATGATACGCCTGAAGACATCCGTGCTCCTTGGCTGCGCATGCCGGATGGGGGCTATGCTGGCCGGGGCGGCGGAGGAAGCCTGCGAGGCAATGTATTCCTACGGTACAGATCTCGGACTTGCATTCCAACTTCGCGATGACTGGCTCGATACTTTCGGCGACCCTCTGGAATTCGGAAAAGAAATCGGGGGAGATATTGTGAACGGGAAAAAAACATGGTTGCTCATTACCGCGCTCGAGGAGAGCGACGGCGAGATTGCAGATATCCTCAGGGAAGACCTCGAGCCTGAGGAGCGCATCCGGCAGGTTGTGAAAGTTTATCGCAAACTTGATATCGACTCACGCTGCAGCGCTCTTGTAAAAGAATACAGCCGACGTGCAATCGATGCTATCCGCGGTGTGGACATGGACGGCAAGTTGAGGGATTTCTTCATAGAACTGGCTCACGAAAGCGCCGAGCGCAGCCATTAAGCTCCGAGGCCAACATCTTATGTTTGTAGATACACACACGCATCTATACGACAGCGCTTTTGCAAACGAGGGAGCCGAAGGGGCTGCATCTGCAGTGAAACGCGCAATCGACGCCGGTGTAGAATGCCTGGTGTTCCCCAACGTCGATCTGACGACGATTACCCCGATGAAGGCGCTCGCCGAGAAATTTCCCGAGAACATACACTTGGCTATGGGCTTGCATCCTACGGAAGTACGCCCCGAGAGCCTGGATGATGACCTGCGAACCATCCGGCGGGAGTTTGAATCCGGCACGAAATTCGTAGCAGTTGGAGAGGTAGGCATGGACTTCTACTGGAGCCGCGATTTCGAGGACGCGCAAATGGAAGCCTTCGACAGACAAAGCGCGTTGGCCGACGAACTCGGGCTACCACTGATAATTCATTGCCGGGAGGCCCTGCCACAGACGCTGGAAGTACTTAAAGGCCATCCCCATGCACGACCCGTCTTTCACAGTTTCGGAGGAAGTGTGGATGACGTGAAAACGATACGGCAAATATTTCCGGAGGCGATGTTCGGAATAAACGGGATTGTAACATTCAAAAACTCAGGCCTAAAAGCCGTACTCCCCGAAATTGGAATCGAAAGAATACTTTTGGAAACCGACTCGCCATATCTTGCGCCCGTGCCGAAAAGAGGCAGACGCAACGAATCAGCCTATATTCCCTATATTGCAAATAGTGTGGGAGATGCACTAAGTCTCACCGCCACACTAGTCGCAGAGCAAACGACAGCAAACGCACGTGCTTTCTTTGGCATATAAGTTTTTTATCCCCGGGTAGGCGGAAAATTACGGCAAAAATGCTTAACTTTGCCGAGCGAACCAAAAATTACGCTTGCAAACCTATGTTAATGTCGATGACCGGATTCGGACGCTCTACTGTCGAGCTTTCCGGAAAGAAAATTACAGTTGAAATCAAGTCGTTGAATTCAAAACAGATGGATCTCAACGCCCGCATACCGTCGGTTTTCCGAGCAAAAGAAATCGAAATGCGTGCGTATGTGGCCTCCACACTTCAGCGTGGCAAAGCCGACCTAAATGTAAGCATCGAATCAGTTGGTACGACGGATACATCCACCCACATAAACACCGGCATCCTCGCCTCCTACAAAACTCAGATCGAAGAAGCATCGGCAACCCTAGGCATCTCTGCACCAACGGATTGGTACAGCGTGCTTATGCGTCTTCCCGACGTCTTGAAAAGCGACAGTTCCGAAGAGGCATCCGAGGCAGAGAGCAAGGCCTTGACCGAAGCACTGCGCCAGGCAGTGGATCTCCTTATGGCTCACCGCAGGACTGAGGGTGAGAAATTGGAAAAATTCTTTGCACAGCGGATAGAAACTATCGGAGCCCTGCTCGAAAGGGTGGCCCGATTCGAGAGCGAGCGCATCGAGCGCATCCGCATGCGTCTTGAAGAAAATATCTCCAAAATTCCCGTTGCAGACCTCGACAAGGGACGGCTCGAACAGGAAATGATATTTTACATCGAGAAGCTTGACGTGAACGAGGAGAAGCAAAGACTAACCCAACACCTGAACTACTTCATAGAAACGATGAACGCTCCCGAGCCCGGACAGGGTAAGAAACTCGGCTTTATCGCCCAGGAAATGGGACGCGAAATCAACACGCTCGGCTCTAAAAGCAATCACGCCGAGATGCAGAAAATCGTAGTGCTCATGAAGGACCAGCTCGAACAAATTAAAGAGCAAGTCCTGAATGTGATGTGAGCAAAAAGCCGGTGGAGGATTAGCCCGGTGAGAGGAGTACTGCCTCAGGCTGTAAGCTAAGGACCCGGCGCGGTGTTAAAAGTCCGTGATACATCAGAGGGAAAGTGTTAAACTTTCTTGGAATTTAGCGATTTTTCAGCGGGAGGTTATGGATTTTGCCGAAAAAGTTATATCTTTGCATCTTGAAACACAAGCCTCACGCCGGGAATCGGCGATCACAAACCTGAAAGCGACAATGCAAAAGATAATACTCACAGCACTTTTGGCCTTCGTCCTCTGCTCGTGCGGAGAGTATCAGCGCGCGCAGAAAAGCAATGACTACGACTACAAGTTCGAGTATGCGAAGCGAGCGTATGAAGAGAAGCGCTATGTTCAGGCAGCGACGATTCTGAAGGATTGCATAACGGTTTTCAAGGGTTCGGACAAAGCAGAAGAAAGCCTTTTCCTATTGGGAATGAGCCACTATGAAAACAAGGACTACCTTACGGCCGGAGCTTATCTGAAAACATATTATCAACGCTATCCGAAAGGCAAGTATGCCGAGGATGCACGGTTCTACACGGGCTACGGCTACTATCTGGATTCTCCGGAAGCCCAGCTGGACCAAAGCGGGACGATCAAAGCCATCGAGGAGCTTCAAGGCTTTCTGGAATTCTTCCCCCGCAGCGACAGGGTGAGCATCGCTCAAAATGCAATTTTCGAGCTTCAGGACAAGCTGACACTGAAGCAACTGCAAAATGCCCAGCTCTACTACAACCTTGGCAACTACATGGGCAACAACTTCGAGAGTTGCGTAATCGTGGCCCGCAACGCCATCAAGGATTACCCCTATTCGAAATATAAGGAAGACCTTGAATTGCTGATTCTTAAAGCCCGCTTTCAGGAAGCCAACATGAGTATCGACGAGAGAAAGGCCGATCGCTTCCGCGAGGTAGTGGATGAATACTACTCTTTTACGAACAACTATCCGGATTCCTCCCACAAGGGCGAAGCGGACAACATATTGAAAATCGCACGCAAATACGTGCACGATTGAGGCAAGCAAGCCAACTGATAAAAGACTAAGAACACACAACTAAATAAATCAACTCCTGAAAAAGATGATTGACTACAAGAAAACCAACGCCCCGCTCAACACTGTCACGCGTGATATGATCGAGCTTTCCAAGGACACCGGCAACGTCTATGAAACTGTGTGCATCATCGCAAAGCGCGCTAATGAAATAGCAGCAGAAATGAAAGATGAGCTCGACAAAAAACTTCAGGAATTCTCGTCGCTGAACGACAACCTCGAAGAGGTGAATGAAAACCGCGAGCAAATCGAAATCTCCCGCTACTACGAGCGTCTTCCGAAGCCCACACTTATCGCGACGCAGGAATACCTTGACCACAAGCTCTATTTCCGCAAGAGCAAGAAGCACTCGGGCGTAATCTAAAACCCGCTCACAGACATTCGACCATCATATCCTCCGGGCCGCCGTGCTTTATACCAGCGCGAGCGGCCCGCCGGTTTTCGAGCCGTCTCTTAATCTATCGCTTATGTCCGGAATAGGATTTTCTTATCGTAAATATGCAGCTGTGCTTGCACTTCAGATAGTGTTGGTTATGACAGTTTTAGACGTTACGGTGGTGAACGTGGCACTGCCAATCCTGGCAGAGAAATTCAGCATAAGTAATTCGTCGGCCGTATGGATTGTTACTGCATATCAGCTCGTTATCACGATGCTCCTTCTTCCTGTGAGCTCTATAGGCGACCTGCACAGCTATAAGAGAACATTCCTGACAGGGGTTGTGATTTTCACGCTAGCGTCGGCAGCATGTGCCGGGGCTCAAAGTTTTGCAATGGTGGTGGCCGCACGCGCACTGCAGGGTGTGGGCGCAGCCTGCGTGATGGGGGTAAATATTGCCTTGGTAAGACTGATATACCCTCGTGAGATATTGGGCCGGGGAATGGCTCTGAATGCGATGTGTATTGCAATCGCCACGGCGGCCGGGCCTACAATTGCCGGCGGAATCCTGTCGGTAGCGTCGTGGCACTGGTTGTTCCTCATAAACTTACCACTTGGAGTAGCGGCCTTTTTCTTAGGAAGAAGACTACTGCCGGAGAACCCGTCTCGGGAGAATAAACCGAAGTTCGATACGGTGAGTGCAATTGAAAACATGATTGTTTTCGGATTGATATTCTATGCCTTAGGAAACTTCACACATAAGGGAGACCTGATGCTCAGCGGAGCGTTGCTCGCGGCCGGCATAATAATCGCGGTAGTATATGTGAGGCGGCAATTCCATCATGAGCAGCCTCTGTTGCCCGTCGACCTGTTTCGCAACTCGATGTACTCGATGAGCATAGTTACGTCGGTATGTTCGTTTATTGCCCAGAATACTACGATGATAGCCCTACCCTTCCTGTATCTGAACAGCTATCATTTCTCTGCCATAACCACGGGATTGCTAATGACGCCGTGGCCGCTTGCCACGATGATAGTGTCGCCAATCGCGGCAAGATTTGTCGAGAGGCACAACGCCGGGACAACTGCGGCAACGGGAATGGGAGTTTTTATTGCGGGTGTGGCACTGCTGCTGCTCACGGGAGATACGCCCTCGGAATGGAATATCGCCTGGCGGATGGCAGTGTGCGGCGTGGGGTTCGGACTTTTCCAGACACCTAACAACATAGTGATGGTTATGGCCACTCCGGTCCATCGCTCCGGTGGCGCAGGGGGAATGCAGAGCACCACACGCCTTGTGGGACAGACACTTGGAGCTACGCTTGTGAGTTCGGTCTTTGCTATTCTTGCCGGCGAGGCACATGCCATCCGGTTGTGCCTCTATCTCGCCATGGGTTTTGCAGCCTGCGCCGGGATATTCAGCTACACAAGGACTTTAGGGCACAAGAAAGAGCTGCATATCTGAGGAATAATTACGAGTAAATCGTTGCTACGATGGAGCGAGCGTAAGCGTGATTACGGAACTCGCAAAGGTAAATTCCCTGCCAGATGCCCAGGTTGAGGCGGCCGTCGGTGATGGGGATTGTGAGGGAGATGCCCGTCAAGGAGGACTTGGCATGGGCCGGCATATCGTCCGGGCCTTCCATGGTGTGCTGATAGACCGGAAGGTTCTCGGGCGCAATTCTATCGAGAATGGTTTCAAGGTCGACGCGGACGTCAGGGTCGGCATTCTCATTGACAGTCAAGCCGCAGGATGTGTGCTTGACGAAAAGATTGAGAATCCCGACCTCGGGCAGCGGGGAAAGATGGCGGAGAACTTCGGAAGTGATGAGATGGCAGCCGCGAGGACGCGGGGAGAGACGAAACTCTATTTGAGAAATCATGGGATGAGGTCAGGGTTTTGCTTTACCGACAGGCGGTTCAGAGAGGGTTATACGGATAACGGTGGTGATGGAGAGACTTCTGGCAATGGCTTCGGGGAAACGGTCCATCCGTGAGGGAAGGAAGCGGGAGCAGAGGAGGCGGAGGGCCTCGGTTTTTTCAGCATCGTCTTCGACAAATTCCGCGCGGCCGATTGCGACTGCCGAATTGTAGTATTCCGTGAAATTGCATTTTTCTTCCTCGAACTTTGGGGAGCAACGGCTTACGGCTGAAATGCTGACAATGGGGCAGAATCGAATACAATCCAGTTTCTCGCCCTCGGAGGCACAATGGAAATAAAACGTGAGAGCATCTTTACGCACGAGCGAGACGGGGATGCCATATGGTGTGGCATCCGGGCGCACCAAGCTGAGAGTGGCAAATGGAGCCTTATCGAACACTTCGAGAGCCCAATCGGCGGGCTTACGGCGCGAGGCCTTTCTCATCTGTTTCATGTCGGAGAAATGTTAAATGGATAATCGAGGACACAAAGGTATACAAAATGTGGCAAACGAGACCTAACTTTGCAACACGAAAGCCATGAAAACGATCAATAGCTTTACACAGAGCAAAAATATCGAAGAGAATGCGAAATTATATTAAAATTTTATTTATCTTTGCAACCGGAGCCTAAGGTGCTAACCATCACAGATCTCCTTTATTGCGAAAAAAATACACATTCAAATTATCACTTATATTTTATGAAACAATTCTACCACCGCACCGAGAGCTTGGCTCTTGTCATCGCTGTCGGGGCACTGTCGTTGACATCGTGTATTGATGACAACTACGATCTGTCGGACATCGACACCACTACGGAGGTGAAAGTGAATGACCTTACGATTCCGATAAACTTCAAGGAGATTTATCTTGACAAGATTATAGACCTTGACACGTCGAACCCGGATGCAGTAATCAAAATCGAAACTATAGACGGAAAGAAATACTACTGCTTCAGCAAGGGAGGAAGCTTCGATGCAAATCCCAAGAGCATCGATAAGGTGCACGCACCGGCACCGGACCACATCGAAAGTTCGACCATCCACATCTCGACCAACGCAAGCCTCCCCGCCGGGAAAGGGATGCGCAAGGCGCAGGGGGCTGAGACCGATGAGTATCTGGAATATGAAATAACGCCCTACTCCACCGAGTTTACCTACAAGGTAGGCGAAGGCAACAACCCGAAAGTAGACGGTGCGATCCAGAGCATAGCCGATGTTCGGTTTGACGAGACGGCTCCGATGGTGATGACGATGAAATTCCACTCGGACTTGATTGCAGAGAAGGCATCGCACGTAGAGCTTTATGATGTGGTGATCAATGTTCCTGCGGGAGCAATCGCCAACTTCGGAGATATTGAGGCTAAGGACGGAAAAATTACGATTCCCCACCTGAGCTCAACCACAGGGGAAATTGAACTGAAGATAGATCTGACGGGCCTGAACTTCGTAACGGCAGAAAATCCGGAAGGCAAGAAGGTTGTGGACGGGAAGTTCGACTTCCAGGAAGAAGTAGGCGTTGAAAGCGGCCGCTTCCTTGTCTATCCCGACGATGGCTTTACGCTTGCTGATCTACCCGGAGAAATCGATTTCACAACCGTATATGATATGTCGGCCTTTACGGTGAGCATGTTCTCGGGTGTATTCGATTACGCGATAGACTTCGATGAGGTGGATGCTTTCAACCTGACGGATATACCTCAGTTCCTTCGCGGCGGGGAGACGAACGTGATTCTTGCAGATCCGCGTCTGACGCTTGAGGTTAACTCGCCGGTAGCAGAATACGGGCTGGAATGCGTCGCAGGCCTGACCCTCACAGCAGAGCGCTCGAACGGCTCGTCGCACTCTGAGATTCTTGAAAAATTCCTCCTCGGCAATGAGTCGGTGATGCAGTTCCACCTTCTTGCTCCGAAAGAAAGCTATGATGGACTTCCAGTCGGAACGAAAATCTATTATACGCCTTTCCCCGGCCTCTCTACTATTCTTTCGGGCGACGGACTTCCCGACAAGGTGAGAGTGGACTTCAAGAGCCCGATGGAACCGAAACCACGCGTAATGGGCATGGCAAAGAATTTCCCTCTCGGGAAATCACTTGAGCAGGTTCACGGCGACTACAAATTCTCTGCGCCCCTTGCCCTGGCTAACGGCTCGGTGATCTGCTATACGACGACAGTGGACGGCTGGAACGACGAAGATGTCGACGCCATAGCTATAAGCAATGTGAAGGTAACGGCCCGCGCCACATCGACTATCCCTGCGGGCGCGAAGGTTTTTGTTCGTCCGATTGACGTAAACGGCGAAATAATACCTCTGAGCAATGCAGCCACGGCCTACGCCACACTGAATCCGCTGGCTCAGGACCAGGAAATCTCCATAGAGCTTACAGGCGATATCCGGCACCTGGACGGCATCTATGTAGAGGCAATCGTGGACCAGTTCGACGGCGAAACATTGTCTCCCGACTTCACAATAAAAGTGAGCGATCTCCGCGCAAGCGTTACCGGCTCCTACACCAAGAAACTCTAATAAGCAATCCGACAGCACAGAATTCCAACTATGAAACAGAACATCAAAACCATAGTCGCCGCCGGAGTGATTATTGCCGGCAGCCTGAGCGCAAGCGCACAAAACACATATTCGGGATATTTTCTTGATAATTATCTCTACCGTTCGGAGATGAATCCTGCTTTCGGGAATGAGAGCAACTATATTGGTTTCCCGGCTCTGAGCAACCTGAACGTGGGAATGGAAGGGAATCTGCATCTCCGGAACGTGCTCTTCAACGTAAACGGCAAAACTTCGCTCTTCACCAATCCGAATGTGAGCGTTGAGGAGGTGATGAGCGGAATCCACGACAAGAATCGCTTGGGTGCGAACGTGAAGCTGAACATCCTGAATGCAGGATTCAAGGCCTTCGGGGGCTACAACAACGTGGCTATCAATGCACGGGCAAATGTGAACGCCCAACTTCCTGGTTCGCTCTTCTCTCTCCTCAAGGAGGGTGTGTCGAACCAGACCTACGACATCTCGAATCTACGAGCCAATGCGGAGGCATACGGCGAAATTGCTTTTAACCATTCCCGCGACATCAAAGAGGTGCCGGGTCTTCGTGTGGGAGCGACGGTGAAGTTTCTCCTCGGCTATGGCCAGGTTGACGCGCGTTTTGACGAAGCGAACCTTGTTTTGGGCCAGGATTCGTGGGACATCCGCAGCAATGCTCTTATTCGCGCATCCGTGAAAGGACTTAAATACAAGACGGATTATAATGAAGACGCAAAGCGCACATACGTGAGCGGCGCAGAAATCGACGGCACGGGACTCAACGGTTTCGGTCTTGGGTTCGATTTGGGCGCAGAGTATAAATGGCGCGACTTCCGCTTCTCGGCATCGGTTCTGGACCTTGGTTTTATTTCGTGGAGCAACACGAGTGTGGCCTCGACGCAGGGTGTTCGGGAGGTGCAGACATCGAAATATGAATTTGATGTCGACGGGGATGATGACAGCAAGGAATGGGACCGACTGAAGAACGACCTGACGGCCCTCTATCAGATGGATGACCTCGGTAATCAGGGAGGTCGGACGACATCGCTCGCTGCGACCCTGAACTTCGGCGCTGAGTATACCTTCCCTCTCTATCGCCAACTGACTTTCGGACTTGTGAATTCGACCCGCATTCAGGGCGCATACACATGGACACAGTTCCGCCTGAGCGCCAATTTGCGTCCGGTGAAATGCCTGAGCGCGAGCGCGAATCTCGCTATGGGCACGTATGGTGTAGGCTTCGGCTGGCTTCTGAACCTGAATACGGGTAAAGGTTTCAGCCTCTTTGCGGGCATGGACCACACGATGGGCAAGCTTGCCAAACAGGGTGTTCCGCTGAATTCGAATGCCCGAGTGAATTTCGGCATCGATTTCCCGTTCTAATGAAGGATTGAATTAGTTTATTGCACCCCAAAAGTTTATGGCTTTTTGGGTGTGTTTTTTTGGTTTTTTGGGGAGCTGGCGCGTCGGACTTTTTATTTGGAGGGCGCAGGTTGGGGGGGGAAAGATAATTTTTT
>CAMWQB010000031.1 GCA_947176295.1 uncultured Porphyromonadaceae bacterium
CCCGGATGCCGCCTTGAAGATATGGCCGAATTAGCCGTCGAAACAAAGGAATTGAATTTCCATCTGGAGCAGGTGCAGGATTTCACCCCTACGCCTATGACACTTGCCACCGAAATTTACTATACAGGCATTCACCCATACACGGGCGAGAAGGTGCCCGTGGCCACAAGCAAAGAGCAGAAGTTGAGCCAGCGTCAGTTTTTCTTCTGGTACGACCCGGCCTACCGTTCAAGCATAACGCGGACATTGGCCAATATCGGTCGACGAGACCTTATCGGGAAGCTCTTCGGAACAGAACCGCCACACCGAAGAGGAAACAGAAACCATAAGAAGTAACGCCCGACGCATCTACTTCCAAAGCTCCAACCAAACCATTCCTCACAACCACCATAGAACGATGCTTCAGATACGTCATATCAGCGCAATTTTGATTGCTGCAAGTATGTCAGTCATAAGTCCGGCTTTTGCAACAGAGAGAGCCGACACGATTGCTTCAGACGCAAAACAGATCAATTGGAAAGAATATATTCCTGAAATTCATGGCACAGTGCGCGGACGCGTCGAAACGGAGTTTGGCCATGACCTTCCAGCCGCGGCCCGCTTTCAGGTTCGAAACGCCCGCCTCAATCTCAGGGGGTCCATCGGCGAGGCTGTCGACTACTTCTTCAACACGGATTTCTGCGATCGCGGGAGCATCAAGATTCTCGATGTGTGGGCACGGGTGAATGCACCCGAACATATCGGCATACGCATGGGCCAGTTCCGCATGCCATTCGGTGTGGATCCGTTCATGGCTCCCGAAAACTATATATTCTCCAACAGGTCGTTTATCGGGAAGCAGATGTGCAACGTCCGCGCCGTCGGGGCAAGCATCGCATATCGCCCGACTGCGTTTCCGCTTTTTGTTGAAGGCGGTATCTTCAATCCTGCGCCGATAGGCAACCACATAGTCTGGACAACATCCTTTGCCTATGCACTGAAGACCACTTACAATTGGCGCAGAACTACGTGGGCCACGGGTTTCCAGAGCATACGTCCCGACGGAATAAGAATAAATCTTGCAGACGCGGCCCTGACGTGGACTCCTGATGGCAAGTGGACACTCGCCGGGGAATACATGTATAAGCATTACACACATCGCGCGGCAAAGGCTGCCCACAGTTGGCTCGTGTGGGCGAGCTACCGGATGCCCATACGGGCATGGGTTTTCAACCGTCTGAGTTTTCAGGGACGATATGACGGGATGACAGCTCACTCCGATGGTAAGCGCGATGCGGCAGGATTCCTCACTGTCAACGATCCCGCGCGCAATAGAATCACGGTAGGGGCGACCATCAGCTATGTACGGTCGAAAAATTTGTATATGGACATACGCGCTGATGTCGAGAAATATTTCTACCACAGCTCGTCAACTGTCGAACGCGGGGAGGCCGACCGCGTCCTCCTTGAGATGATAGTCCGCTTTTGAGCGGAATATTTCCCGGCAAAGATACCTGCAAGCTTCTTACGAAATCCGGCTCCAGTCGGCCTGCCGTTTGGTCATTTCACGTATGGCGCGGGCAAGCGATGAATTTTCCGGAGATTTCAGTTGTGGGTCGGTGGTGAGGAGTTCTTCCGCGGCACTGCGTGCCAAGGCAATAATTTGGCCGTCCTGAGCAAGTGAGGCAATTTTCAGTTCGAAGGGCAGCCCGCTCTGCATAGTGCCCTCAATATCGCCGGGGCCTCTGAACTGCATATCGGCCTCCGCTATTATAAAGCCGTCGGTTGTCGAGGTCATAACGTCGAGGCGCTTTCGTGTGTCGGCACTGATGTTATATCGGCTCATGAGAACGCAGTAACTTTTTTCTGCACCACGTCCAACTCGCCCGCGGAGCTGGTGAAGCTGCGACAGCCCGAAACGCTCGGCATTCTCGATAATCATTGTCGTGGCGTTGGGGACGTTCACCCCCACCTCGATAACGGTCGTTGCCACCATAATCTGTGCTTTCCCGGAGGCGAAGAGCTCCATCTGGTGGTCTTTCTCGGCGGGTTTCATTTTGCCGTGTACAAAGGCCACGCGATAATCGCGGAAAATCTCGCAGATGTTCTCGTATCCTTCCTCGAGGCTCTTGAGGTCGAGTTTCTCATTTTCCTCGATCAGCGGATACACGATATACACCTGCCGTCCCTGGCGGAGTTGTGCGCCCATGGCGCGATATACCTGTGTGCGCTGTTGGTCAAACCGAAGTACGGTTTCCACGGGTTTGCGCCCGGGAGGAAGCTCGTCTATGACGCTCACGTCCAGATCTCCGTATACCGTCATTGCCAAGGTTCGAGGGATCGGGGTTGCGGTCATCACGAGAATATGCGGAGCAAGTCCGCCCGGCCCCTTTGCCCACAATCTCGCTCTTTGAGCCACTCCGAAGCGATGTTGCTCATCTATGACGGCAAAGCCGAGGCGCGCAAACTGCACCTTGTCT
The DNA here is from genome assembly GCA_947176295.1 of uncultured Porphyromonadaceae bacterium. GTDB lineage: Bacteria > Bacteroidota > Bacteroidia > Bacteroidales > Muribaculaceae > CAG-873. Next base: position 2,460 of record CAMWQB010000031.1, read on the forward strand.
TCGAGGATTGCGTGTGTGCCCACGAGCATGTGTATCGAGCCATCTTCCAATCCCTTATGTATCTCAGCACGTTCGCGGGCTTTTGTGCTGCCGGTTAGAAGCCGCACATTCAGTCCTATTTTCGACGCCATTTCGCGGATTGTGGCATAGTGCTGACCCGACAGAATTTCCGTCGGTGCCAGAAGGGCAGCCTGGTAGCCATTGTCGATTGCGAGAAGCATGCTCATCAAGGCCACGAGGGTTTTCCCTGAGCCCACGTCGCCCTGAACGAGGCGGTTCATCTGACGCGGCCCCATGATGTCGGCACGTATTTCCTTGATTACGCGCTTTTGTGCCCCGGTGAGGTCGAAGGGCAGGCAGGTGGAATAGAAGCGGTTGAACCACTCGCCGATGTGGGGCATAGGCAGCCCTGCCGATTGTGCTTTGCGCCCTTTCGAGCGCATGAGCATATCCGTCTGGATATAAAACAGCTCCTCGAATTTGAACCTGAAGCGGGCCTGCTGCAGCTTTTCTGCCGTGGATGGGAAATGCACTTCGCGTACAGCATCAGAGATGTGCATAAGTCCGCGACTGCGCAAGACGGTGGACGGAAGAGGATCGACAAGCCGCCGTTCTGTCCCCGGCTCGCCGAGGATATTGCGTATTATGGTGTATATCGCTTTGGAGCCGATGTTGGCTTTCCTGAGGCCTTCGGTGAGAGGATATACTCCGCGCATGCCCCCGGATGTGATGGCTTTCGCATCGTCTTCAATTTCGGGATGCACCATCTGGAGTTTTCCGTTGAAGCTCGATACTTTTCCGAAGAGAATGAAGGTCTTGGCCGGATCGAGCGATTTCCGTATCGATTTAATCCCTTTGAACCAGGCGATTTCCATCGTCGAAGTGCCGTCCGAGAAGAGGGCCACAAGGCGTGCTCTCGCACCTTCGCCTAACACATTGGAACTTACGAAGCGGCCTCGCACTTGCAGTGCGGGAAGAGCCTCGAGATCGGCGCCGCGAAGGTCGTGAATCCGGTAGAAACGGGAGCGGTCGACGTAGCTTGTCGGGTAGTGCCGGAGAAGGTCATAGGCCGTGCTGATTCCCAGCTCTTTGGCGAGAATTTCGGCGCGGCGCGGTCCCACGCCCTTGATGTATTTGATGTCTACATTCCTGAGCGAGAGCATCAGAGGAGCGCTTCGGCTATTTTGAGGTCAAGAGGATTTGTGATTTTCATATTATAGGGCGAGCCCTCGGCGAGCACAACTTTCGCTCCCGGGATACAACGCTCCACGACGGAAGCATCGTCCGTGAACGCTTCGAATCCGTATTTCCGGCGGGCTATGCGGTAAGCGTCCTCGAGGATCGTAGCAGGAAAAGCCTGTGGCGTTTGCACGGCGCGGAAGCTCGAACGATCTACGCTTCGCGAACCGGCATCTTCGATTTGACGGATGGAGTCGGTGAGGGGAGTGGCCGGAATCGCACACTCGGCTCCCTCGTCGAGAGCCGCAAGCAGGTTTCGGATAAGTCCTTCTGTAACGAAAGGACGCACGCCGTCGTGGACAAGTATCGTAGTCCCGGCTTCCGGTGCACATGCTGAGATGGCGTTGGCAACCGATTCAGCCCGGGTTGCTCCGCCTCCGACGAGACAGTCTTCCCGCGGCGAAGATGTTTCGCCCGCGAGCTGATCCCAAACCGAAAAATAGTCGGGATGGAGCACCAGAGCAATGCGGGCGTTGCCCGGGAGGCAGGCGCGGAGATTGCCTATCGTGTGGGCAAGTACCGGACGGTCGCCAAGCATACAGAATTGCTTGGGCAGCGGAGTGCCGAAACGGCGTCCGCTGCCCGCTGCAACAATTATAGCAAGGATGTCGCTCACCATGCGTAGATGGGGAAGGCGCTCATCATCTCGTTCACCTTGCGTTTGGTTTCCTCGATGGTCTTGGTATCATCGGGATTGGAGAGAACGGCGTCGATAAGTTCCACGATGGGCTCCATCAGGTCTTCCTTCAGTCCGCGCGTAGTGATAGCTGCCGTGCCCAGACGGATGCCTGAGGTCTGGAAAGGCGAACGGCTGTCGAAAGGAACCATGTTTTTGTTCGCAGTAATGTCTGCGGCCACGAGTGCTTTTTCAGCTACTTTGCCCGTAAGATCGGGGAATTTCGAACGAAGGTCCACGAGGATACAGTGGTTGTCCGTTCCGCCCGACACGATGTTGTAGCCGCGGTCGAGGAGGGCTTTAGCCATGGCCTGTGCGTTTTTACGCACTTGCAGCTGATATTCGCGGAAAGAGGGCTGGAGCGCTTCGCCGAAGGCCACGGCCTTTGCGGCGATGACGTGCTCGAGCGGTCCGCCCTGCACACCCGGGAATACTGCCGAGTCAAGAAGCTGGCTCATCATGCGGGGTTCGCCTTTGGGCGAAGTCTTACCCCATGGATTCACGAAGTCCTTGCCCATTAGGATGATGCCGCCACGCGGGCCCCGGAGTGTCTTGTGGGTCGTGGATGTTACGATGTGGGCGTGTTTTATAGGGTTATCAAGAAGACCAGCGGCGATGAGACCGGCAGGGTGAGCCATGTCCACCATGAAGATAGCGCCAATTTCGTCGGCCATCTTGCGCATACGGGCATAATCCCATTCGCGGGAGTAGGCGCTGGCGCCGGCAATAATGAGCTTGGGGCGCTCGCGGCGGCAGGTTTCCTCGAAGGCGTCATAGTCCACGAGGCCGGTGTCGGCTTTCACGCTGTAGTCGAGCGCATGGAACATCAGGCCGGAGAAGTTCACGGGGCTCCCGTGCGAGAGGTGTCCGCCGTGGCTCAGGTTCAGGCCGATGAACTTGTCGCCAGGATGGAGGCAGGCCATGAATACGGCCATGTTGGCCTGGGCGCCGGAGTGGGGCTGGACATTGGCATATTCAGCGCCGAAGAGCTCTTTCACGCGGTCGATCGCAATTTGTTCCACCTCATCCACCACGCCGCAGCCGCCGTAGTAGCGGCGTCCGGGATAGCCCTCGGCATATTTGTTGGTGAGGCACGAGCCCATGGCGTGCATCACGTCGTCGCTCACATAGTTTTCGGATGCGATGAGTTCGATGCCGTCTTTCTGACGTAGATGTTCGCGTTCGATAAGGTCGAAAATCACTTTGTCGTGGATCATATCTATAAGTCGTTTTTTTGCGGGGCTGACTATTAAAGAGCCCGCGGGTTTATTTCTTTTTCTTTTTTGTTCCGGGCTTGCGCACGGAAAATCCGAAGTGGCCCAATTCAGGTCCTTGGGCGTAGTAGCGGCCGTGGCTATAGCTCATAAGTCCTGATTTCTCAAGCTCGAAGCGTCCGGTCGTCGGGTTCAGGTATGCTTCGTCGGCGAGGACGTTTACGATGTCGGCGATGAAGAGGTGATGACTTCCGAGTTCTTTCACTTCCTTCACCATACATTCGAGCGAAATGGGGCTCTCGGCAACGGCCGGACAGCTCACGGCCACGCCGGGGTAGGGAGTGAGGCCGGCAGCTTTCCACTTGTCCTTGACATCTCTGCGCGAGCGCACTCCGCAGAAGTCTGTCGCGCGGGCCATAGAGGCCGTCGTTAGGTTCACGGTAAATTCGCCCGATTCCCGTATCAGAGGATAGGATGCTCTTTCGGGACGCACGGAGATGGAAAGCATAGGTGGATTGGTGCAGATTATTCCTGTCCACGCCACGGTGAAGACGTTCGACGTCTCTGAGGCAAGCCCGCTGCCGCAGCTTACGAGTGCGGCGGGCAGGGGATATAGCACTGTTCCGGGCTTCCAGCTCTGCTTCATCTCGTTTTATTTGAAGTGCGCGTCCAGGCCGTCTACCGTATGGTTGCAGTAGTGGCAGCGCAGCTTCACGTCGTGGGTATCGTCGCCGCGTTCAACCACGTCGAAACGGGTGCGCATCGGCTCGTTGTTTGTGATGCATTTGGGATTGTTGCAGCGCACGATATCGATCAGCGAATCGGGGAGCTGCACTCGCTTCTTGTCGACGACCTCGAAGTCGCGAATCGTGTTGACGACTGCATTCGGGGCAACGATGGCTATGCGGTTGAGGACAGCATCGTCGAAGAATGTGTCGGCAACTTTGATGATGCCTTTGCGTCCGAGTTTTTTGCTGGCGAGATTATATCCTATGGTTACGGCTTTCGGCAGCTTTTCAAGGTCGAGGAAGCGCACGGCGTTGAAAAGGGCGGCCGAGGGGATGTGGTCGATTACCGTTCCGTCGCGCAGGGCGGCAACTGCCAGTTCTTTTTTGTCGGTGTTCATATCTCCAGATGTGGAAGCTTATTGTTCGGGAAGTTCTATGCCGAGGGCATCGGTGATGATTGCCTGACGGGCGAAGAGGCCGTTGCGTGCCTGTTCGAAATAGTATGCCTCGGGACATTCGTCCACATCGCGGTCTATCTCATTGACGCGTGGTAGCGGATGAAGGATTTTGAGGTTGGGCTTGGCTCCTTCGAGCATGCTTTTGCGCAGGGTGTAGAGGTCCTTCACCTTCTCGTATTCCAGAGGATCGGCGAAGCGCTCGCGCTGCACACGGGTCATGTATATGATATCGCTCTCGGCAATCACTTCGGGCGAAAATTCGAGATGTTCTTCGTATTCGATTCCATTTTCCCGGCAGAAGCGAAGGTATTCCTCGGGCATGGCGAGCTCGTGGGATGCAACGAAACGGAATCGCGGCCTAAAGTGCTTCATTGCCTGCAGAAGCGAGTGGACCGTGCGGCCATATTTAAGGTCGCCTACCATCGTGATGGTGAGGTCTTCGAGACGCCCCTGGGTCTTGAGGATGGAGTAGAGATCGAGCATCGTCTGCGAAGGGTGCTGGTTGGCTCCGTCGCCTGCATTCACGACAGGCACTGACGATACTTCGGAAGCCCATTGCGCCGCTCCTTCGAGATAGTGGCGCATCACGATGAGGTCGGCGTAATTTGCAACCATGCGTATCGTATCGTTGAGCGTCTCTCCTTTCGAGGTCGAAGACGTGGAGGCATCGGAGAAGCCGATGACGCGGCCACCGAGGCGGTTGACGGCTGTTTCAAAACTAAGACGCGTGCGTGTCGACGGTTCAAAAAACAGGGTCGCCACGACGCGTCCTTTAAGGAGTTCGCTGTTGGGGTGTTGTTCGAAATAAGCGCTGCGCTTCAGAAGCTCTTCGATCTGCTCCTTGCTTGCCTGCGCTATCGACACAAAGCTATGTGCTCCGGTAGACGACATATTCTCTGGTAGGGGGATTGGTTTACTATGCAAAATTAGCAAAAAGTTTTCATTCGCGCAACCGTAGCCGCACGGAAAAATCAAAGGCCGCCCTTCCCCTTTCGGGAAGCGCAGCCTTGGGTGTCAGTCATAGTATGGATGTTTGAAAGACCCGGGCACTCAGGCCCGGACATTTAAGGTATGAAGGTTTTGGTTGTAGTGTGTGTGTTTCGTTTCGGAGGTCAGTCTTCGTAGACTGTGCTGTGGCGCTGGGGTTTCTCGATTTCCTTGCGCACACGCTTTGCGTACGGGCCAACGTTGGAGATGAAGAGCCAGTCGATGTCGTCCATCCGACGGAGGTCCGTAACGAAGAAAGCCTCGGAATTTTCGGAACCTACGACGATCACTCGCTTAACGCCTGCTTCGCGGGCTGCTGCCACGGTGTGGGCAAAGGAACGGAGCGTCAGATCGTTCGTGCGGACGTCGCGAAGATTGTCGTTATATACCAGCACGGCCGTGTCGTAGCCTTCGAGAGCGGCCTTTACTGCCTTGGCGTCGGTTGCGTCGAGATGGCTCACTGTCAGGAGCGAGTTGTCGATCATGAGTTTTTCGGGTTCGTCCACCATGGCGTTTACGCTTATTTCATGTTTCAGGAGCTGGCCGAGCACGTCGCCGAAGATTCGGTCGATAGTGCCTACGAGTGCAATTTCCTTCATAATGGGAGAATGTATATGTTTTAGAGGTTAGTAATTCATCTGTTTGTATATATAACATAAAAATGCCCCCGAACGTTCTCGTCGGAGGCATAAAAATTTAGCAGAAGATATTCCTCGGGCCTTTTCAAAGCAGGCTCTCGAGATGTTTGCGAAGCTCCGTCCAGTTGTAGAGCCCCGGGCCGAGCTCGGGCACGGGGAGAGATGCGGGGCGCTCGTTCAGGAGCACACGCACCACCACGTCGTCGGGACGCTTGTCGTTGCGGAAAAATATCATCTGAAGATTCGAGGCCATGGGCGAAATGCGGAAGTTGGCATATCCGCCTTTGGCCAGGTCGGCCGGTGCGATGGCATCGGAAAAAGCACCCTCGATTTTCAGAAGGGCCGTGAGAGGTATGATGTTGCCGTCGTGTCCGAAGCGCAAGGATGCACCATGTTTCCCTTCGGCCACGTACGCATCGGCCTTGGTCATGAAGTCGCGGACAAGGTTGCGGGCATTAGCCGTGTGTTCGCCGTTCGCGAGCGGATATGACGAGTTGGTGGCGTAGAAGTTGAAGTTGGCCGTTTCCCACATTCCGTATAGCTCATCGGTAGTGAAGAGGTCCGTGAAATTTATGGGAGTTTCCATGTTCTGCATGTCCATCGCTAGCCAGTAGAGTTGCCACATGAGCTCGTCCTGGTCTACCCATCTTTCAACGTAGGCCGGATCACTGAAGAGAGAAGCCATCAGCCTCTCGGGTCGGGTATTCTCGGCTTTGAATCGCTTGTAGTCCTGATACCACGGGCCGCGTCGGCTGCTGTATGGCCCGGACTCGGGGCTGTGGTAATTAAGATAATTCATGTGGCGTTCGGACGATTCTCGCGCGATGTCGAGCTGCGGGTTCAATTCCTTGAGGCCTTCCATGAACGCGAACATCGAATGGGCGCAGCGCATAATCACGGTTGACGCAGCCGTTACCTCGGCGTCCTTGCCCTTGAATACTTCAGGGAAGGCTTGCGCCGCGCGTCGTGCGATTGAGCGATGCTGGCGCGTGCCCAGGGGGGTAAGCTCCCCTCCACGGCCCTCGGCTTCGACCCACACCGTGTCGAGGCGGGCGAGCACATCAAGCCCGAGCGGTGTGAGGGCATCTTTTGACGCCGCGTCGCGCAGGCGTTCGATTATGTCGGAGTAGTCGCGGTCGCTGATGAGATAGCGGGAGCCGTGGCGGCCATAGTGGCTTATGTAGAAGGGCGTGTAGCCTTTCGGCCTTTCCGCTGCAATGGGGGAGATTTCATCCGCGGGATAGGCAAAATAGATGCCCCCGGCCTTGAGCGGATTGGCTTCCACTTCTTCTCTGGGCGTGAGAGCGAAAAGAGGGAGGGCACTGAAAAGGAGTGCCCCCCTGAATATGGTCCTTAATTTCATCTGTGTGTTGTGCTGTAATGCGGCAGGGAATACACGATTTTATTACATGATGCCTTTTTCGCGGAGCGCGAGCTGCCATTTCCATGCCGAAGCCATTGTGTCGGCAAGGCTTGTGTCGGCCCTCCATCCCAGCACTTCGTTGGCTTTGCGCGGGTCGGCCCACACCTTGATGATGTCGCCTTCGCGGCGCGGTGCGAAACGATGGGGCACCTTCACGCCCGTCGTCTCCTCAAATGTGTTGATGAGCTCGAGCACGCTCACACCGTTGCCCGTGCCGAGATTGAAGATTTCAACCGGTTCGAGACACTTGTCCTCAACGATGCGTTCCACTGCCGTAACATGAGCCTTGGCTAGGTCCACCACGTTGATGAAGTCGCGGATGCAGGTGCCGTCAGGGGTGGGGTAGTCGTTGCCGAACACGCTCAGCTCCTTGCGGATGCCGATAGCTGTCTGAGTGAGGTAGGGAATAAGATTCTGAGGCACGCCGTTGGGAAGTTCGCCAATGAGAGCCGAAGGATGAGCGCCTACGGGGTTGAAGTAGCGCAGGATGATGCTCTTGAAGGGAGCGCCCGAGTGAATTACGTCTTCGATAATCTCTTCCGAAATCTGCTTAGTATTGCCGTAAGGCGATGTTGCAGGCTTGATGGGCGATGCTTCGGTTACGGGGTTTTCATCCGGTTCGCCGTAAACGGTGCAGGAGGAGGAGAAGACGATGCCGTCCACGCCATAGCGTCCCATGCAGTCGAGGAGATTCATCAGCGTGTTCAGATTGTTCCTGTAGTAAAGGATGGGTTTCCGGACGCTTTCGCCCACGGCCTTGCTTGCGGCGAAGTTGATGATGCCCTTGATGTCGGTATATTTTTCGAAGAGAGCCTCCAGGGTCTTCATGTCCGTGCAGTCGCCTTCGACGAAGTCGGGACGCACGCCCGTTATCGCTTCGATACCGTCGAGAACAGCCACGTTTGAATTGCTCAGATTGTCGATTATCACCACGTGATAGCCGGCGTTGATAAGTTCAACGGTCGTGTGCGAGCCGATGTAGCCCGTGCCGCCGGTTACAAGTATTCCGGGTTTTTTCATTTTAGTGTTTAAGTTAACTTACAGATATGTTATGAGTGTTTAGTTTCGATTTAGTGTCGCGCTCAGTTTTGATATGTTGCAGCCTGAGCCTCCGGTTCGCCCGGTAGCGAGGATGCGATAGCAGCATAGCTCTCGTTCATGAGGGTCGTGAGGTCGTGGCCATCGGCGCCCGGCTCGATAGGCTTGTGGATTGTCAGCTTTATATGCCCGGGATTCGGGAGGCTGGCGCCGCGAGGCAATATATTGTATGCTCCGTCGATGGTGATGGGGACCACGGGTAGCGAGAATTCCATGGCAAGCATGTAGGCCCCGCGGCGGAAACGATGCATCCGGCCGTCGCGCGTGCGCGATCCTTCGGGAAACACGACCACCGACATTCCGTCGCGAAGGCGTTTCTCTGCCTCGGCCATCGTGTGGCGCGTGGCTGCGGGCGAGCTGCTGTCGACATAGATGTGGCCCGATACTTTGCAGCTGTAGCCCACGAGCGGAATGCGCTCGAGGCCCTTTTTCATCATCCAACGGAAATCATGGTTCAGATAGCCGTATATCGAGAATATATCGAAGGCGCCCTGATGGTTGGCAACAAAAACGTAGGAGGTGTTCCCCGATATATTTTCCCTGCCTTCGACCGATACACGCACTAGGCACAGCACACAGAATGCGCGGGCCCAGAGGTGTGCGGGCCAGTATCCCCAGAATCGGCCGCCGCCAAGCAGCGAGCCTATCGAAGTGAGCAATGCGGCAAGCACCGTCAGCACTATTAGCAGAGGGGCCGCGATGAGAAATTGATAGAGGCGGAGTGCAAACGTTTTCATCGCTACAAAAATAGCTATTTTTTTTGAGATACGGGAGCTTCAAAAAAAAATTACAAAAAAAAATCATTTTCCGCCGAACCTTTTTCGACCCTGCCGTGTTCTATATGTACAACAAGCGAAAATACAGCTTGTGTGTAAAGCAAGAAATGTGATAATGATTGGTTTATTTGCAGCGATGCGGCTACCGTGAGGCAGCCGCATCGTTGCGTTATACGATTTTAGCAAGCTTTGAAGCTTAGGTCAAGGCCTTTGACGGAGTGGGTGAGGGCGCCGACCGAGATGAAGTCCACGCCTGCCTCGCCGTAGGCCCTTAGGGTATCGATGGTGATACCGCCGGAGGATTCTATCTCTACTCCGGGGGCTTTGCGCCGGATAAGCTCAACTGCTTCGCGGGTGCGTTCGGGGGAGAAGTTGTCGAGCATTATGCGGTCAACTCCCTCGGCGATGGCCTGCTCGATTTCTTCGGTATTGCGCACTTCCACTTCTATCTTGAGGTCCTTGCCTTTTTCTTTGCAGTAAGCCTTGGCCGCTTGCACGGCCTGAGGAATGCCGCCGGCAAAATCCACATGATTGTCCTTGATAAGAATCATATCGAAAAGGCCTATGCGATGGTTGTGGCCGCCACCGATATGCACGGCCTCCTTTTCGAGAATGCGCATTCCGGGCGTGGTCTTGCGGGTGTCGAGAACTTTTGTAGCGAGGCCTTCGAGGCGGTCCTGATAGCGTCGCGTTGTAGTGGCTATGCCGCTCATGCGCTGCATTATGTTGAGCATCAGGCGCTCCGTCTGCAGAAGCGAGCGCACGGGCCCCTCGACTACGAAAGCAATGTCGCCGGGCTTCACGTGCGAACCGTCCTGAATATACACGGTCATCTTCAGCGAGGGGTCGAAACGCTCGAACACGCGTCGTGCTGCTTCCACTCCTGCAAGGATGCCTTCCTCTTTCACAAGAAGATGCTGGCGCCCCATGGCATCGGCCGGGATTGTGCTCAGGGTGGTGTGGTCGCCGTCGCCGATATCTTCGGCAAACGACAGGTCTATCAGCTCATCGATAAGTTCTTCGGGAGTTTTCATCGTCAGTATGGGATTTTTGAGTAATTTTGTTGCAAAAATAAGAAAAATATTTCAATTGCATGAAGATAATCCTCCTTTGTGTTGGGCGCACGCGTCGCAAAGATATAGCAGAAGCAATAGAGACATACGCTTCTCGGATTCCTCACTATATTCCTTTCCGAATAGAGTGCATCCCGGATATAAAGACCACACAGGCCATGACGCAAGAGAGCCAGAAGACGCTCGAAGGAGAGAAAATACTGGCGCAGCTCCAGACCGGGGATTTCCTGATGCTTCTTGATGAGAGAGGAAAAGAATATACCTCGCGGGAGTTTGCGTCGTGGCTCGAAAAGAAGAATATCGAGCTGCCCGGACGCCTGGTGCTTGCCATCGGTGGCCCTTACGGCTTCTCGAAGGATGTATACGCCCGGGCCGGTGCCATGCTCTCGCTTTCGCGAATGACCTTCCCGCACGAGCTCGTGCGTCTGTTTATCGTCGAGCAGCTATACCGGGCCATGACCATCCTCCGCGGAGAGCCGTATCATCACGACTGACCGAAGTCCGTATCGTTGCGGATCATACCGGCGAGGTCGTGGAAATGTTTTTCCGCGGTTTTGGTGGTGAGATATTCGTCTATAGCCTCGACGTGGCGCCGGCGGTGCAGATCGGTGCCGAGATAGTCTACGAATCCCTCGGAGATGAGCGATTCAGCCACCTTCTGCTCGGCTTTACCGTAAGCGCCCGCAAGGCTCAGCACATTCAGCTGGAATGCCAGGCCGGCGTCGTGAAGCTGTTTGTAGCGGCGTTGCTTGTTGTAATAATAAGAATAGCGCTCGGGATGCGCGAGGATAGGGCGCATGCCTCGAACCTGGAGGTCGAACACAAGCTGGTCGATATTCCACGGCTCCTGAAGGAAGGAGTTCTCTATGATGATGGAATTGTCGGGGAGCAGCGATAGCTCTCCGGCAGCCATCCGGCGCTCGAGGAGGTCGTCGATACGGTACTCGCCCGAATAGCTTACGTCTATATCGTTGCCACGGCGAGCAAGCTCGGCTTTAAGCTCTTGATATGCAGCCTCTATAGTGGAAGGTGAGTTTTCGAAAGTACCTTGTGTATAGTGCGGACTTGCAATAATTTTTTTGATTCCCCACCGCTGCATAGCCTCGATGAGATCGGCAGCGGAGGATGCATCCTGCGCGCCGTCGTCCACCCCGGGGATGATATGGCAGTGGATGTCTGTATGGAAGGGTAAGGCCAGAGGGGCCCGTTTCTTACGTAAAAAGGAAAACATAGCTCTGAGTTATTTGATACAAAATTAAAGAAAAATTTCCATAATTCAAAAACTAAATGTAAATTTGCATCAGTAACACAACACCAAATATTAGGAAACATGGAACAACGCAAACTTAAAATCCGCGATCTGACTCTACGCGACGGCCAGCAGTCTCTCTTTGCAACCCGTCTCAGCCAGGCCGAAATCGACAAGCTACTGCCCTATTATAAGAATGCCGGCTTCTACATCATGGAAGTTTGGGGTGGAGCTGTTCCCGACTCCGTGATGCGCTATCTTGACGAAAGCCCTTGGGAGCGTCTTCGCTCGGTATCCAAGGTGATGGAAGGCAAGAGCCTGCTTTCCGCCCTCTCGCGTGGCCGCAATCTCTTCGGGTATGTTCCTTACCCTGACTCTGTCCTCGAGGGCTTCTATAAGGAGGCCATCAAGAATGGTCTGAATGTGATGCGTATCTTCGACGCCCTCAACGATATCGACAATGTAAAGGAATCAATCCGTATGATCAACGAACTTGGCGGCATCGCCGACGGCGCAGTTTGTTATACGGTCGATCCCAAGACGGAAGCTCCCAAGGGCTTCTTCAAGCGTCTCTTCGCCAAGGAACCCGAGAAGATTTTCACCGACGACTATTTTGTGGAGAAAGCCCGCGAGATGGAGCGTCTCGGCGCCAAGATCATCACCCTTAAGGATATGGCCGGCCTCGTAACGCCTTCGCGCGCAGCTTCTATCATCTCCAAGCTTAAAGCAGCCCTTTCCGTGCCTGTCGATTTCCACACCCACTGCACACCCGGCTACGGCCTCGCTTCGTCCGTGATGGCTATCATCAACGGTGTGGACATCCTTGACACGAACATCTGGTGGTTCGGCGGCGGCTCCGCTGCTCCCGCTATCGAGCTTATCTATCTTTTCGCACAGAAACTCGGCGTAGAAATCGAAGCCGATATGGAGGCCGTGGGCGAAATCCGCAAGCGCCTTCTCGATGCTCGCAAGTCGCTTGCACAATTTGATCTGGGCAAGCTTCCCCGCGACTTCGATCCTCTCAAGGACAAGCTTCCTGCCGAAGTCGAGGCTCAGCTCGACCGCGCTGTCGCTGCAGCAAAGGCCGGCGACGAGTCCACGCTCCTCGAAGCTTGCCATGCGTTAGAAGAATATTTCGGATTCCCGAAACCTAACGAGATTGTGAAGAATGCCGAGGTTCCCGGTGGCATGTACTCCAATATGGTTGCCCAGCTTAAGGCTCTGGGTGCAGAAGACGTTCTTGAGGACGCGATGAAGCTTATCCCCATGGTCCGTCGCGATGCAGGTCTGGTGCCTCTTGTTACACCCACGAGCCAGATTGTCGGTTCCCAGGCTGTGAGTGTCGCCATCGACCGCAAGAAGGGTAATCCCGACTACACGACCACTTCCAATCAGTTTATCTCCCTCGTGAAGGGCGAATACGGCCACACGCCCGTGCCCGTTGACCCTGCGTTCCGCGAGAAAATTACCGGTAGCCCCGTGGAGACGCCTTATGATGTGAACAAATACAAGAAGCCCGAGAATCCTGCCCTCGCCGAATATGGCGGCGCACAGCTCGCTTCCAACACCGAGGAGATGCTGCTCCTCGAGCTGCTTCCCACCGTTGCCAATGGCTTCCTCCGCAAGCGTCGTGCCGAAGAGTTTGCTGCCAAAGCCCCGGCTGTAGAGGAGAAGAAGGCAGAGGAGAAGAAGGAGCCCGAAGAGCCGATCACCGGCCCGACGCTCGTCGCTCCCATGGGCGGACGCATCATCTCCGTTTCCGTGAAACCCGGCGATGCCGTCAAGAAAGGCCAGCTCCTTCTGGTGTACGAAGCCATGAAGATGGAGAACGACGTTACTGCCGAGAAGGATGCCAAAGTTAAGCGGGTGTTCGTTGCCCCCGACCAGGTGGTTGGCACCGATCAGGTCCTCATCGAATTCGAATAAGAAGTCAAGCATAAATTAAACTCCCGCCGGATTGAAAATTTCCGGCGGGAGTTTTTTGTTGTGTCTGCGATCCAGATTATTCTGCGCTTGCCTCCTCGGACGGCTTAAGCCACTTGTCGAACCAACGGAAGAAAAGACGCTGCCACATCACGGCATTCTGAGGCTTCAGAATCCAGTGGTTTTCGTCGGGGTAGATTACCATTTCTGCAGGAATACCGCGGAGCTTGGCGGCATTGAAGGCGGCCATGCCCTGCGAGGCAAGGATGCGGTAGTCGTATTCGCCGTGCGAAATCATGATAGGCGTGGTCCAACGGTCCACGAAGCGATGGGGCGAGTTGGCAAAGGTGCGCTGTGCGGCTGCGTTATCCTTTTCCCAATAAGCGCCGCCCATATCCCAGTTGGCAAACCACATCTCTTCCGTTTCGAGATACTGAGCCTCCATGTTGAAGATACCTGCATGTGCCAGCAGGGCGGCGAAGCGGCCTTCGTGGATGCCCGCAAGCATATATACGCTGAAGCCACCGTAGCTTGCACCCGTGGCGCCGATGTGGTTGCCGTCGATGTACGCCTCTTTCTTCATGTCGTCCACTGCGGCAAGATAGTCGCGCATGTTCTGGCCGGGATAGTCTTTGGAAATCTGCTCTTCCCACTCAGTGCCGAAGCCGGGGAGGCCGCGACGGTTGGGAGCAATCATCACATAGCTGTTGGAGGCCATGAGGGCAAGGTTCCAGCGATAGCTCCAGAACTGGCTCACTGCCTGCTGAGGTCCGCCCTGGCAGTAGAGAATTGCGGGATATTTCTTTTCAGGGTCGAAGTGGGGAGGATATACGATCCAGGTGAGCATCTCTTTGCCGTCGGTGGTGGGCACCATTCGGGCCTCTACCGTAGGCATCACGAGAGTCTCGAAGACGGGGCCGTTGACGTCCGTCAGAGCCTTGGACGTTGCGGGGCCGTCGTCGGCGATGTCGATACGGAAGATTTCGTTAGGCCGAAGCATCGAGTGGCGCATGGTCAGAAGAGATTCGTTGCCTACCACGGCAAGAGAAGTGTAGTCGGCCATTTCCTGAACGAGCGTGCGTACAGCCCCGGAGTTTGCATCGATAGCGAAAACGGGAGTTACGCCGTCTTTAGGTGCGATGAAATAGAGAGCATTGCCGTCGGGACGCCATGCAAACTCATCGATAGTGTAGTCCCAGTCGGCGGTGAGGTCGCGGCGTTCGCCGGTAGCCATATCCATTACGAAGAGACGGTTGCGGTCGGCTTCGTAGCCGTCGCGCTCCATGCTCAGCCACGCCATGCGGCTGCCGTCGGGCGAGAAAGCAGGCATTGTGTCGTAGCCCATCATGCCCTCGGTGAGGTTGCGGGTTTCGCCGCTTTCGAGGTCGTAGGCAAAAAGGTCGGAGTTTGTCGAAACGGCATATTCGAGGCCGGTCTTCTTGCGCGAAACATAGATGAGGGTTTTCGAGTCGGGGCTCCAGGCAAAGGATTCCACTCCGCCGAAGGGTTTCATGGGAGCTTCGAACGGTTCGTCGGCCATGATGTCCTTAGCCTCGCCGGCTTTCTTTCCGTTGAAGTCCGCGATAAAGGGGTGGGGGATTTCCGTAACCCATTCATCCCAGTGCTTATACATCAGGTCGTCCACCACACGCCCTGTTGCTTTGGGCAGGTCAGGGTAGATGTCGGCAGCCGAACGGGCATATTTCACGTTCCCGATCAGCACCACTTTGCTCTCGTCGGGAGAGAAGAGAAATCCGCTTATACCCCCTTCGTGTTCCGTAGCTTGAGTGCGGCCCTGTCCTTTGGCGTCCATGGTCCAGAGCTGCAGGTTGCCGTCCTTGTCAGGATACATGAAGGCAATAGTCTTGCCATCGGCCATCCAGACAGCTCCGCTTTCATTCTTCTCGGTGCTCGTTATCCGGCAAGGCTCGGCTTTCTCGTCCGTGAGGTCGAGAGTATAAAGGTCGGTGTGGGTGGCGTTCGCATCGAGGTCTTCAAAGGAGATGGCGAACAGGGCCGTGTTGCCATCAGGCGATACGCTTGGAGCGCCCACGCGACCCAGAGCTTCGAGAGCATCGATGTTGAAAATGCTGTCGGCCGGAGCAGTGAAGGCCGGACGGGGCAGCTCTGTGCTCCCGGCTCCCTCATTTCCATTCTGCGAGCACGAAGCCGTCGCAAGAAGGAGCATCGAGGCTGCGCCCATAGTGATTGTGTTTGTAAATCGGTTCATTGAATTAAGTGTTTTATTGTATGTCTTATTCTGTGGCATGGAATTGGATCAGGCCATCCATCGACGAGGCCAGGACTTTCTCGACTGTTACTCCGAAATCTGCGGCAGCCTTTTCGAGAATAGAGCGGTATGTCGTACACATAGAGCCTACGAAGCTCACGGGCTGGGATGCACATTCGTAGAAAGCTATGTTGCGCCGGAAGAAGTCCATGAATCCGTCGTACACAAGATTGTAAGCGTAAGGCAGTTCGATCTGGGTTGCGAGGAAGCTTGCATATTTCGCGAGCGAGCGTGCCGGAAGCGGAGAGGAGTACACATCATCCATCAGCTTGTTGGGTGTAACGGAATAATGCTCGAGAAAATCTTCGGCAAGGACATGCGGAGCAATGCCCTTTAGCACGTCTGCAATAAGCTTTTTCCCTAAGGCCGAGGCCGATCCTTCGTCACCGAGGATATATCCCAGAGGGGGCACATTCTGGACAATCTCAGTTCCGTCGTAGCGGCATGAGTTTGAGCCCGTGCCGAGAATGCATGCAAGTCCCGATTCGCGCACGAGCAGTCCGCGGGCGGCCCCGAGAAGGTCGGAATTTACTGTAGCCGGAGTTTTGAATTGTGCCACGAGGGATTGCTCCATGGTCTTCACCTTGTCCTGCGCGCTGCATCCTGCTCCGTAGAACCACACGTGCTCCCATCTGCGCTTGAAAAAGGCCTCCGGGAGTTCCAGACGGATGCAGTGCGAGATCTCGCGGCGGGAAAGGAAGAACGGATTCAGGCTGGTCGTGAACGCGCGTTCCACAACTTCGGTGCCCTCTACAAGCACCCATTCAGTGCGCGTGTTGCTGCTGTCTGCTATTATTTTCATCTTTTCCTTCGAGCGACTTTAATCACTGTTCGCCAATCAGTTTGAGAAATTCGTCTTCATTCATCAAGGGCACGCCAAGGGATTGTGCTTTTTCCTGTTTCGCCGGGCCCATGTTTTCGCCAGCGAGGACAAAGGAGCTCTTTTTCGATATAGAGCCTGCATTCTTGCCTCCGTGCCGCTCGATGAGTTGTTTGTATTCGTCGCGGGAATGTTTGCTGAACACCCCGCTTATCACTATAGTTTTTCCTGCCAGTGAATCGCTTAGAGAGCCGGCGGCTGCGTCGCCAGACATCTCCATCTGCACACCGGCTGCTCGCAGGCGTTCAACGGCCTCGCGGTTGACAGGCGTGGCAAAATAGTCGGCAATGCTCTCGGCGATGCGGGGGCCTACGTCCTCTATCGCTTCCAGCTCAGGACGCGACATTGCCATGAGCCTGTCTATCGAACAGGCGTACCGGGCAATCTTTTTTGCTGTTGTTTCGCCCACGAACGGTATGGACAAAGCGTAGACCACGCGGTCGAAGGGCACTTCCGTGCTTCTGCGGATACCATCGATAACGCGTTCGGCGCTTTTCTCGGCAAAGCCTTCGATCGTCAGCAGCTGCTCGGCTCGGAGAGAATACAGGTCGGCGAAATTGCGCACATATCCGGCTTCATAAAGAGCCTTGGCCGTTTCTTCGCCGATACCGTCGATATTCATCATCCGTCGTCCCACGAAGTGCTCAATTCGGCCTACAATCTGCGGAGGACAACCCCACTTGTTGGGACACACCCAGGCCGCTTCGCCCTCGACCCTCACCAATTGAGTGCCGCAGGCCGGACAATGGCTCACGAACTTCACCTTTATGGCTCCCGGAATCCGCGCGGCAGCATCTACTCCCGTAATTTTGGGAATAATTTCCCCTCCTTTCTCCACGTAGAGCGAATCGCCTTCATGGATATCGAGCGCATTCATGATGTCCTCGTTGTGGAGCGACGCTCGCTTCACGATAGTGCCGCTTAGCAGCACCGGTTCGAGGTTGGCTACAGGAGTGATGATGCCCATGCGCCCTACGTCGAAGCTCACGAACCGCAGAGGCGTGAGTGCTCGCTCGGCAGCGAATTTATATGCCACAGCCCATCGGGGCGATTTGGCCCTCAGTCCCAGTTCGCTCTGTTGGGCAAGATTGTTCACCTTAAAAACCAGTCCGTCCGTTGCCACGGGGAGTGCATGCCTCGCCTCATCCCAATGTCTGATGTATGCATCCATCTCCGGAATGTCATGGAGCAAGGTCATGGCATCGCTCACTTTGAATCCCCACGACCTCACGGCTTCCATGGCCTCGAAATGTGTGGTGTAGGGGAGGTCCTCGCCTAAAAGATAATAGAAATATGCATCAAGACCTCGCCGCGCCACTTCTGCCGAATTCTGGAGCTTGAGTGTTCCTGCCGCGGCATTGCGTGGATTGGCAAAAAGGCTTTCTCCGGCTTCTTCGCGTTGGGCGTTCAGACGGTTGAAGGCCTCCCACGGCAGGACGATTTCGCCTCGGAGCTCAAAGAACTCTGGCCACCCTTCGCCGTGGAGCACAAGGGGAATGGTGCGGATAGTGCGGACGTTTGTAGTCACATCGTCGCCCTTCTCCCCGTCGCCGCGCGTCACAGCCCTCACAAGCCTTCCGTGCTCATATATCAGGGAGATTCCTGTGCCGTCGAATTTCAGCTCACCGCACAATGCAGTGTGAGCGGCGCCTGTGAGTTTGTCCACACTCTGTACCCAGGAATCAACCTCTTCAATAGAATAGGTATTTGCCAGCGACAGCATCGGATATATGTGGGCTGCCTGTGTGAAACCTTTTGCTATGTCCGAACCCGGACGTTGAGTAGGCGAGTTAGGGTCGTAGGCCTCCGGATGCCGAGCTTCGAGTTCTTCTAGCCGTCGCATAAGGATGTCGAACTCACGGTCGCTGATGCGAGGATTATTTTCGACGTAGTAGTGGTGGTTATGGAGATGGAGCTCGTTGCGGAGCCTTTCCAGTTCTTTAAGTTCGTCCATTGGTATTGTTGTGTATGACGAGATTCGATTTAAAGACCCGACACCTTGTCAGGGTTTCGGGCAATGAAGTCCTTCCACGATTTCGGCCCTTTTGCCGCCGCGGGTTTCCCCGATTCATAGAAGTGGCAAAGCGCTGCTGCCAGAGCGTCCGTCGCATCGAGTTTCGTTCTCAATGCTTCTGCCGGAATGTCGAGAATGCGACGTAGCATTTCGCACACTTGTTCTTTCGAGGCAGCCCCATTGCCGGTGATGGCCATTTTAATTTTCCTCGGCTCATACTCGGTTATAGGCACCTCTCGTGCTATCGCGGCTGCAATTGCCACTCCTTGAGCACGGCCAAGCTTTAGCATGCTCTGCACGTTCTTGCCAAAGAAAGGTGCCTCAATTGCCAGCTCATCTGGCAGATACTCGCTCACAAGTTCCGAAACGCGCTTGTGAATGTGGCTCAGCCTCATGTAGTGGTCGCCCGTCTTCGAGAGCTCAATCACCCCCAGACTTATCATCCGGGGCGTTTTCCCGTAAATACCCAGGACGCCGAAGCCCGTAACGTTCGTTCCGGGGTCGATGCCGAGGATTATTCGGTCGGCTTTTTCAACGGCTTCAAGCATCAGCGGATAACTTCGAGTACGGTTGTGAAATACATCACCTTTTCCCCAAACGCACCGTAAAGTGCATTGAAGAGGATAGGGAGAAATGTTTCTTCATAGTTCTTCAATTCGGCTTGCGACGGGGCGCGGAACTGCAGGGCGTAGCTTTCCGTGGCTACCTGCCCTTCTTCGGCAGGAGCGTCGAAGCGGCTGAGCACCGGCGAGTGTAGGGCGCTCAGTTCGGTCGTGCGCTTGATGAAGGCGTCGATATAATCTATAAACTGAGGAGCAACGCTCATCTCAGCTTGAAAAGTCGTGTTTATGAGATACATGGGTTTGGTGGCGTTCTTAGTTTCGCGGGCTGCCTTTGCGGGCTCCGAGCAGCCTGAAAACAAATCCGATGTGGCGGATCAGCGTAGGCACGGGGCCATAGTAGTGGCTCATTATCTTGAAGCGCTCCTTGAGCGATGCCCCGCGGTTGCGGGTCGTCGTGCCCTCGCTGAGATAGTCGATTATAGGTTCGTCGCCCAGGTAGATATTGCGGCGCGAATGCTGAAGACAGCGGATACACCAGTCATAGTCGGCCGAAAAGCGGAAGCGCGTGTCGAAAGGCTCGGCAATCCTTGTTAGGGCGATGAAAGCTTGATGGCATACGACCATACCTTCCTTGAACGAACCAAGGTTCAGAACCTTAGGCGCGCGAAGGTGGCGGGGGCCTATACGTCGACCGTCCTTGTCGACTATATCTGTCTGCCCATAGATCACTCCGGGAAGCACAATTCCACCCACGGCATCCATTATCCGGCTTAATGCATTCGTCCCGTGAAGCCTGTCGCCGGCATTCAGGAACATCACGTATTCTCCGTGGGCTTGGCTCAGCCCCTTGTTCATAGCAAGATAGATGCCTCCGTCGGGTTCGCTCATTATGTAGCGACGGGGATTCTTCGTGTCTGCAACAATATCGAGAGTGCCATCGGTCGAGGCTCCGTCAATTATAAGGTGTTCGTAGGAGTCTGAGCGAGAATCGCTTAACTCCTGACGGTCGACGCTCTCGAGCGTCGGACGTATTGTGTCGGCTGCATTATAGCACACCGTGATGATGCTCAGCAGGGGTCTGTGATGACTTGGCCGGGTATTCATTGGCGAGTTTGATTATCAGTAGACATATATTTCCACAAAGATACAAAAAATCTTCCGTCTCCTTATTGGAAGACCACTTTTTTTTCGTAATTTCGCAAACAGTAACATCTGAACAACAAAACAGAAATGATAGTCATAGGTATCGCCGGTGGCACCGGTTCCGGCAAAACCACAGTTGTACGCAAAATCATCGACTCTCTGCCGGCCGGAGAGGTGGCTGTAATCCCGCAGGATTCATATTATAAGGATTCAAGCCATATTCCTCCGGAAGAACGCAGCAAAATAAACTTCGACGAACCGGCCGCCATCGAGTGGCCCCTGCTTGTGCGCCATCTCGAAGAGCTCCGCAAGGGCCACACCATCCAGATGCCCACATACTCCTACCTTACGTGCACACGCCAGGAAGAGACGGTAGAAGTACGCCCTGCCGATGTAGTGATTGTCGAAGGAATCCTTGTCCTTTGCGACCCCGTCCTGAGGGCCATGATGGACGTAAAGGTTTTTGTGGATGCCGATGCCGACGACCGTTTGATCCGTGTTATCGCTCGTGACTGCATTGAGCGCGGACGCACGCCTCAGATCGTTATCGACCGCTATCAGGATGTCCTCAAGCCCATGCACTGCCAGTATATAGAGCCCTCCAAGCGCTTTGCCGACCTGATTGTGCCGCAGGGCGGCAGCAACATCGTGGCTATCACTCTGCTTACCGACTACATTGAATCGCGCTTGCGCCGGAACCGTTGACGCTCCGCTGCAACCATATCCCCCTTCACTGCTTTGGAAATACTCTTGCCTTTCGGCTCTGCCGACGATTCACCCGACAAGCACGGAAAAGAAATTCCCTCGCCTTTCACTCTTCAGAGCGCGATTCTTGGAGATGACAGGCCGCTTGTGCCCGAGCCGGAGCCCATGGGAACTCTGCGCACCGACAATCTGGTGAAGACCTACGGAAAACGTACCGTTGTCAACCATGTCAGCATCAAGCTCGAACAAGGAGAAATTGTTGGTCTTCTCGGCCCTAACGGCGCCGGAAAGACCACTACCTTCTACATGACTGTAGGTCTCATCCGACCGAACCAAGGGCGGATTTTCCTCGACAACCTCGACATAACTTCTCTGCCTATGTATCGCCGAGCACAGCTCGGCATTGGTTATCTACCTCAGGAAGCATCTGTCTTTCGCA
Source organism: uncultured Porphyromonadaceae bacterium (assembly GCA_947176295.1). Taxonomy (GTDB): domain Bacteria; phylum Bacteroidota; class Bacteroidia; order Bacteroidales; family Muribaculaceae; genus CAG-873. The sequence continues at coordinate 23,976 of CAMWQB010000031.1, forward strand.
AACTTTCCGTCGAAGACAACATTCGTGCCGTTCTTCAGATGACAGGGCGCCCGAAGGAATATCAACAGGAGAAACTCGAAAGTCTCATTTCCGAGTTCCGTCTCGAAAAGGTGCGCCGAAACCTCGGTGACCGCTTATCCGGTGGCGAGCGTCGACGCACGGAGATTGCGCGCTGTCTTGCCATCGACCCTCGGTTTATCATGCTCGACGAGCCATTCGCAGGCGTAGACCCTATTGCGGTCGAAGACATTCAGGAGATTGTCTATCGCCTTAAACAGAAAAATATAGGCATCCTCATCACCGACCACAACGCTCAGGAGACACTCCACATCACCGACCGCGCATACCTTCTTTTCGAAGGTCGAATCCTTTTCCAAGGCACCTCGGAAGAACTCGCCCAAAATCCTATCGTCCGCGAGAAATATCTCGGTCGCAACTTCGTCTTCTACCGCAAGCAGTTTTCGACTGAGGATTGATACCAAGCTAAAAGACAGAGGGCCGTGAGCTATTCGCTCACGGCCCTCTGTTGTAAAAGCC
>CAMWQB010000032.1 GCA_947176295.1 uncultured Porphyromonadaceae bacterium
TTCGATAGCCTGAATATCCTGCATCAGTTTCTTTTCTACACTCAGGCGTTCTTCAATCTCACGGCAACCGTATATAACGGTCGCGTGGGTGCGCGACAGGCGGTTGCCGATCGTTGTCGTCGACATTTTGCCAATCTTCTTTGCAAGATACATCAGCACCTGACGGGGATCGGAGATTTCGCGGCGCCGTGTCTTGGTGAAGAGCAGGTCGGCATCGATTCCGTAATGCGAGGCCACGGCCTGAGCAATCATCTCGAAGTTCACCTGCCGACGTGGCATCTTCACGGCATTGGCAAGCACCACCCGCGCCAGGTCTACGGTAATTTCGCGGTTCAGCACCGTGGCATGTGCCAGAAGCGACACCACGATTCCCTCGAGCTCGCGGATACTGTCCGTTACGTTAGCGGCTATGAATTCGAGCACTTCGTCCGACAGCGATAGACCGTCCTGCTCGGCCTTGAGCCGAAGCACGTCGCGCCGGAGCTCGATGTCGGGCTTGTCGAGAGCCACCGACATGCCCCACTTGAAGCGCGACAGCAGGCGTGCCTCCAGTCCTTCCATTTCGGACGGCGCGCAGTCGCTCGACATTATTATCTGCTTGTTGTTCTGGTGCAGATGGTTGAATATGTGGAAGAAGGTGTTTTGTGTTGCAGGCTTGTTCCGGAGGTCTTGCACGTCGTCGATAATCAGTGTGTCGATTCGCTGATAGAAGTGGAAGAAGCTGTTGATTTCTCCCTTGGCGCGAGCGGCCGTGAACTGGCTCTCGAAGAGGCGGGCCGTTACGTAAAGTACGCGGCTCTCCGGGTTGTGTTCTTTCAGGCGGATGCCTATAGCCTGGATGAGGTGGGTCTTGCCCACACCCGTAGGTCCGAACACAAATAGAGGGTTGAAGGTCTTTACCGAAGGATTGTCGGCAATGGATTCGCCTATGGAGCCCGCGATTTTATTGCTGTTCGAGAGGCAATAGTTCTCGAAGGTGTATCGAGGGTTCAGGTGCGATTCTATAGGCTTGTTGTCCTTTGCTGTAAAGGGGTTTGCCGGCTGAGCCGTGCTCTGTGCCATAATCACCGGCGACGGAGCTGCCGATTTCAGCGTTACGGCCGAGCTGTTGTCGTTCTTTACCGTATTATATACGTAGTAGAGCTGAACCCCCGGGCCATAGACCTTGTTGATGCCCGACTTGAGCACCTTCACAAAACGCTCCTCAAGCTGGTCGGCAAAATATCCGGATTTAACAAGAAGCTCCAGCACGCCGTTTTCGAACTTTACAGAAGTAATGTCCCGAAACCAGGTGTCGTATTGTATTGGCTCAATGACGTCGCGGATATAGGCGCAACATTCAGCCCAAAGCTCTTGGTGGGTGCGTGGTGGCATAGGGGTAGAGGAGGGGGGTAAGAGGAGAGCGCAACTTTTTGAGAGATGCGGGAAAGAGTTTTTTGAGGAGATGTGTAAAAGAATAAAAATGATTGGTCTGCGACCGAGGTGATCGACTGACGTTGCAAAATTCCGAAAAAAAATGTTGAAAAACAAACCGCTTTTTTCTTGTTTTTTTTGAAAAAACTACAAGTGTTTTGATTTCAGTATATTATCTTTTTGCCTTGTTCGGACGCCTGAAATTGTTTTCTTCGCCCTTTTATTATTCATAATATCAATTCGTTACTAATGTGCTCCGTTGTTCCACGCATTTGCCCCTCCTGTGTTTTGCATGCTCCCCGCGCCTCATTTAGCCACAATTTTTCGTGAAACACATTATTTCTACATGTTTTATTTTATTTAGACTGTGTATAAATAGTGTTGTCTATCTCCCGGATGTTTCCCTAACCTACCAAAGAAAGCGACGTAAGACCCCGTTCCCAAGAATATGTTGCAGAACATGAAAAATTTTTATTGCTGTATAAAATTATTTGCATATTTTTGCAAAGTCAATCTAAAATTTTAATCTCTTTCCTCTATAAAGCCTTATCCGGACCTGCTGCAGTGCTCTCTCCGGATAAGGTATGGAACATTAAATATGGTAACAGGAACTCGTCATATCAAGTTCTTCCGCGCCAATGTCTTGTTGGCCCTTGTTCTTATGGCTGTGCTCCTGCCGTTCCGTGTTCCGGCCGACGAACCTGTTAAGGCGGAAATTCACGTCGACTTCCCTATTAATGAATATCGAATCGTTCGCGACTATTCCAATAATGCCCACAATCTGCGCGTCATAGAAATCCTCCTCGACGAAGTCGCTGCGGATTCCACGCTCGAACTCCTCGAAGTTTCATTCCGCGGCTCCGCTTCCCCGGACGGAGGGCAGCTCCTCAACACATCTCTTGCCGCGAAGCGCGTGGAATCGCTCCGCTCCTGGGTGATGCAGCGAGGCAATCTTCCCGACAGCATCCTTGGTTCGGTGGAGAGCACTATTCCTTGGGAGGCCTTCCGCGAGATGCTGCGCATGTCCGATTGGGAGGACGCCCCGAATGTACTTGCTGTTATTGCCTTGGGTGATGACGACGACCCCGCGGCTGTCGATCGCCGCATGCGCCAACTTCGGGCTATGGATGGCGGTCGCGTGTGGCGCACACTCGCAAGCGATTACTTCCCCCGTCTGCGTCTGGCCTATGTTGTCTTCCTCAAGCTCCGGCAGATAGAAACGCACGAGGAAACCTTCGAACCCGATGAAGAGGAATTGGAACTTGTAGCTGTCGAAGATGTTGTCTTGCCCGACACTGCCGCGATTGCCACGGCCGAGCCTCAGGACGAGGTCCCGGTGCCATGCCGTCGCTTCTGGTCGGTCCGCACTAATCTCCCGGCCTTGGGAATGTTCATCGCCAATGCCTCTGCCGAGTGGCAGTTTGCGTGTCGGTGGTCAGCTTCCGCCTCGCTCTACTACTCCGCGTGGAACTATCTCAAGTCCACGCGCAAATTCCGCACCTTCTCCTTGCGTCCCGAAGTCCGCTACTGGTTCCGCGACGGCGGCAATGGATTTTTCCTTGACGCCCATGTGGCAATGGTGTCATATAATTATGCTCTTAGCAGCGGAGAATGGCGCTATCAGGATCGCGGAGGTGTTCATCCTGCCCTTGGGGGTGGCCTCGGCATAGGATTCAGAATGCCCATAAGCCGCAATGGTCGATGGCGCGCGGAAGCATCCCTTGGCGCAGGCGTCTATTCCCTCGACTACAACCGCTTCTATAATGTGCCTAACGGCGCACTCTACGATACGGTCCGCAAGACTTACTTCGGCATCGATCAGTTTGCTCTATCGCTTGTGTTCACATTCAATAGCCGGGGAGGGCGTTCGCTATGACTTCGTCCCGCGCAATCCTTCGCCTTGTCCGGACCATTATGGCTCTCTTCCTTCCGGCCCTTGTGTTCGTAGCCTGCGATGTGCACGAATTCCCTGTGGATGAACCCGAGAAGGTGGATTGCAAGTATCTCCTTCATCTCCGCTTCGATACCGATCTCCCTATCTTCAAAGAGGTCTTTTACGAGAACGGTTCGCTCTCCGAAGCCCGTTCACGCAGTGGCAGAAGCCCGGAGTACGATATTCGATACATCATTAATCTCTATCCGGCTGTTCGCACCGGCGAATATTCGCGCAGCGCCGAACACTCCTTCGTCCGCACGGTGCCTCGGGCTCATGGGCTCGATGCCGATTTCGAGCTTCCAGTTCCTCCCGGCGACTATCGCATATACGTGTGGGCCGATTACGTAGGCCATGACGAAGCTGTGGATTTGTTCTACGATACTTCCGATTTTTCCGAAATCATTATTGCCAACCGGAATGATTATGTTGGCGACGATGATTTCCGCGATGCCTTTTGTGGCTCTCTGGATGCGAAGGTCGATTACGGTCCCGAATATTCTCTCTCCCGCAACCGCGAGATAATTGTTGAAGGAACAGTCCGGATGGAGCGTCCTCTGGCGAAATACCGCTTCATCTCCACAGACCTTGCCGAATTTATAAAACAACAGTTCGATAGCCGCCGGTCGGCCTTCAGTGCTGCGCAAGCTCCGGGAGCCGAAGATGCCTCGCGTGCGCTCGATCTTTCTGAGTACTCTGTCCGGGTGATTTACTCTCAGTATCTCCCGTGTTCGTTCAATATGTTCACAAACCGCCCCGCCGACTCCTGGACCGGTGTCAGCTATAAGTCGGCCCTGCTTCAGATTTCCGACGACGAAGCCGAAGTGTGTTTCGACTACGTCTTCATCAACGGAGGCGAATCCACGGTCTCCGTGGCTCTGGAGATATATTATTCCGATGGCGAACTCGTGGCTTCTACCGCCCCATTCAATGTGCCCCTCAAGCGCTCCAAACTAACGGAAGTCCGAGGCACTTTCCTCACCACAAACAGCGGGGGCGCCCTCGGCATCAATCCCGAATTCGAAGGAGAGTACAATATCTTCGTATACTGAAAACCACAATCAGATAACTTATAACACAACAATTTAATAACCGCATTATGAACAAAAGTCTTTTCACACTCCTTGCAGCTTGTATGTTTCTGACAGCTTGCTCCGGCGACGACCCGCGCACTGCGCCGGTTGCAGGAGAAGAGGCCACTGTCTCCTTCACAGCCAGTCTTCCAGCCTCGATCGATTCCCGTGCCTATTCCGACGGCACCACCGCAACAGCTCTTTCATGGGCCATCTATGAAACCGGAAGCAAAACTCCGCTTCTCACGGGATCCGAAACTTTCTCGGGCCTGAAAGCCACGGTGTCCACAACACTCGTAACCGGCAAGACCTACGACTTCGTCTTCTGGGCCCAGAACCCCTCGGCTCCCTACGAATTCAACGCAGCTGCCCAGACCGTAACCATAGACTACTCCTCCGCAGCCTTTACCGCCAACAACGAGCAACTCGACGGTTTCTATAAGGCCGTCTCCGCCTATCAGGTGAAGGGCTCCGTGAACGAAACCTACACCCTCACGCGTCCCTTCGCTCAGGTCAACATCGGCACCACCGACTTTACCCAGGCTACTGCTGCCGGTATTGACGTGGCAGCTTCCACAGTTACTATCGCCTCCTATTCGACCTTCGATCTTATGCAAGGCGAAGTCAGCGGCGATGCTACTGCCGAGTTTAAGCTCAATGCCATGCCCGGCACCGAGGAAGCCTTCCCCATTGCTGGTTGCAAGTATCTTGCTATGGTTTATGTTCTCATGCCCGAAGCCAAGCAGACGGTCGACGTTACTTACAACCTTTCACCCGATGCAAGCGAGCCCGTTACCTTTGGCGGTGTGCCCGTTCAGCGAAACTATCGCACAAATATATACGGCGCGCTTCTCACCAATCCCGCGATTTTCAACGTTGAAATTAAACCCGATTATGCCGGAACCGACCTTGAATACAGTGTGGTGGCTACAACACCCGAAGAGGTTACGAACGCTCTGGCAAATCCTGCCGTTTCGGAAGTTGAAATTCCCGACGGCACCACAATCGACATGACGGCTGTTCCAACCGAATCGCTCGTCAATAATTCGCCCAAGACAATCACTCTCGGCGAAGGCTCAGAAATCCAGCTCGGCAACGGTGCTCACTTTACGGGCAACGACGACCTTACCATCCGTGGCACGGCTTCTGCTTCGACCGTTTCACGCGCCGACGGTGATATCACCGTTGTAGGCGGAGTCATTACCAATGTTGGCGAACCCAAACCCGACGGTTCATACAAGAGCCTCATCCACATGAACTCCGGTACGCTCACAATCGAGAACATGACCCTAATCAACGATCCCGATTACCACTACCATGGGAGTGCCGCAAACGGTGAGCCCTACAACAGCTCTGCAATTTCTTATTGGAACGATGCCAACCTCGTTATTTCTAACTCGCGCATTATCTCAGGTATGTTCTGCCTTTGCGGTATGGGAATCACCACAGCTACCGGTACAGTCACTCTGACCGACAGCTATTTCGAATCTACTTCTTCCAACACGAACAACGGTAAGGCCTGGGCATACGCTATGCGCCTCTTTGGTTCGAAGGCTACCCTCACAAATTGCGAAGTCAAGGGTATTCAGGGTGCTGTTTCTCCCGGTTCGCCAATCGAAGTAACGATCGATGGTGGTAAGTACTACACCATAAACACTCCCGGCAAGACTGATGCTTTCTATGCGCTCTACGTTACAGGTGGAGCCACCGTTACGATTATTGATGGCGACTTCAGCACTCCCAACAATCGCAGCAGCCTTGCTCAGGGCACAAGCTGCGTGGTTTGCGGCGATAATGACACGAGCATGGAACACGGCTCCATCATCATCAAGGGTGGCAAATATTCCGGTAAGGCTTACAACCACGTTACCGCTAAGGTCTACAATCCCGTAGCCCCTCTGGAATACATTCCTCTTGCCGACGACGCTCCTTACGTTTGGGGCATCGGCACCGCAGCTCAATAAAACTCTACCCCGGCCTCGGGCCGACAAATAAGTGAAGAGGAGGAACATCTCCCTCCTCTTCAATCCTACTCTAAAACTCTGTCCATATATCATGAAAAACAATCTTTTAGCTTTTCTTGCAGTAGGGCTGGTCATTTCATCCTGTACAAACGATGATTTTACTCCCGGCAATAGCGGAGAAGAAGTGAAAATTTCTTTCACCACTTCGCTCCCTTCCACTATCGGCTCGCGTGCCTATTCCGACGGCACCACAGCAACCGCCCTTTCGTGGGCCATTTATGAAACCGGAACCAAAACCCCGCTTCTCACAGGCTCCGAAACGTTCTCCGGGCTCAAGACCACGGTGTCCACGACACTCGTTACCGGAAAGACCTACGACTTCGTCTTCTGGGCACAGAACCCATCGGCGCCTTATGAATTCGATGCAGCCACCCAGGCCGTTACCATCGACTACTCATCCGATGCCTTCACCGCCAACAACGAGCAGCTCGACGGCTTCTATAAATCCGTCTCCGGCTATCAGGTGAAAGGCTCCGTGAACGAAACTTACATCCTCACACGCCCCTTCGCTCAGATCAACATCGGCACCACCGACTTCGCCGAAGCCACAGCGGCAGGAATAGACGTGGCCTCTTCAACTCTCACAGTCGCCTCCTATTCGACCTTCGATCTCATGAGTGGTGAAGTTTCCGGCGATGCTACCGCTGAATTTAAACTTAACGCCATCCCCGGCAGCGACGAGGCCTTCCCTGTTGAAGGATGCAAGTATCTCGCTATGGCTTATGTCCTCATGCCTGCCGACAAGCAGACGGTAGACGTTACCTACAACCTCTCTCCGGATGCAAGTGCACCCGTTACCTTCGGTGGTGTGCCCGTGCAGCGCAACTACCGCACCAATATCTATGGCGCACTGCTCACCAACCCCGCAATATTCAACGTCGAAATCAATCCTGCATACGAAGGCGAAAATGAATACGACCTCAGCGAGTTTGTTGCTCCCGGCGTGATGCTCGATTCGACAACAAAAACCTATACAGTCCTCACTCCCGTAGGCCTGCAGTGGATCAGCTCGCAGTCCGACGGTAAGGCCGGTGCTTACAGCGGTTACACCATCAAGCTCGGTGCCAATCTCGACATGACCGATGTTGCATTCACTCCCATTGCACGCGGCACTTACTTCTCGGGCACTATCGATGGCAACGGCTACACGATATCCAATCTCACCGTCAGCGACCCCGGTGCTGCCGGTCTGGTGGCTTCCAACCGTGGCTGGATTAAGAACCTCACGCTCAAGGACGTTAATGTGTCCGGTAATTTCAAAGCCGGTGCATTTGCAGGCGACGCTACTTGCGGCTACTTCGAAAACTGCACTGTCGACGGCGGTACGGTTGTTTCCACTCCTCAGCTTATGCCTTCGGGAAAGTACGACGACGGCAACAACGTCGGCGGTATCACCGGTTATCTCAGCGCCGAGCCTCGTGCCTCCATCACCGGTTGCACCGTCAGCAATCTTACACTCAAGGCTTATCGCACGGTTGGTGCTATTGCAGGTACGCTCAATCAGTCCGGAGTTTACGTTTCGAACAACAAAGCCGAAAACTGCACGGTCATCGCAAATCAGCTCGGATATGATAACTACGATGGCGCTCCCCGCGCTCCGCAGGCCGAACAACTCTTCGGACGTCTTGTCGGCGGCGCAACCCCCGGCGAAGGAAACGTCGCTACGGATGTCGTAGTAAAGGTTTACGCTCCCGATGCTTCCGGCAACATCTCTGTTGGTGATGCCGACACTTACGCTGCTGTAGTCGATGCTGTAAATTCCGGCAATTCTTTCCAGGGCAAGACCATTACCCTCACTTCCGATCTTGACTTTGCAGGCAAGGAAATGGCTCCCATGGGTATGTTTGTAAACACCGGTGGCTCCGCAGCTGCTGTGAACGCTCCCTTCATGGGCACTTTCGATGGCGGGAACCATACCGTATCAAACTTCACGACCGTGGTCACGGACTTTAAGACCGCAGCCGGCTTCTTTGGCCTCGTTTCCGGCGGCGCCGTAATCAAGAATCTTACGCTTAAAGACATCAAAGTTACCGGCACTGCTTACACCGGCGGTCTCATCGGCAAAGCCGACAAGGGTTCTTCCTACGTTACCGTTTCGGGTGTTACTATCGACGGCGCAACGATTCTTTCCGTCCCCGCAATGGGCGCCGATGGCGAATATGATGGTGGCAACAACGTCGGTGGCCTCATCGGCATCACACAATACGGCATGGACGTGCAGAACTGCACCGTAAAGGGCGCTTCCGTTACGGGATACGCCAAAGTTGGCGGTATGTTCGGCGGTGTCTGCAACATGAATCAGAGCGGTGCCACAAACCACACTGTCTACGAGAACAACAAGGTGGAAGACACGAGCGTGACTCAGAGCCTCACGAATGCTTATGAAAGCTCCGTTCCCGCCACCATCGGCGAAATCTATGGACAGCTCTTCGGCTCGGCTCTCCCGGCAAGCAACACCGCAACCGGCGTAACAGTCGTTCCGGCAAACTAAGAAATCCACCCGTTCAGGGGAACGTGCTTCAGGTGCGTTTCCCTGAAGGCGAAACTTTCATTATAAAACACCGAGGGCGTGAGATTGCATTACGAAAATCTCACGCCCTCATGCTTTTTGCTGTACCTCTTATTTATACAGGAATCTCCTGATTGAGCGCTTCGGTGTTTTCTCAAACTCCACGGGTTGAATCTCTATTCCTTCGATACGTTCATATGGAGCCAGCATCGAATTGAGGTCCTTGCGGTTTGCTTCCATGTTTTCAGCCAATTCTTGCGGGCTCATATTTTCCGTGCTGTCCGGATCGGGATAAACCAGAGCGTAGAGATGCCCGTCGCGGTCCACGACAAGACACTCGTTCACGTAAGGCATATTGCTGAGTTTAGCTTCGATTTCCTCAGGGTATATGTTTTGGCCGTTTGCGCTAAGTATCATTGTCTTGTAGCGGCCACGGATATAAATCGTGCGCCCATGTGGATCGGCCACCGAGCCCATGTCGCCAGTGTGGAGCCAGCCGTCTTCTTCGAGCACAGCCTCTGTTGCATCAGGGTTCTTGTAATAGCCTTGCATCACGTTGAGACCCCTCACCATTATTTCGCCTTGGGGCATTTCGCCCTCGGCCAGCGGAAGCGTCTCGTCGCGGAGAATTTTTGCTTCCATTATGTTGCTCAGCGTGCGACCTGCCGAAGTGGGCACAAAGCGGCGCCACGGCGTATAGCTGATTAGAGGCCCGCATTCGGTCATGCCGTATCCCACCGTGAATGGGAAGTGTATCTTGTGCAGGAAATCCTCCACCTCAGGGTTCAGCGCGGCTCCTCCTACGATCACTTCCTCGAAGGCCCCGCCGAATGCCTCCACAAGCTTCGAGCGTATCATCGCATACAGAGCCTTGTCAAGCAAGGGCACCGCGAGGACCCACCGGAGAGAGGGCTTCGATATGAGGGGCACTATCATGTTGCGGTATATTTTCTCGAGTATCAGAGGCACGCAGATGATGAGCGACGGCTTCACCTGGTTCATGGCTTTTACAAGCAGGGCCGGCGACGGGATGCGGCCGAAAAGAGTGATGTGTGTTCCGACTGCTAATGGCACCAGCATGTCGAATGCACAACCGTATGCATGGGCAAGCGGCAGGAACGACAGAGCGCGTGAGCCCTGATAGTGCAGACGCGACCGGATTCCGAATACCACATTTCCCCGAAGATTGTCAAGGCTCAGCATCACGCCTTTCGAAAAGCCCGTAGTGCCAGACGTGTAATTTATTACCGCAGTTTTCGAGCCATCGATTTTGGGATAATGGATGTCGGAGGCGGAGAAGCCGTTGGGATAGCATTTACGGAAGCGACGCGTAAGGCCGCGCACCACCGACGAATAGGTCCGGTTGCCCTTCCCGAGCCAGTGGAAGGCTTTCGGATTTTCGGCCACTACTTTTCGTTGGTCTATGGAAACGACGCATCTCAGCTCGGGAAAATCATCAAGTCGCAATTCATTCCAGAGCGAATCGCTTGCAAAAAGCATCACTGCATCAGAGTGGTTGATGATATGTGTGGCGTCAGCGGGAGTAAAATCCGAGAGGATAGGCACAATCACCGCACCGTAGCTGATAGTCGCCATGAACGTTACTACCCACGTTGGATTGTTCTTTCCCAAAAGCGCAATTTTGTCTCCGGGCTTCACGCCGGTTGCTTCGAAAAATAGATGCAGCCGGGCTATTCGCTGGGCGAAGGCACCATACGTCAGGGTTTTCCCCGTGGAATAGTCGGTTACGGCCGGAAGTGAGAAGTTGTCGGCAAAACTCGATGCATATATAGCAAGTAGATCGTTGTAGGGAGCTTGGGCATATTCACCCTCGAATTCATATTTCATATTTTCGACACTCTGTTCGGATTGATTTTTAATAGCGTTTCGCGCGCGCGTGGCACGCGTTGGTCCTTATAAGGGTACACATTATTCAAATGTGTGCAGACCAAAATTGTTCTCATTTGGAAATATGTTATACAACATGTATTTATGATATTCCTTAATTATTAGTGTTTTACGGTAGTAATTAAAGCGTTTTCAAGAAAAATTTAGCTTTTTTTAATGCCCCGGACTTTCAAAAAAGCCTCAAAATTATTAACTTTGAAAGAGCTTTCGAGGCAAAGGAAGTCTCCCGCACACTCTTCCGCCACGCCTCGCGCTCGAAATCTTAGCCTGTCTCTCTCATCAGACACGTCTTTTATCATCATTAATCTGCACTTAAAAAATGGAACAGACCTTTGTAATTTTGAAGCCTTCGACGATTTCGCGCAGTCTCGTCGGCGATGTTATCGAGCGCTATCAGCGTAAAGGACTCAAAATTGCAGGTATTAAGATGATGCAGCTCGGCGAAGAAATCCTTCGCGAGCATTACGCCCATCTGGTCGACCGTCCATTCTTTCCTCTCCTTGTCAAGTCGATGACCGCCACTCCCGTTATCGTCATGGTCCTCGAAGGTAAGGATGCAGTCGCAGTTGTCAGAGCAATGACCGGCGCCACAAATGCCCGTAATGCCGTCCCCGGAACTATCCGAGGCGACTTCGGAATGAGCGGCCAGGAGAATCTCGTGCATGCATCCGATTCGGTAGAAAATGCCAAGATCGAAATCAACCGTTTCTTCCGTCCCGAAGAAATTTTCAATTACGGACTGGTTACCGTTCCTGCAATTTACTCTCCCGACGAGATGGACTGAAATACTTTTATATCGAATCTACAATCTCTCTTACACAAACTTATATAAAGCACCGCCACGGAAAACTAAAATGTCCCTCATAAACAACCTCAAAAACACACTCTTTGCCGCTCTCCTGATAATGGGAGGAGCTTTCGGCACATCGGCGCAGGACTTCCGACTCCCCGGACAGCACCAGACCCAGCACGACAAGCTTCTTGCAAATCAAGGAAACGCCGGTATTCAAGTCGATAATACTACCAAATATCTAGAATCTCTCTTCAACGAAGAAGAAGAGCCCGAGTACGATATCTACACCGAAGGCTGGGAATCCGGCCGCGTCAATTGCTACGCAAATATGGATGTACCCGACCGAATCGAAATCGACGTACGGAAGTTCTCCATGCCTCATCCCGGTTATCTCACATCCCCATATGGCTATCGCAGACGCTTTAAACGTATGCATAAAGGTGTGGATATCAAAGTGAATATCGGCGATACGATTCGCGCTACTTTCGATGGCCGTGTCCGCATCACCAATTTCGAGCGCCGCGGATATGGCAACTACGTCGTGATTCGCCACACCAACGATCTTGAGACCGTTTATGGCCATCTATCCGCATTCCTCGTAAAGCCCGACCAGTATGTAAAGGCAGGCGACCCGATCGCTCTCGGTGGCAACACAGGCCGTTCCACCGGTCCTCACCTTCACTTCGAAACCCGCTACATGGGCTATGCCATCAATCCCTGCGCCATTTTCGACTTCGCGAACCAGACGACCCACACCGACACCTACACCTTCGATAAGAACACATATCAGAATGCGCGCAACTTCTCTCCCGAAGAGAACAGCCGATATGCAGCCGAATATCGTAAGGCAAATCCCGTTAAGCCCTACGTGAATCCTACGGGCAAAACTTCCGGTCGCACCACAGCTTCCGCAACCTACAAAGTTCGTTCCGGCGACTCTCTCAGCAAGATCGCAAGCCGCAACGGCACGACCGTTTCACGCCTTTGCCGCCTCAACGGCCTCACCACCAAATCCAAGCTGAAACCAGGCCAGACGCTGAAACTTCGCTAATCCGCATATTCAAAATACTGGAGCGCTACCGTCCATCACACGGAGGCGCTCCTTTTGCATCCGATAAGTAGAAATTGGTTAGCTTTTACGAAAAAAATTCAAATTGGTTAGGAGAATATCTCGTAACTTTGCCTACGGACTCTAAACTTAACCACGTTAAATGAAGCGCATATTTCTCCCTCTTATACTAAGCATCACAGTATCCTCAACCCCAGTTATGGCACAGCAGAAAATAGTTCAGACCGCCGGACGGCAGCAGCTCGGCGAGTTCGCACCTGAGTTTGCACATCTCAACGACGACATCCTGTTCGGAGAAGTGTGGAGCCGAAACGATCTTCTTTCCCTCCGCGACCGCAGTCTCGTTACAATTGTTTCCCTAATCTCCCAGGGCATCACTGACACATCTCTCATATACCACCTTCAGGAAGCAAGAAAGAACGGGATTTCGCGCACGGAAATCTCCGAAATTCTCACACATCTCGCCTTCTATGCCGGTTGGCCCAAAGCTTGGGCCGCATTCCGCCTTGCAAAAGACGTGTGGAACGACGACATAAAGGCCGAGGATGCCAAGTCCGCCTTTGCCCGCACGATGATTTTCCCCATCGGAGAGCCCAACACGGCTTATGCACAGTATTTCACAGGTAACAGCTACCTTGCCCAAATTTCCACCGACCAGATCTCCTTTGCAAATGTAACGTTCGAACCCGGTTGCCGCAACAATTGGCATATCCACAAAGCAGCGAAGGGTGGGGGGCAGATGCTTGTCGGTGTCGCCGGCCGCGGGTGGTATCAGGAAGATGGAAAAGAACCCGTCGAGATTCTTCCCGGAACAGTCATCAACATTCCTGCCAACGTCAAGCATTGGCATGGAGCCGCTAAAGATTCATGGTTCGCCCATCTCGCATTCGCAGTCCCCGGCGAAGCATCCGAAAACATCTGGCTCGAACCCGTATCAGACGCCGAATACAATGCCATCCAATAGTCCCAAAGAATCCAATTTACAAAAATTTCGGGGCGTCGGATAATTTATGGTCCGACACCCCGATTTTTTGCTTAATCCGAGGCTATTAATCCAATTTATGGATCACGAGCCCCGAGCGGAGTTTGGGCTCAAACCACGTTGTTTTCGGAGGCATGATATTGCCCGTGTCTGCGATTGCCATCAGCTGCTCCATCGATACCGGATACAGAGCCAGCGCAAATGCCATCTCGCCCGAATCAACGCGGTGCTTCAGTTCCTCGAGACCGCGGATGCCACCCACGAAATCCACCCGTTTGTCGCTGCGTAGGTCCGTGATGCCGATAAGGTCGCGAAGAATGAGATCCGAGCTGATCGTAACGTCAAGCACTCCTATCGGGTCCGAATCATCGTAAGTTCCGGGTCGAGCCGTCAGAGAATACCAACGGCCGCCCATATAGAGCGCGAAATTGTGCAGCTTCGCCGGAGTATAAGGCTCGGTGCCTTTGTCCTCTACAACGAAATTATGCTCCAGCTTTTCAAGGAACTCCGCCGGCGACATGCCGTTGAAGTCGCGCACAAGGCGATTATAGTCGATGATTTTAAGCTGCGAAGCCGGGAAAGCCACGGCAAGGAAGTAATTGTATTCCTCCTCGCCGGAGTGATTCGGATTAGCCTTCGCCTTTTCGTGGCCCACTAATGCCGCAGCTGCCGTGCGGTGGTGCCCGTCAGCAATGTAGAGCGAAGGAATCTTCGCGAATTCCTCCGTGATTTTCGCCGTCAGTTCAGGCGAATCGATCACCCAGAAGTGATGTCCGAAGCCGTCAGGTGCTGTAAAATCATACTCCGGCGTGCCCTTCACCACTTCCTTGATCACACCTTCGAGCACCTCATTGTCCGGAAACGCGAAGAACACAGGCTCCACGTTCGCGTTGTTCACGCGCACGTGCTTCATCCTGTCCTCTTCCTTGTCGCGGCGCGTCAGCTCATGCTTCTTTATGCGGTCCTCCATGTAGTCGTCTACATTGGCCGCAAGCACGATGCCATATTGCGTCCGCCCGTTCATCGTCTGCGCATAGATATAGTAGTGCTCCTTCTCGTCCTGAACAAGCCACTTATTGTCCTGAAACGCTTGGAAGTTTGCCACAGCCTTATCATACACCTCGGGCGCATGCTCGTCCTTACCCGGCTCGAAGTCGATTTCCGGTTTGATGATATGATAGAGCGATTTCGGATTGCCCTCGGCTTCTGCCCGGGCCTCTTCGCTGTTCAGCACGTCGTAAGGGCGCGACGCAACTTCTTCTACATGCTCGCGCGGCGGTCTCAGGCCGCGGAATGGTTTGACCTTTGCCATAGTTGGAGGAGATTGTTGTATTTTTGATGTTAGTATGTTGTTTCCGTAGTTTACGAACGCTTGCGCACGATGGTCTGTTCACGGTCCGGACCAACCGAGAGAATCTCCACGGGCACGCCCAGTTCCTTTTCAAGGAAGGCCACGTAGTCCAGGAATTTTTCCGGCAGCTCATCCTCGCTCTTCATGCCGCTCATGTCCGTCATCCAGCCGGGAATGCTCGTGTACACAGGTTCGATCTCTCCTTCCACGCTGAAAGGAAATTCCGTTACCACGCTTCCGTCCTTCAGGCGATACGCCGTGCATGCCTTGATTTCAGGGAAAACATCGAGCACATCGCTCTTCATCATTATCAGTTTCGTTACCCCGTCCACCATAATGGCATAGCGCAGCGCAACGAGGTCAATCCATCCGCAGCGACGTTCGCGGCCCGTTACAGCCCCGTATTCATGCCCGCGGTCGCGCATCAGTTTGCCGTCTTCATCGAAGAGCTCGGTCGGGAAAGGCCCGGCGCCCACGCGCGTGCAGTAGGCTTTGAAAATACCATAAACATCCCCGATGCGGTTGGGAGCAACGCCCAGACCCGTGCATGCCCCTGCTGTTACCGTATTGCTCGACGTTACAAAAGGATACGATCCGAAGTCCACGTCCAGCATCGTGCCCTGCGCTCCCTCGCACAGCACCTTCTTCCCATCGGTCAGAGCCTTGTTCAGATAGTGCTCCGTGTCGATGAACTCGAATTCGCGCAGATAGTCCACAGCTTCCATCCAGGTCTTCTCCGCAGCTGCCAGGGCCTCGGCTTCAGGTTCGGCGCCAAGCCCCTTGAGCATTTCGATGTGGCGCTTGCGGGCTGCGGCATAGCGCTCCGCGAAGTCGGCGCGTTCAGTGTCGCCCAGGCGGATGCCGTTACGCGATATTTTGTCCGTGTAGGTCGGCCCGATGCCCTTGCCGGTAGTGCCGATCTTCTTGTCGCCTTTGGCCTTCTCGCCCGCAGCGTCGAGCATCCGGTGCGTTGGCATGATCAGATGAGCCTTTCGCCCGAGCTTCAGCACCTTTTTCAGGTCAACGCCCGATTTCTCAAGCGCCTCGGCCTCTTCCCGGAACAGCACCGGGTCAAGAACCACGCCGCCGCCGATAATATTTGTCTGTCCGCTCTGGAACACCCCCGAAGGAATCGACCTCAGGACGTATTTATGATTGTCGAACTCAAGGGTGTGGCCTGCATTGGGTCCGCCTTGAAAGCGGGCCACGATGTCGTATCCGGGCGTCAGTACATCCACCACTTTGCCTTTGCCTTCATCGCCCCACTGGAGGCCTAAGAGAACGTCAACTTTCATGTCTGCTGGAATATTGGTTTATTTTTTTAGTAGTTTGTTGTTTATTTCTGTTGGCTCGGCTTGCCCCTCTCCGCAGCTGCCCGGAGGCAGCGGTTGCAGATGCAGCTTATCTGGATATCGGCCGTGCCTCCCGCAGTGTCAAACCCCGTGAAGCGGTGTCGCCTCACGTAGTTGCTCAGCTCGCTGTCGCGGGCCACCTTCACTCGACCGCACACCCTGCACGTCAGCGCAAGCTCAACGGTCAGTTTCTGCCGCTGCACGCCCGTTTCCGGGCCCGCGAGAACATAGCCTCCTACGGGGCTGCCGGTCCCGGACGGCGTTATCATCTTGCGGCGGACAATGCCTATTTCCATAAACGTCCCGAGGGTGTTATACACCGTCGCCCGTTTGATGTTCAGCCCGGTCTCCGCCACTGCCTCTGCAATCTGCCGCGCCGTCATGGGGCGGCTCCCGCGCGATTCAAGCACGCCGTAGATAGCAAGCCTCTCGGGTGTGGCACGCATTCCGCGATTGTGCAGCTCTGTCGTCAGCGCAGTGTCGCTTTCCGGTTTCATTTTCAATCACAAATTTACGGCTTTTACTTAACTTTCGCAAACTTTTTTATCTCCTCCCGCCATTCGGCGCAGAAGTCTCAGCACTTTAGGCGAAAGCCCCAGCCCGTATACCACGAGCATCCCCGCAAGATAAATGCCCGTAATCCACAGCATTGAAGCCCCGGAGTCTATTGGTTTTATAGAATCCATAACCTCGGCTGCATTATCTTCCGAGCCGGGCAGGTCGGGGCTGAGCGCTCCGAGCGTTGATTTCCACACAATCCTACCGTTCCGAAGATATACCACGCCTGCCGACCCGCGCACGAGCATCTTCAGAGACGTGTCCTCAGCCTCATAGGCGGGGAAATTAGGCCTCGTCAGGCGCACCCACCTGTCAAACGAATCTCCATATGCACCTACAAATGCATACATCTCCACACCCCCGGCCGCAAGATAGTCGCGTAATTCCTGTAGATAATGGGCTCGCGTCAGAAACTGAGCCTCAGGCTCGCTCACCACCAACAAAAGCGCCCGAGGCGTCTCCCGTAGCGTTTCCGCCAGGTCAAACGTAACATCATTCCCATCAGGAGTATAGACGGTTAGTAGCCCGTCTTCATCGCCTAAAGTCTCTTCTATATGCACAAATTTCCAGGTTGAATCCGGAAGATTTTCAAGTGTGAAGGGCTGAGCATGCCCGTCCCGTTCGTATATAAAGAGCGCTTTAGGGCCTTCCCCGGCATCGCCCAGGAGCTCCACACCTATCTTGAAGGGCCGGAAGTCCACGAGCGGTTGCGTCTGATAGCCCACATAGCCTATATATAGCGGATAGGCCCACGATGCAACAATCACAAGCCATTGGATTGGAGCCGGATACAGTCCCGTCCTTCGCCGGTTGTAAATCCAGAGCAAAACCACCACAACACTCAGGCCCACATTCTTAAAGAACGTAGCCGTATTCGACACCACAAACAGGTCGCCGAAGCATCCGCAGTGGCTCACCGGCTTGGCAATCGCAATCCATAGTGTCAGGGGGAGCATCACAGCCATAAAGCCCGCGGCGGTCCACACCGCAACCCTTCGCAGGCATCCCGTGGCCAGCATTATTCCGGTTACGAATTCAAGCGTCGATAGCCCCGTGGCACCTATCAGCACGAGTTCCGGCTGGAGATCCATCCCCATCGCCGTCAGATATTCCGATATTTTCAGGCATGTTCCGTAGAGGTCGACGCACTTGGCCCATCCCGACACGATAAACACCCCGCCGGCAAGAAGCCTCAGGCTCCAAAGCACGGCCGTCTTCAGCCGGCTGTCGTTCAGCCATGCCTTAAGCGATGCCATCTTCCATGCATTTTATTATCCCGAACACGGCATAGTTGGCTATGTCCAGATAGTTTGAATCCACGCCCTCGCTCACACTTGTCCGCCCGTCGTGGTCCTCGATTTCCTTGATGCGCTCAATTTTTGTGAGGATAAAATCTACATACGAGCTCACACGCATTCCCCGCCACGCCTCGTCGTAGTCGTGATTTTTGCGAAGCATCAGCTCAAGAGCCTCGGCTGCCACGGCATCGTAGGCCTTCATCGCCTCCTGCGCGTCCATGTCCTTCGTGTCCACGAAGCCCATGCGGCTCTGAATCACGCCCACGAACGCATAGTTCACCAGCGCTATAAATTCTCCGCGAATCCCGTCGCCCACTTTCGTCTCCCCCTTTATCTGAAGCGAACGTATACGCTTGGCTTTTATAAACAGTTGGTCCGTTACCGACGACGGCCGGAGCAGGCGCCACGATGGCCCGTAGTCCTTCAGTTTAGCCTCAAATATCTTGCGGCATATTTCAAGTGCCTCCGCAAACTGGCGGTTCGTATCTTTTTCCATAGAGTGAATTGGAGTTCAGGTGAGTTAGTGTAGGGGGGGGAATGTATCTATCGAGACTTCCCCCATCTTATTTGCGGAAGCGCAGCGTCAGGTCCTCGTAGGCATCGATGCGGCGGTCGCGCAGGAATGGCCACCACCGACGCACTTCCTCCGAGCGGCTGAGGTCTATCTCTACGATTGCCTCCGTCTCATCCGTCGTGCTTGCCGGACCGAAGAGAAATTCGCTCTGAGGCCCGCACACAAAGCTCGAGCCCCAGAAGTCAATGCCTCCCGTATGGCCCGAGGGGTCGGTTTCGTGCCCCACGCGGTTCACGGCTATCAGCGGTAGCCCGTTGGCCACCGCGTGGCCACGTTGCACCGTTATCCATGCCTCCCGTTGGCGCCGCTTTTCCTCTGCTTCATCAGTGCTTTCCCAGCCGATAGCAGTGGGATAGATCAGCACCTCTGCCCCCGAAAGAGCCATCAGGCGGGCTGCCTCCGGATACCACTGGTCCCAGCATACAAGCACACCAAGCTTTCCCACCGACGTATTGATCGGCTCAAAACCCAGATCTCCGGGCGTGAAGTAAAACTTTTCGTAGTATGCCGGGTCGTCAGGAATGTGCATCTTCCTGTAGCGTCCGGCCACGCTTCCGTCTTTTTCAAACACCACAGCCGTGTTGTGGTAGAGTCCGGGAGCCCGACGCTCGAAGAGGCTCGTTACAAGCACAACCCCGCATTCGCGTGCAAGAGCCGAATAGATTGACGATACCTCCCCGGGGATATCCACTGCCAAGTCGCAGAAATCCACATTCTCGCTCTGGCAGAAGTACACGGAGTCATGGAGCTCCTGGAGCACTACAAGCTCGGCCCCTTCGGCTGCGAGCTTCCTCACCTTCTCGCATAGCCGTCGGCGGTTGTCGCGGATGTCGTCTGTATTGTGCTGCTGGATAATACCTGCCCGAAGGTAGTGGCGTTTCGTGTGGAGATGGATCATATGTTCAGTGTGTTTATTGGAAATTGCATCGTGGCGCAGTGGAGCGATCCGTGCTGGCGGATGAGGGCACGGCAGTCCACTCCTACTACTTTATAGTCCGGCATAGCCACTGCTATAGTGTCTATCGCCTGGCGGTCTTTCAGTGGCTGCCCGTATGTCGGCATCAGCACCGTGTGGTTCACGATAAGGAAATTAGCATAAGTTGCCGGAAGCCGCGTGCCGTCTTCCGGGTCGTATATCGCGTCCGGAAGCGGTAGCTCAATCAGGTGATAGGGCCGCCCGTCGGCCGTGCGGAACTCCTTGAGTTCATCCGCCATAGCCCGCAGCACTCTATAGTGCTCATCCTCAGGGTCGGAGCAGCCTGTGTAAAATATCACATCACCCGGGGGGGCAAGCCGCGCCAAGGTGTCGATGTGGCTGTCGGTGTCGTCGCCTGCCAGTGCGCCATGCTCAAGCCAGAGGATGCGCTTGGCACGCAGGCTTTCTTTGATGTACGCTTCGATTTCGCTGCGGTTCATGCCCCCGTTGCGGTTGGGCGACAACAGGCATTCCGCCGTGGTCAGGATGGTCCCCGCGCCGTCAGATTCTATCGACCCGCCTTCGAGTACAAAGCTCAGCCGGTTCTCGGGAGGAAGCTTAAACATCCCTCCCAACAGCGTCGTTACCAAGTTGTCCTTGTTGGCTGCGAACTTCAGGCCCCAGCCGTTGAACTTGAAGTCAATCGGCTGCATCCCCTCTCCGTGAGGCCGCTCCACGGTTATCGCGCCGTAGTCGCGTGTCCACGTGTCGTTCGTTGCCACACGGATAAAATTCACCCGTTCGCTTCGGATCGAAGAAAGGCTTTTTTTTGCCCTTGCGATAGCCTTATCGGGCCCTATCACTATCAGGCGCGTTTCATCCGAGATAGCTTGGCAGAGCCGCGTATAGCATTCCTCCACCTCCTCGAGCATATAGCTCCAGTCGGTGTCTTCGTGCGGCCATGCCGTCATCACTGCCTCTACCGGCTCCCATTCGGCCGGCATTCGGCCGCCCTTTTCTATGATTTCTTCTTTTGCTTCACTCGTCATAGTCATTCAGATGTTGCCACACGTCGTTGCTTTCCGTTACGTATTCCTCGCAGAAATCGCGGAAGCCGTGCTTCTCGCTTGTCCCGGTCTCGTGGCAATATTCTTTGTATTTTCGGCGTAGTTCAGGGTCGTCCACCAACGCTTGGCGAAAGTCGGCCTCAGCCATCTCGATGCTCCCGCTTTGGTGCAACAGATCCAGAAAGTAGTCAGTCAGTTCGTTCATGATTTGGTATTCAAGGTTTCGTCTTTGCGACCCCCAAATATACCACTTTTTTCATTACTCTCCAAATTGAGTGTCAATTACTGTCGATCAATCCCGTGATTTCTGCCCGGCCAGTAGCAAGTGCCCGTTCCAGAAGGTCTGCGCGGAATGCTGCGTCGGTTTGCTTTCGCCTTTCGGCAAGCAATCGTTCCCTCACATCGTCCCGAGCCGCTTCGTAGGGCATGATCGATCCTTTAGGCGCAACCTCCGTTATCCGCAGCAGATACGTGTGTCCTCCGCTGCTCGTCTCCAGAAAGCGTCCCGGTTTCAGAAAGCTTTCCGCGCTCCCGAAGGCATATGGTATTCGCACCTCGATTTGATCCCAGTCCACCCAGCGCTCGCGGAAGTAATCATAATGGATTGCCTGCGAGCGGAGCACCTCCTTCTCAAGCATGTCTATATCCTCCGTTTTGTCCGAGCGCATGAGCTTTCGTATCGTCCCGAGGTTGGATGTCTTCTCCGGCAACTTCACATATACGCCCTTCACAAGGGGCTCCCGAAGCTTGAAGTCTGCTTTGTGGCCTTCATACCACACTCGCATCGAATCCTCGGAAAAAGATGTCGAGCTGCCGTCCTCTGCGATTTTCCGTCGGTAAGCTTCCGCAATTAGCGAGCTCCGGTAGTCCTCCACAAGCCGGTCTATTTCCGCCATATCGAGGTCCTCGGGCGCCATCGCGCTCAGCAGGCGCGTCTCCACCCACGAATAGACATATCCCTTCACAAACTTTACGCTATCCTCCGGCGTAAGTCCTCCGGGCATCTCGCGGCTCACATCCTCCAGCGTCAGACGCTCACGCCCCACACGTGCGAGCATCGGGGCAGTCTCTTCAACGTCCTTTCCATACGCGTTGCCCCCGCTTCCGCTGCAGCCCTCCGTCAGTAGGAGAGCGGCGCCGGAAGCGAGGGCAAGTAGTAGGCGGGTGCTGATTCGTGCGCTCATTTGCGCAGACTGTCAAGTACCTTCTGGTCGATTTTCACATTATATGTCTTGTGGAGCTCCTCGAGCCATTCTTTTTCAAGTTCGGCCTGATAGTCCGTGATGGCTTGGCCGCGTACGTCGGATGCTTCCTCCGGAGCTTCAATGATTCGGCCGCGGAAAGGCGAGTATACTTTCCAGCGCTGGTTGGCCTGTACATCGGGCTTTAGTGCGCCGAAGGCAAGATAGTCCGTGATGGCGTTCTCGCCCTTGGCTGCTATCACGCGCTCCACTTTCACCTCGCGGCCGAAGTGCTTGCGCATATCCTCCACGAAGCTTGCGTCATCCTTGTCAGCAAGGGTTTCGGCGTAAGCCATAGCCTCATTCAACGTCGAATCGTTTGTTGCGAAGATGATGATGCTCTTGAACTTGGGTGCGTCCCACTTGTAGCGCGATGCATTCTTCTTGAAGAATTCCTCAAGGCCGGCCTTGTCTTTAGCCGCGCGGTCCCATACCTTCTCGTTCGAAAGCTCGTAGAGAAGAATACCGTCGCGGTATTCGCCGAGTAGATTCCTGTATTCGGCATTTTCCGCTTTCAGCTGCTCGCGTGCCTCTTCGAGAGCTACGTCGTCGAGGGCGGCGATCACTGCATCCTCCGCGTATTTCTTCACCTGCTCGCGACTGTCGCCCATGTTGAAGCTTGCATTTGTAAGTACTTCGCCGAAGGTGGCCTTGCGCTTGCCGATCTGGTAAGCCGCGAGTTTGCTTGCCCGCAGTGCCTTGAGGCTTGCCTCGTCAAGGCCGGTGGGAGGAACACTCTTCACGAGCTTGTCGAGATTCTTCATTTCGATTTTGCCACCGTGCGATGCAATGTAGTTGGCGATGTAAGCCTGCTGAGGCATAACCGAACGCTCGTCGCGCTTCATGGCCTCCTTGATGGTCGAGCGCTGGTCGTCAAGACTTGCCACACCCTTGTGTCCCGTCCGGTGGATGATGTGCCAGCCGAAACTTGTCTCGAAAGGCTTGGAGATCTCGCCGTCGGCCATAGCGAAGGCTATGCTGTCGAAAGGCTGCACCATCATGCCCGACTGGAAGTAACCGAGCGCACCCCCGCGGCGGGCGCTGCCGGGGTCCTCGGAGAAGCGGCGCGCCAGGTCAGCGAAGTCTTCGCCCGACGTGGCAACCGTGTATATCGAGTCAATCAGAGCCTTCTGGCGGGCGGCTGCATCTGCATCAAGCCCGCGGGTCTGGCGAAGAATATGCGATGCTTCCACCTCGCCCTTGGCTGGCTCGCGCTTTTCAACGCGGATTATGTGAAGTCCGAATCCCGAGTTTACTACATCCGAGAGCTCACCCGTCGGAGTGTCGTATGCTGCTTTTTCAAATGCCCAGGGGAAACGGCCGGGAATCACCGAGCCCATAAGGCCGCCACGAGTGTTCGACCCGCGGTCCACGGAATAATGGGCTGCCAAAGCCTCGAACTTCGAGTGCCCGCTCTTCAGCTCCTGGAGGAGTGAATCTGCCAGAGCCTGAGCCCCGGGAGTCGACCCGTCAAGCATGATGTGGCTCACAACCACATTCTCAAGTGAATGCTTGTATGCCTCCTCGATCAGAGCCTCCTCAACGCTTGCATCGCTCAGGTAGGGCGCTGCAAGCTCGTTGCTGAACTGGCGGTATTCGTCCACAAACTTTGCAGTCGTGTCGATACCCGCAGCCTCAGCGGCTGCAACCTTCAGTTTGTAGTCAACAAACATCCCCACATACTCGTCGAGGCTCTGGGGTTGCTGCTGCTGGCTATTGTTCTTGTTGCGGAGATACTCAAATTCGCTCACCGGCACATCCTTGTTGCCGATTGTCATCAGGATTGGATCCTTAGGGGCGGCAAAGGCCATCAGAGCGGCCATGCCAAGCAAAGAAGCTGCTATTATTGGAGTTTTTTTCATCTTGTTATATTGCGGTACATAGGCCCGCTATCAGAAATAACGCACCCCTCCCCGATATATTGTATCCCCCAACAAAAAAATTATCTTTCCC
>CAMWQB010000033.1 GCA_947176295.1 uncultured Porphyromonadaceae bacterium
TCGGCAACTTCGTGATGCTGGCCGTGGGTCTCTTCTTCATCTGGCTTGCCATCAAGAAGAATTTCGAGCCCATGCTGCTTGTGCCTATCGGCTTCGGTATCCTTATCGGCAATATCCCCTTCAATACGGAGGCCGGCCTCGAGGTGGGCATCTATGAGGAGGGTTCGGTGCTGAATATTCTCTACAATGGTGTAAGCGCGGGGTGGTATCCTCCGCTGATTTTCCTCGGCATCGGTGCGATGACAGACTTCTCGGCCCTGATCGCTAACCCGAAGCTGATGCTTATCGGCGCGGCTGCTCAGTTCGGTATCTTCGGGGCATACATGGTGGCCCTTGCTATCGGATTTGCTCCCGACCAGGCCGGCGCAATCGCCATAATCGGCGGCGCCGACGGCCCCACGGCTATCTTCCTGAGCTCTAAGCTCGCTCCCAATCTGATGGGCGCCATTGCCGTGTCGGCATATTCGTACATGGCTCTTGTGCCTGTGATTCAGCCGCCGCTGATGCGCCTGTTCACGACCAAGAAGGAGCGCCTCATCAAGATGAAGCCGGCGCGCGCCGTGTCGCAGAACGAGAAGATCATCTTCCCCATCGTGGGCATGCTTCTGACGTGCTTCGTGGTGCCTTCGGGTATTCCTCTGCTGGGTATGCTCTTCTTCGGTAACCTTCTGCGTGAATGTGGCGTAACGACGCGTCTTGCAAAGACGGCCTCGAATGCGCTGACGGATATCGTAACGATTCTTCTGGGTATGACCGTGGGTGCATCGACGCAGGCTTCGCAGTTCCTGACGCCTCAGACGATTTTCATTTTCTTCCTCGGATTCATGGCATTCGTGATCGCTTCGTCGTCGGGCGTGCTCTTCGTGAAGCTTTTCAACCTTGTGCTGCCTAAGGAGAAGAAAATCAATCCTCTTATCGGCAACGCCGGTGTGTCGGCTGTGCCTATGAGCGCACGTATTTCGAACAACCTTGGGCTCGAGTACGACCCCTCGAACTATCTGCTCATGCATGCCATGGGCCCGAACGTTGCGGGTGTGATCGGCTCGGCTGTGGCTGCCGGTGTGCTTCTGGGCTTCCTGGCCTGATAGCAGGACGCAATAAAATTTCGAGCCCGCAGGCTCTGCTCTTTTGCAGGTCTGCGGGCTTGTTTTATGTTTCGGTTCGGGTATGGCTCAGTCGAGCTTATCGGCGAGGTCGTGAAGCTTGTCGCCGAGAGATTCGAGGACATCGGCCGTCTTGGCTTTTGCCTTATTGAGAACGGAATCGGGATTGTTCTTCTGTTCGTTGATCTTGCTCTGAACGGCGTCTGTCACCTGATTGACTTTTTCCTGCGCCTGTGCCGCGAGGTCGGCTGCCTTGGCCTGTGCCTGTGCTGCGAGGTCGGCAGCCTGAGCCTTTGCTTGGTCGAGCTTTGCCTGGGCCTGCTCCTTAACGGACTGAGCTTCTGCTTCGGCGGCATATCCGGCGGCCTGAGCGGAGACTTCGGCTGCAGTTTGGGAAACTTTTGCGGCAACGTCGGCCGCGGTCTGCGATAGTTGAGCGTTAATGTTGCTATCCATAGTGATTTACTTTCGTTTTAAAGGTTTTAGTTTCGGGTTGTTTGATGCATATTTAACACGGAGGGGCGCCTGATTGTTGAGGTAGGTAGGGAAAAAGTTGCACGGCGAAGCCATTTTTCTTTTGTAGGCTTGAGAAAAATCAGTAATTTTGCAGTGTCTATAACAGATTGTAGTATATTTCTAAAGAAGGAATCATAATGTCTTCAAAAATACAGTTTTCATCGAAAATAGGGCTTGTAGCGGCCACGGTGGGATCGGCCATCGGTCTTGGCAATGTGTGGCGTTTTCCGGCAGAGACTCAGGGCAATGGCGGGGCCGCCTTTCTCCTGCTCTACATCGGGTGTGTGCTTGTGCTGGGCATTCCGGTGATGCTTGCGGAGTTTGCCATCGGGCGTGCCGGACGCTCGGATGCCATAGGTTCGTTCCGTGCGCTGTCGCCCCGTCGGCCCTGGTGGTTGATCGGGGTACTTGCTGTGATTGCCGCGTATCTTATCACGGTGTTCTACATGGTTGTGGAAGGCTGGACGCTGGAGTATCTTGTCGAGGGACTGACGGGTGGACTTTATGATAATCTTCCGGCCACGGGCGCGGGGACTGCGGCTCTATTCGACAATAAGATGGAGGAGCTGACGCACACGCCTTGGAAGCCGGCGCTGTATACTGGAGCCGTGATTCTTCTGAATATCGGCATCCTCCTGGGCGGGGTTCAGAAGGGCATCGAGCGTCTGTCGAATGTGCTTATGCCGCTGTTGTTTCTGATACTCGTGGGGCTGTGTGTCGTGGCTCTGACGCTGCCCGGTGCTGGAGAGGGCATCCGCTTTTTCCTTGAGCCTGATTTCTCGAAGCTTACGGCTGAGGTGTTTGTGAATGCACTCGGGCAGGCATTCTTCTCGCTAAGTCTCGGGATGGGTATTCTCATCACCTATGCATCCTACTATCCTGCAACTACGAAGCTGCCGCGGACGGCGCTGATAGTCTCGCTTCTGAGCCTCCTTGTTGCTGTGCTGATGGGGCTGATTATTTTCCCCGCGGTGAAGACATTCGGGCTTGATAAGGAGACGCTCGAGGGGGCGACGCTGGTGTTTGTAACGCTTCCCGAGGTGTTTTCGCGTCTGCCGTTCCCGATTTTGTGGAGCACTCTGTTTTTTGCCCTTCTGATGGTTGCGGCGCTGACGTCTACGGTGTCGATTGCGGAGGTTGCCATCGCTGCGCTTGAGGACCGCCTGGGCTGGAGCCGGCGCAAGGCTGTGTTAGGGGCGCTTCTGCCGCTGCTGGCTCTTTCGGGCGTGTGCTCGCTTTCGTTCAGCACACTGTCGGACATCACGATAGGGGGCTACAACATTTTCGCGATGCTGGACAACGTAACGACAAATTATATGCTTCCTCTGGTGGCAATTGCTACGTGTGTGTACGCGGGGTGGTTCATGCCGGGGGATTCGTTCCGCAGCGAGATGAGCAACTACGGAACCATGCGCTCGCACGTAACGCGCATCACCCTTCTGATATTGCGCTTCGTCGCCCCCCTGCTTATCCTGCTGATATTCGTGTATAAGTTTCTGTGAGACCCCGTTCCGCAATATCAGGCCTTGTTTCAAGCCGGTCCGGAGGGTCTCTTTGTATGAGCCGACAGCCTTCGGCCGGCGTTTGTAAAGGACTGTTATTTTATCAGAGAAGTATTGGATGCGCCCAGCCCTAAGCCTGTGAAAAAACCGTCTTCGGCCGATTTGCGATAGCCGTTGTCGGTGTCGGTGTATTCGTCATCATCTTCGTCGTCATCATCCTCAACGCTGTATCGAGGACGGTCGAACTGCGCCCAGTCCGGAGCGTCTGGAGAGTATAAGGGGTCATTTTCCTTATCATATTCCCTGCCATCCTTCATAGTCAAAACATAGATTTGCGAATTTTCGAGGGCAAGGTCGATAATATGTTTATACCATGCTCTAAAAACTTTCCAATTTTCCAACTCCCATTGCGGATAGTTTCGGAAAATCTCGTTTAATTCCTCTAAAACTCCTTCGACACCTCTGCCATTCCCATACTGCATGATAAAGAGCATGTGCTCCTTTACCTTCTCCGGATCGGTTTCGAGGGTAGCAAACAGATCCACCCCATTCTTCACCCGCCATATAATACACTTGATGGCTGCAATAATCAGAACGGTTATGACCGATTCGAATACAGCGAGGGCCACCAGACCGAAATCGATTCGGTGAAAATAGAAGTACAGGGCAAACACCCATCCTCCAAATATGAGAATCAGCAATATATAGAATTTTATTTTTGATTTCATTTTCGAATCCCTTTCGTGCCAAGTCGTGCCCGCATCTACCATGGCGTAGATGCTTTCAGGTCATACAAAGGTAATTATAATTTTGCAAACAAGGCGATATTTCAGCGAAGCAAAAACCCGGCAAAGCACTTTTTTGGAATGCTTTGCCGGTTTGGTGATTTCGGTTGTTTGTATTATCATCTCCTAACCCATTAATAAATCAAGCGTTAGGGCATGTCCTCACAGAGCGTCCTCTACAACCTTTGCTATATCACTCTATTCGCTGTTCATGCTTGGAAGGAGATGTAAATACCGGATGGAAGGCCATCAGCTGCGAGAACTATAATGCGAATTTCATGATCGAGACGTTTAAGAGCCAAATTAGTTGGATTGCCATCTGCAGAAATGCGTCCCTCCTCATCAATAGTCATTTCATCAGCAGATATAGTTCCATCCTTGATGGAAAGTCTAATATCCGGATCGTCATGATAATTGACAGTAAGCCTTTTTCTACCGAAGTTATACCGAATATCGAAGCCTTCTATGGTGCAGGTGAATACCGATTGGGGTTTATTGGTGTTTACGGAAATATCGGATGAGGGTTCCAAATTTGATTTAGGCTCATCTTTAGCACTTGAAGAAGATTCGTCCATTGGCACAGGGACTTGCTCCGGCTCGGGTTGCTTAGCATAAACACTTAAGGAATATTTGTAAATACGTTCCCAAGCCTTATTTCGAGCGTTTGATATAGCAATATTGACATCATCTACTGGTCCAATGCCGAGCTCTCGTCGTTCTTGACTATTGATGGCTCCTTCCTTTAATTCAAGACTTCGAAGACGCAACAAGGCGAACAGGCGCTTATCTTCCTTATGAGCTTTCTCCTTTGCCCATTCATAAAAGCGAACTGCCACAATATGAATACCACGATGTTCAAGACGCTCGCCTATAGCCATCATTGCCGGCGTAGCGAGTATGCCCTGAATGTTTTGTCGAAAACGCGACTCGAAGAATGTTTTGTCGGTTCTCGTTGTGACATCATTCAGATTAAGATTTCCTGAGGAAACATCAAAGGCAAACTTTGCATTACGGAGCTCATTGGCAAGAGTTGGACTTGCTTCTTTTGCGATATCGGGCAGCTGTCTATTGCCAAAACGGACAGCATCGATTATTTCTAACAATGTACGATCAGCGTTGGCACCCAAACGTTCCAGACCATCCATCAGAACAGATCGCAGATCAACATCCGAACGCTGCGCAAGACTGAGGCCGCGAGCGACCCAATTTCTGAGTTCGTTTACGTCAAGCGAATTTTCGGCTACAGCTTGTGCGACAATGCAAGCATCGCGCGATGAATCCACAGCAATAGTTTGATTTGAACGATATAAGTTATAGAGTCTTGCAGTCCAATCCTCCCAAGCTGTCGAGGGAAAGTAAGCAATGCTGTCAGGATAACTTATAAGAGCAATTTTCGCACGGGAATAGTTATGGTATTTTTGACCTGTTGCATCGCATAATTCGATAAACTCCCGATAAGCTTGATTAGAATAGAGCTGACTGGCAACAAGTTGAGTTTTAATCGGAAGACGTAATGCTATCGTAGGCTGCAAAATTTCAACAAGGGGTTTCAGGTCATTTACATTCTCAATACTTAATTTGGAAAGACGATCTAAAAGAAGGTTTATCAAGTGGCAGTAAATCTTACGTTCTTCACTATCGGCACTCTCAATTTCCTTAGAGAGCCGGATAAGTGCCAGCTTTATTTCACGGAGGGTTTTTGCATCGCGAATTTGCAGAGCAAGATCCACCAAAACATCTGATTCACCCTTGCAGACACTACAAATTTCATCAATCATTTTGTTGGTATTGCTCTATAGAAATGATACATAAATTTATTAATTCGATTAATGTAAAAATGTATGATTTGGACTGTGTTGTATATTTCAGCTGAATTTTGAATGGGGCTGCCTATAACGTCTTAACTTTGTTGAGTGTTATTTGTAATTAGAGACGCTATAGACAACCCAAAAACCAAAGATATAAAACTAAGGGAAGTAATTTTACAATCGTTTCGAATAAATTCTCCCCTCAGCTTTAAGGGGGGGGATCAGTCTTCGCCGGTGTCGAAGTGTTCGGCGGCGATTTTGTAGTTGCTGTTGCGGATGAAGCTGAGTATCTCGCGGCGCACGAGGCCGTCTTCGATATCTGCTTCTATGCGCTTGAGGGCATTGAAGAGTGT
Organism: uncultured Porphyromonadaceae bacterium; assembly: GCA_947176295.1. Classification (GTDB taxonomy): domain Bacteria; phylum Bacteroidota; class Bacteroidia; order Bacteroidales; family Muribaculaceae; genus CAG-873. Next base: position 6,068 of record CAMWQB010000033.1, read on the forward strand.
GGTGGACGTCTGATAGATGTGGCGGTAGGCTTTTGCCACGTCGTCGATCTGTTCGTCGGTGAATCCGGCGTGCTTGCTCATTATCACACTGTTCACGCCATAATACACCACGGGATTGTGGGCCATGATCGTGTATGGGGGCACGTTGGAGCTTATGCGTGTACCTCCTTTGACGAGAACATACTTGCCGATTCGGCCGCGTTCGTGGACAATAACATTCGACGACAGAATCGTGCCTTCGTCGATTTCTACGTCGCCGGCAATCGTTACGCCGTTGCCAAGCACGCACTTGGGCGCGATATGCGAATCGTGGCCAACATGCGTTTTGGCAAGGAGGAAACACTCCGCGCCGATAGACGTAACTCCGTCGGGCCGGATGCTGCGGTTGATGATCACCTGCTCGCGAATGACTGTATTGTCGCCTACGCTGCATCGCGTCGGCTCGCCTTTCCAGCGGAAATCCTGAGGCTCGGCGCCAACAATCGCTCCTTGATAGACGCGCACGTTGCGGCCGAGAGTAGTTCCGGCAAGCACACTCGCATATGGTTTTATCTCGCAGCCGTCGCCGATTTCGGTATGCGCATCAATATAGGCAAAAGGATGGATCGTTACGTCTCGGCCTATTTTCGCCGACGCATCTACATAAGCTAAAGGACTAATCATAGAAGTTTTCCCGAGTTCCGGGGATTGGTATTTTTAAGATTTAAGTGAGTCGAGTTTTTCAAAGGCAAATCTAACAAATTATTTCCAATTCGCCAAACCGGGGGCGGAAAAAAGAGGGCTGTGATGACGCAGCCCTCTATGAGAAAAATAAGCTTATCGATTATGTATTACATCTTCGAAACAAGACCGATGAAGAGTATGGCGCCGGTGGATCGTTCTGCGATGATGAACACAAAGGGACGGTCTACGATGAATTCCGACGACTGCATCGGGCCGGGAGCCATTACGTCGTTGCCAATTATGGTTGCTGAGGCGACCTCAGTGCCTTCTTCGTCGACAACAATCTTCGAGCCCTGGAAGACCGTGCCAATCGCAAACTCGCTAACCCCGGAACTGAACATCCCCGAGAAGTCGCCCTTGCCCGGGGCGAAGATCTGCTCCACGCCCATATATTTAAGCGTCTGAACCATTTTCGCACGTGTTTCAATCTCAAAGCTCGGCATCGCAAAATTGAGGGTCGCCTTAAGTTGCGAAGGCTTCATCACGGCTTCCTGAATATCGACTATATCCATTGTCTCGATCACCTCTGCCGTGGTTTTGCCCTTGTCGGGAAGTAGCACTGCCATACAGTATGCCCCGTTGCCGTAGGCTAAAAAAGCTGCCTGGTAGCCGGCTTCATCGTCATGGTAAGCTTGGGCGGAGAGCCTTTGGTTTGTCATCATGTTCACGCGCCCGATTGTGCCGTCGACATTGTAGAAGTTTTCGCGTCGGGAATTCTTTTTGTCAAACTTTGTGGTCCATTCTCCCTTGAAATACAGCGCATTTGAAAGGGCCATAAGCGTGTTTTTAGGCAATGGGTTGTCGAGCAGCTCCGGAATCATTCCTTGGGTATTTTCCTTCGCCCATTTGTTGATAGCATTTTTGCCTTCTTCCTTATCCAGGCCCTTGATACCCTTCACGGAGGCACTATAGTAGTCGGCGAGTAACTTGCCGTAGCTATCCTTGAGCAAAGACATCTTGTCCTGTTCAACCCATAGAGCATTGGCCAGGGCAACCTTCGTATCTTTGTCCATCAGCGGCAGTTCGGCCATAAGCTTTTTATTTAGCGAGTTGGCAGTCTCGATGCTACCGGGCTCATAGCCCATAGCAGTAAGAATCTCTGCCTGGGTTCGACCTTCCGTTCCTGCTGCAAGCATAGTCAGGTCCATCGACAGGCTCAGCGGAGACACAATATAATTATCAGCGTCAAACTCAGGGTCTGCAAGGAGCCCAAGCATCATCTTTTGCGCAAATTCATTATTCACGGACACGATCTCAGCCTCTGTTCTCGATACCGGTATGTCCTTCCTCTCGTTGCTCCCGGCTTCATCGGAGCAAGAGCTCATCGCCGCAGCAATAGCAAGCATTCCAATCAGAATCTTTTTCATAATGACATCTATTTGTTTAAGAATTTTCTGCCCCAAAGATACACAAAAACAATCTCTCAATAATAAGAAAACGCGCTACATTCGATCAGTCAAATTGCTCATACAAGTCTGATAATCAATATGATTTATAAAATTAATTCAGTCATAAGCCCATATTCATTAATACATTGAAAATCAGATATTTGCAATACCTCAAGCCATAACATTATGATTTTAAAGCACTTTTAGGCAAATTCAACAGTAAATCCTCCGAATTTTCGCTTGCAGCATCCGAAATTATATCCCTAAGTCGACGTCGGATAGTATAACAGTTCTCTAAAGACAAATCACAAATCGTACAAATAGCTTTTGGACTTAAACCAAGATAAGTAAAGATTAGTACCTGACGATAGATGGGTTTGATATTGGGTAACAAAGTATCTATTCTGAACATTATATTGGAATACGTCTCATTTAAATAAGAGCACATAGCTTCTAACATCTCGGGACTTTTAATCCGTTGAACCTCCATACATATATTTTTGTAGATATTCTTGCGAACAACTTCTGTTGTTGACCTTTCAGAATAATATTCCTTACACATCCCGTTAAGTGTTTCTAGCTCAACCAGAAAAAGTTTCTCTAATCTCCCTTCTTTTTTTCTATTACTTAGCACTTTATTTTCCAAATCCTCAAGAATACGTAAAAATTCACTCATCTTAAGCTCCATTTCATCTCTTTTTTGCTTAAGTCTAGCCCTATAATATATCACACTAAACAATATAATTATTGCTGATATAATTAAAGTAAAAAGAAGATCTCCTGCTCGTTATTTGCAACAGCCACATCCAACCACCTACGCACATCAGGATAAAAAGTTCCTCCGGCGCTTAAAGCCTGAATTGTATCCCATAGTTTCAGCGCACTTTTGTTTTTTCCAAGAGCGAGGAGTGGATCCAATTTTGTCTGATATGCATAACACATCAACGTCGTGTCCTCTTTCGGTATTTTTGGGATAAGTTGATCTAATACTATAAGACTGCTATCATAATTTTCAAAATTTCTCAAATCCTTTGCTTTATCTACTATGGCAAACATCCGGTTTCTGTCGCGGCCAATGCTATCATAATACTTTATCGCCTCCTCTCTATACTGTATACCTTCTATTGAACAGAAGTTAACACATAATATATCTGCAATGTGCTCATTTATCTTTGCAAGATATTCCGCATTATTTTCCTCCCTCGCTATATCAAGAGATTCTAAAGCGCCCTTAATACTTTCCTTAAATTCCCCTTTATTAAATTTAATCTGAGAACTTTGAAATAAGCCTTTCATCAATCTGATCTTATCTCTCTCTTCTCTAAATTTGCTTATGGCAAATTCTATCTGTGAATCATTTGTATTTTTTTCGCGGAATTTATATATAATTTCTTCGTTAACCAATGCATACAGCGCTCTATCTCTATCGTCTTTGAGTGTCTCATATGAAATACAAGTCAACACGTTTTTCGCCGAATCGGGGAGGGAGTCCACGAGAGATTCAGCATGAAGAAGACGTGCATAGTCGTTTTCACCTCTACACGAACTAATAAACAATCCCAGAACAAATATGGTCAGACACAAAAAAATGGCCCTATATGACATTATACCTAATTTCATATCTTATAGTAGAATAAATTGACGCAAATTTAAGATAAATATCTTGCTCCAACAATAGCCGAAACAAGAAAAAAACGACTGCACACTTCGCTTTCCGAGGTGTGCAGCCATTCTCTTATTTTTCTTTCTGCTTAGCGGCCGCCGCCGAGGCTCTGATATAGCGACACCACGGCTTTGGCTCGTGCCAAATCGGTGTTTATCTGCGAAATCTTTGCGGCAAGGAGGCTCTGCTGTGCGGTGAGCACCTCGAGATAGGTAGTCTGACCTGTAGAGTAGAGAAGGAGGTCGTTGGTGTATTCCACGCTCTTCTCGAGAGCGGCAACCTGATTGCGGAGCGCTTCGGACTTCTCTATGCTCTTGGCATAGACTGTGAGGGCATCTCCCACTTCGGCTGCGGCGGACATGAGAGTGTACTCGAAGGTGTTCATTGCCTGCTGCTGCTGAGCCTTGGTGGCTTCGAGACGGGCGATGTTCTGTCCGCGGGCGAAAAGCGGGGCCACCAGCGAGCCTGCGAGCTGATAGAACCAGTCGCCGGGGTTTTTCACCATCGACCCGAGGAGATTGGTGAAGCCGCCGTTGAAGTTGATGGTGAGGCCGGGATAGAAAGCAGCGCGGGCCGAGTTGGTTGCGTAGTAGGCCACGGCCAGGCTCTGTTCGGCGGCACGGACATCGGGGCGCGAGCTGAGAGCCTTCATCTGGACGCCTTCCTGATAGTCGGCAGGAAGGACGAGGTCTACCCTATCGGCCACCTGCCACTTCTGCGGCAGTGTGTTGAGCAGGAGGCTCATTGTGTTGTATAGCTGGTCGAGGCTCACCTCGAGGTCGGTTATCGAGCCGAGGATGCTGTAGTAGTTGGCTTCCGACTGGACCACGGCCGCCTCCGTTACGCGTCCGGCAAGCTTAAGATTGCGCATTGTCTCGACGCTCTCCTTCCACAGCACGGCTGTGGAGCGCGAGAGAGCGAGCTGATCCTTCACGGCAGCGAGGGCATAGTATGTCGTGGCCACGCCGCCGATAATCTGAGAGCGGACGGCCTGGGCGTATGCTTCGCTCTGGAGCACCTGAGCTTGCGCGGAGCGCTTGCCGTTGAGGAGCTTGCCGAAGATGTCTATTTCCCAGCTTGCCTGAGCCGGGATGGTGTAGGTCCACGAGAGCTTGCTGCCAGCATACGAGACCCCCGCGCCGTTGGGCGCGAGAGCAATCGAGGGGAGATATGCCAGGCGCGCGCCTTTGAGGCCGGCGCGTGCAGCTTCGATATTGAGCTGAGCGTTGCGGAGGTTGGTGTTGTTGGCCAAGGCGCATGCTATAAGCTCCTGAAGCTGAGGGTCGGTGAAGACCTGCTCCCAGGGCAGGTTGCCAAGGGCGGCGGAATCTTCCGGAGCCTCGAGGGCATCGGCGTATGCGCGGGTGAGCTCCGAGGAGGCTGGCGTCTCGTACTTCTTGTATATATGGCAGCTGCTGAGGCTCGTGAGCGAGAGAATGCTCACGGCGGCCACGGCAAGTGCTGTCTTCATCGTCTTGTTCATAATCTGTCGTTGAAATGGATTAGCGTACGTACTGTTCGATTTCGTTTGCAATGTTGCCTCCCTTTTCCTGGTTGTGCCACTTGATGGGCTTGAACTTCTCCTGAAGTGTCTGGAAGGCCACAAATAGCGCGGGCACCACGAAAATCTGGCATATCATGCCGATGAGCATGCCGCCTACGGAGCCGGCGCCAAGAGCCCGGTTGCCGTTGGCACCCACACCCGAGGAGAACATCATCGGCAGAAGACCGATCACCATGGCCAGCGAGGTCATGAGGATGGGTCGCAGACGGGCGTTGGCGCCAGCGATGGCGGCCTTGAAGATGCTCATGCCGGTCATACGGCGCTCGAGGGCGAACTCCACGATGAGGATGGCATTCTTGGCCAGAAGGCCAATGAGCATAATGAGCGCGATCTGGAGATAGATGTTGTTGGAGATGCCGAACATCTGTGCGAAGATGAAGGCTCCGGCCAGACCGAAGGGTATGGAGAGAATCACGGCCATCGGGAGGATATAGCTCTCATACTGGGCCGAAAGCACGAGGAACACGAAGAGGAGGCAGAGGCCGAAAATCGTGGTGGTGGCGTTGCTGCCGGTCGAGGCCTCTTCGCGGGTCATGCCTGCATACTCGAAGCCGTAGCCTCGCGGGAGAGCCTGGGCGGCCACGCGGTTGATGGCTGCGAGAGCCTCGCCCGAAGAGTAGCCCGGGGCGGGCTGGCCCGACACGGAGATGCTCGTGAACATGTTGAAGCGGTTCAGAAGGTCGGGCCCGTATACGCGCTTGAGGGTAACGAAATTAGAGATCGAGGCCATTTCCGAGCCGTTGCGCACCTTGATGGAGCTGAGAGTCTCGGGGCTGACGCGGGCCTCGGGAGAAGCCTGCATCATCACACGGTAGATTTTGCCGAAACGGTTGAAGTTCGAGGCATACATACCGCCGTAATAGCCCTGGAGGGTCTGAAGAAGCACTGCGGGGCTGAGGCCTGCCTGCTTTGCCTTGGCAGCGTCGATGTCGACCTGATACTGCGGGAAGGCAGGATTGAAGGTAGTGTAAGCCATCTGGATTTCGGGCTGGGCGTTGAGCTGCTGCAGGAAGTTCTGAACGATGCCGAAGAAGGTATTGACGTCGCCGCCTGTCTTATCCTGCATCTCGAGCTCGAAACCGTTGGTCACGGAGTAGCCCGAAATCATGGGAGGAGCGAACACCATCACGCGTGCATCCTTCACCTCCTGTGCCGTCATGGCATATATCTGGCCTATGATGGCATCGGACGACTCGGCCGAGGTTCGGTCCGCCCAATCCTTGAGCTTGATGATGAATGTGCCGTAGGTTGCGCCCTGGCCGGCCAGGAAGCTATAGCCGTTGATGCTCTCGCGGATAGCCACGCCAGGCACGCGAGCAATGATTTCATCTACCTGCTTTATAACTTCGGTAGTGCGCTCCTGCGACGAGCCCGGGGGAAGGTCAATCATGGCGAAGATTGTGCCCGTGTCCTCGTTAGGCACGAGAGCTGTAGGCGTTACGGCCATGATCCATACGAGGAAGGCAATTGCCGCTCCGACGAGCCCGAAAGCCCACACCTTGTGGCGACTGAAGAAGGAAGCACCTTTCGAATAGGCGCCGAGCAAGGCTTCGTAGCCCTTTTCGAAGGCTGCATGGAAGCGCTTGCCGAAGATGGCGAGCACCGTAAAGATGGCCACGCACCAGGCAATGATGCTGAGCACGACGTTATGGAAGCTATACCAGCCCAGAACGAGGAATGTGATCGTGGCGATGAGGCCGATGACGGTGAGCACCGGAGGCACGTTTATGCCAAATCCGCCGCCGAAGCGCTCTTTGGCCACCTCGCCGGCAGCCTTGTATGCTTCCTTCACTCTCTCGGCGGTGGAGCGCTTGTCGTCCTTATGAGGCTTGAGGAACAGAGCGCAGAGCGCCGGCGAAAGCGTCAGGGCGTTCACAGCCGAGAAGCCGATGGCAATAGCCATCGTGAGGCCGAACTGGCGGTAGAACACGCCCGAAGTGCCGGGCATGAACGATACGGGAATGAACACGAGCATCATCACGAGTGTGATGGAGATAAGGGCCGAGGCAATCTCGTTCATGGCGTCGATGGATGCGCGGCGCGCCGAGGTGTAGCCGGCGTCGAGCTTGGCGTGCACGGCCTCGACCACCACAATGGCATCGTCCACCACAATCGCAATGGCAAGCACAAGAGCCGAGAGGGTGATGAGGTTGATCGAGAAGCCTATGAGGTCGAGCACGAAGAAGGTGCCCACAAGGGCCACGGGGATAGCAATCGCGGGAATGAGCGTGGAGCGGAAGTCCTGCAGGAACACATACACCACGAAGAACACGAGGATGAAGGCTTCGAGAAGCGTGTGGAGCACATTCTCGATCGAGGCGTAGAGGAAGTCGTTGTTGTTCATCGGCACCTCAATTTCGAGGCCTTTCGGGAGGTCCTGCTTGAGGTTGTCGACGAGGCGCAGACAGTCGTTGATGATCTGCGTGGCGTTCGAGCCTGCCGTCTGGAAGACGATAGCCATGGTCGAGGGGTGGCCGTTGGACTTGTTGGAGAAGCCGTAGGTCACGCGACCCAGCTCGATGTCGGCCACGTCCTTGAGATAGAGCACCTCGCCGGTGGGGAGCGCACGGATCACGATATCGCCGAATTCTTCGGGTGTGGATAGGCGACCCTTATAGCGCATTGTGTATTGGAAGGACTGGTTGCCCTGCTCACCGAAGGCGCCGGGGGCGGCCTCGATATTCTGCTCGGCCAGCGCCTGAGCCACGTCGGAGGGCATGAGGCCGTACTGGGCCATCACATCGGGATTGAGCCAGATACGCATGGAGTAGTCGGCGCCGAAGGACATGACATCGCCCACGCCCGATACGCGCTGAAGCTCAGGCACGATATTGATTTTCATGTAGTTGTCAAGGAACTCAGGGGTATAGGTATCGCTCTTGTCCACGAGTGCGATACCTACGAGCATCGACGTCTGGCGCTTCTGCGTCAGCACGCCCACCTGCGTAACTTCCGACGGGAGGAGATTCTGGGCTTTCGCCACACGGTTCTGCACATCCACCGCGGCCATGTTCGGGTCGAAGCCCTGCTTGAAGTAGACGTTGATAGTGGCCGAGCCGGTGTTCGTGGCCGTAGACTTCATGTATGTCATACCCTCGGCTCCGTTGATTGCTTCCTCGAGGGGGGCAATCACGGAGTTGAGTACAGCCTGCGCGTTGGCGCCCGTATAGGTGGTAGTTACCGAAATTGTAGGCGGTGCGATGTCGGGATACTGCGTAACGGGCAGAGACGTCAGTCCGATAAGGCCCAGCAGGACGATGAAGATAGAGATCACCGTCGAAAGCACCGGGCGATTAATAAACGTATCGAGTTTCACTGCTTGAGAGTGTGATTAAAATTTATAACGATTATGATATTACAAGCTCAGGCTCCGGTTTATTCTGCGGCGGGAGCGGGAGCAGCCTGTGCGGCCTGTGCGGCCTTAGCATCGACGGGCTTGACGGGCATGCCTTCGCGCACTCTGGTGCCCACACCTTCGGTTACGACACGGTCGCCGGGCTTGAGGCCGGAGAGCACCACGAAATTCTTGCCGTCGCTGATGCTCTGCACTTCCACGGGGGTGGTAACAGTCATGTTGGAATCGTTGAGCGTATAGACAAAGCGCTTGTCCTGGACCTCGAAAGTGGCTTTTTGAGGAATGACGATCACGTCCTTGTTGATAATCGGGAGCGACACGAGGCCCGTGCTGCCGGAGCGGAGAAGCCCCTGGGGATTATCGAAAAGAGCACGGACGGAAGCAGCACCGGTCGTATTCTCGATAACACCGGAGACCGTGGCCACCTTGCCCTGGATGGGATATACCGTGCCGTCGGCGAGGATGAGGTTCACCGCGGGCATCGACTTGATGCCGGCCTCGATGCCACCCTTCTCGTTGAGGTCGAGGAGGTCCTTCTCCGTCAGGGAGAAGTAGGCATAGACCTCGGAATTGTCGCTGACGGTGGTGAGGGGCAGTGCCGACGAGGGCGATGCAAGCGAGCCCTCGCGATTGGGAATCGTGCCTACGACGCCATCGCTCGGAGCGGTAACGACGGTGTAAGCCAGATTCTTGCGGGCCGTAACGAGCCCGGCCTGAGCCTGGGCCAGCTGAGCCTTGGCCTGGGCCAGAGAGTTGGCGGCCATCTGCCATTCATATTCGCTGATGATGTTCTTATCGAGAAGCATCTTCTTGTTCTGTTCGGTGATCTGAGCGGTGTTCAGGGCCGTGCGTGCCGAGTTGACGGCAGCCTCAGCCTGGTCCACGGCAGCTTGGAACTGCACCTGGTCGAGCGTGAAGAGGACCTGACCCTTGTGCACACGCTGGCCTTCGTCGACATGAACCTTGGTGATAAAACCCGTAACCTGCGGGCGGATAGCGATGTCGGTCTTACCTTTGATTGTAGCAGGGAAAGTTTTGGCAAGCTCGGAATCTTCCGTGCTCACGGTCTGCACGGCAATTTCAGGAGCGCTCTGGGCCCCGGCCATAGCGGCGGCCTGGTCTTTCCCGGAGCATGCAGTTAGAGATGCGGATAGCGCGAGGCCCGAAAGAGCCACGCTCAGAATGCGTACTGCTGTCTTTTTCATTATGCTTAATTTTATGATGTATGATATTAATTCATAGGATAGTAGCCCTGCCCTTTATTTAAAAAATAGCGCGGGCGCACGGAAACCGCTGCAAAATTAGCTATTTTTACGCAAATAAAGTTAGCACATCAGGATAGAAAATTGTTCCGATTGTCGCATGCCGTGTTAATTATTGCAAAGAAACCATCGCATTCCGGCCCGATACAAACAGATGCAAAAGATGCTCTTTCCTCTTGCATATCTCGCGGATTTTAGCTAACTTGCAGCCATGGAAATAAGCCTGCCACCACGCCTCGGAGCGGCTGCGGCCACTCCCTCGCTCCCCACCGGAGAGAGCATCGTCATAATCGGAGCCAACGGAGCTGGAAAGACGCGTTTCACACGCGCCATTGCCGACACGCTCGGCTCCGCCGCCTACCGGATGTCGGCCCTCGAAGCCCTGTATGGGCGGGATGCCGAAGGGCGCTCGCCCCTCGACGAACTTCTCGGACGCCTGATGCACGACGAGATGCTCAATCTCATAAGCTACAAACTCGCCGTGGCCGACGGGAAAGACGCGCGCCTCCGCCCCACACGCCTCGACAAGGTCGTGGCCCTGTGGCAGGGAATCTTCCCGGGAAACCGCATGCTCATCGACAGCGGCCGCATCCTCTTTGCCCGAGGCCTCGACGCCCTGGCCCCCTCGCCCTCCGACACATACTCCGCCATCCGCCTCTCCGATGGCGAGCGGGCCGTGCTATATTACATCAGCTCCGTGCTTTACGCTCCTCACGGAGCCATCGTCTTCGTGGACTCCCCGGAGCTCTTTCTCCACCCCACCCTCATCTCTTCCCTCTGGAACAGAATCGAGGAAACGCGTCCCGACTGCACCTTCTGCTACACGACGCACGACCCCGAATTCACAGGCTCGCGCAACGGCGCACGAATCATCTGGGTGCGCGACTTCGACCCGGCGGCCGAGGCCTGGGACTACGACCTCATGCCGCCGCACAGCGGCCTCCCGCCGGAGCTATACATGGCCCTGGTGGGCGCGCGGAAGCCGGTCCTCTTCATCGAAGGCGACAGCGAGCATTCCATCGACGCCAAGCTCTATCCCCTGATATTTCCCGACCACACCGTGCGCTCGCTGGGCAGCTGCAACAAAGTGATCGAAGCCGTGCGCACCTTCAACGATCTCTCCGCCTTCCACAAGCTCGACAGCACGGGCATCGTCGACCGCGACCGCCGCGACGAGGGAGAAGTAGAATATCTCCGCGACAAACGGATCATGGTGCCGGATGTGGCGGAAATCGAGAACATGCTCATCCTCGAAGACATTGTACGCACCATGGCCGAAGTGGGCGGACACGACCCCGAAAGAGCCTTCTGGCGCCTGCGGCGCACTATCGTAGCCCTGTTCCGGGCCGACATCAACGAACAGGCCATGCTCCACACGCGCCACCGCGTGAAACGCACGATGGAGTATCGCGTCGACGCCCGCTGCCGCGACATCGCCACTCTCGAGCGGCATCTACGCGAGCTCCCCGGCGAGATCAACCCCCGCGGTCTCTTCGAAGTCTTCCGCGCCGAGTTCACCCGATATTACGACGAGGGCGACTATGCCTCGATCCTGCGCGTCTACAACCGCAAATCGATGCTCATCTCCGGCAACGTGGCGCAGCTCTGCGGCTTCCGCAACAAAGACCGCTACATCGAAGGCATCATCCGCACGCTGCGGCGCGGGGGCGCCCCTGCCGAACGCATCCGGGCAGCCGTGCGGCGCATCCTGCGCGCCGATACCCCCAAGCCGGGAGCTAATGGCTAAGCACACTAAAACCCCATCCCCAATACTTGTTAAGGCCGGGGTCTAAAAAATCCGATTTTGCCATTTGCGATTTTTTTTGTATTTTTGCCCGATAAAATACACATCTTCCAATAGAAAAGTAAGAACCACAAAATATGTCAGAAAAGAACGAAGAATACAGCGCCAGTAATATTCAGGTGCTGGAAGGACTTGAGGCCGTGCGCAAACGCCCGGCCATGTATATAGGCGACATTTCCGAAAAGGGCCTCCACCATCTAGTGTATGAGGTCGTGGACAACTCCATCGACGAAGCCCTTGCAGGATTTGCCTCCCATATCGAAGTTACTATCAACGAGGACAATTCGATCACCGTCGTCGACAACGGCCGCGGCATTCCCGTCGACATCCACGAGAAGGAGCACAAGAGCGCCCTCGAGGTTGTCATGACGGTGCTCCACGCCGGCGGTAAGTTCGACAAGGGCTCCTACAAGGTGTCCGGCGGCCTCCATGGCGTGGGTGTGTCCTGCGTCAACGCTCTTTCTACATATCTCCGCGCCGACGTGCGCCGAAACGGCAAAATCTACACTCAGGAATACTCCTGCGGCAAGCCCACCGGCGAGCTCAAAATCACAGGCGAAAGCGACACCACGGGCACGACCGTAACCTTCAAGCCCGACGGCTCGATTTTCACGACGACGGTCTACCAGTATTCCATCCTGGCCAACCGCCTCCGCGACCTGGCCTTCCTCAACGCCGGCATCCGCCTGACGCTCACCGATCTTCGCGACCGCGACGCCGACGGCAAGCCCCGCACCGAGACCTTCTACTCCGAGAAAGGCCTCCGCGAGTTCGTGGAATATCTCAACGCCTCCAAAGAGCCCCTCATCAACGACGTCATCGACCTCAACACCGAGCGCGGCGGCATCCCCGTGGAAGTGGCCTTCACATACACCACCTCCTCGAGCGACACTATCTACTCCTTCGTCAACAACATCAACACCATCGAAGGCGGCACCCACCTCACAGGCTTCCGCCGAGGCCTCACCGCCACCCTCAAGAAATACGCCGAAGACAACAACCTCCTCAAGAACGCCAAGGTCGAAATCAAAGGCGAAGACTTCATCGAAGGCCTCACGGCCGTAGTTTCGGTGAAGGTGATGGAGCCCCAGTTCGAAGGCCAGACAAAAACGAAGCTCGGCAACAACGAAGCCATCGGCGCCGTGCAGGTGGCCGTGAGCGAAGCTCTCTCCAACTACCTCGAGGAGCATCCCTCCGAGGCGAAGACCATCGTTTCGAAAGTGGTGCTCGCCGCCCAGGCCCGTCAGGCTGCCGCCGACGCGCGCCGCAAAGTGCTCCGCAAGACGCCCCTCGTGGGCGGCGGCCTCCCCGGCAAACTCTGGGACTGCTCCAGCCGCACGGCCGAAAACTGCGAGCTCTTCCTGGTCGAAGGTGACTCCGCAGGCGGCACGGCAAAACAGGCCCGCGACCGCACGTTCCAGGCCATCATGCCCCTGCGAGGCAAAATCCTCAACGTCGAGAAGGTGAGAATGCACCGCATCTTCGACAATGAGGAAATCATCAACCTCTTCCGCGCAATGCGCGTTACCCCCGGCACGGAGGAAAACCCCGAGGCGCTGAACATCGATCGCCTTGCCTATCACAAGATTATCATCATGACCGATGCCGACGTCGACGGCGCCCACATCGCCACCCTCCTGATGACCTTCTTCTTCCGCTGCATGAGGCCCATCATCGAGCAGGGCTACCTCTACCTGGCCACGCCCCCGCTATACAAGTGCAAGTCGGGCAAGAACGAGGAATATTGCTGGACCGACCAGCAGGTGCAGCAGTTCATCTCCAAATACGGCGAAAAGACCTCCGTATCACGATATAAAGGTCTCGGCGAAATGAGCGACAAGGAGCTCCGCGACACCACCATGGCGCCGGGCCACCGCATCCTCAAGCAGGTGTCCATCACCGATGCCGAAGAAGCCGACCGCGTCTTCTCCATGCTCATGGGCGAAGAAGTGGGCCCCCGCCGCGACTTCATCGAAGAGAACGCCAACTACGCCAATATCGACGCCTGAGCCCGGGGGCGGCAAAACAAAGGCCGCCCCTCGCATGTTTATGAAGAAGACATAAACAAGAAAACAAAGCATATATGGCACGCAAGAATACATCCAACTCCCGCACGTCGAAAGACCTCCGTAAGGCCGTCGAACAATATATCGCCGAGCAGGGCGCCAAGACCTTCAACTACAGGCAGGTGTCCCACGCCCTGGGCATTTCCAACCCCACGCACCACCGGGCCGTGGCAATGCTTCTGGCCGAAATGGCCTTCGACGGCGACATCCTCGAAGTCGAGCCCGGCAAGTACAAGGCCATCACGCGCACGACCGAGGCCGAGGGTGTGTTCCAGCGTCGCTCAAACGGCAAGAACAGCGTCATCACCGACCCCGACGGCGAACATATATTCGTGGCCGAGAGAAACTCCATGCATGCCCTCAACGGCGACCGCGTGCGTGTTTCCGTGGCTGCGAACGTAAAAGGCAAAGAGCCCGAAGCCGTCGTTACGGAAATCATCGAGAAAACCGACCCCACCTTCATCGGCACACTCAAGGTCGATAAAAACTTCGCATATCTCGAAACGGACTCAAAATTTCTTGCCACCGACATATATATCCCAAAAACCAAGCTCAAAGGGGGCAAGACCGGCGACAAAGCCGTCGTGCGCATAACCGACTGGCTCGACGACGCCAAGAACCCCCGCGGCGAAGTCCTCGACGTCCTCGGCAAGGCAGGCGAGAACAACACCGAAATCCATGCTATCCTCGCTGAGTTCGGCCTCCCCTACCGCTACCCGGAGAGCGTCAACAAAGCCGCCGAGAAAATTCCCGACGACATCACGCCCGAGGAAATAGCCCGGCGCGAGGACATGAGAGGGGTTACCACCTTCACCATCGACCCCAAGGACGCCAAGGACTTCGACGACGCCCTCTCCTTCCGCAAGCTGCCTAACGGCAATTACGAAATCGGGGTACACATCGCCGACGTAACACACTACGTCCGCCCCGACACGGCCCTCGACCACGAGGCACGCGACCGCGCCACGAGCGTATATCTCGTGGACCGCGTCGTGCCCATGCTCCCCGAGCGCCTCAGCAACGGCATCTGTTCCCTTCGCCCCGACGAAGACAAGCTGGCCTTCTCCTGCATATTCGAGATGACACCTGCCGGAAAAATTGTCGACTCCCGCATCTGCCGCACCGTCATCCGCAGCGACCGTCGCTTCACATACGAGGAAGCGCAGGAAGTGATCGAAACCGGCAAAGGCGACTACGCCACGGAAATCCTCGAGCTCGACCGCCTTGCCAAAGTCCTGCGCAAAAAGCGCTTCGACACCGGCAGTGTTGACTTCGACCGCCAGGAAGTGCGTTTCGACATCGACGAAAAAGGCCACCCCGTCAAGGTCTACTTCAAGGAATCGAAGGACGCCAACAAGCTCATCGAGGAATTCATGCTGCTGGCAAACAAGACAGTGGCCAAGCGCATAGGCCTCGTGCCCAAGGGGAAGAAAAAGGCAAAAGCCTTCGTCTACCGCGTGCACGAGCAACCCGACCAGGAAAAGCTCCTGGCCCTTGCAGGAATAGCAAAGCAATTCGGCTACAAGGTGCGCACCACCGGCACCCCCAAAGAAATAAACAGCTCCATCAACAAGCTGATGCAGGACATCAAGGGGAAACCCGAGGAAGACCTGCTCTCGATCATGGCCGTGCGCTCGATGGCCAAGGCCATATACTCCACCGACAACATCGGCCACTACGGCCTCGGCTTCGACTACTACACCCACTTCACCTCGCCCATCCGCCGCTACCCCGACATGATGGTGCACCGCCTCCTCGAGAAATATCTCGCGGGCGGCCGAAGCGTAAACGCCCAGAAGCTCGAGGACGAGTGCAAACACTCCTCCGACATGGAGCAGCTCGCCGCGAACGCCGAACGCGCTTCCATCAAATACAAGCAGGTGGAATACATGGGTGACCACCTCGGCGAAGTTTACTCGGGCATCATCTCCGGCGTTACGGAATGGGGCCTGTACGTGGAGCTCGACGAAAATAAATGCGAAGGCCTCGTGCCCATGCGCGACCTCGCAGACGACTTCTACGACTTCGACCAGGACAACTTCTGCCTCGTCGGACGACGCCACAACAACCGCTATCGCCTCGGCGACAAAGTGAAGGTGCAGGTGGCCCGCGCCGACCTCCAGCGCAAACAACTCGACTTCGTCATTGTCGACGAAAAGAATCCGCCGCGCACGCTCGAGACCCTCGGCTCCAAGCCCGGGAAACGGCCCGCCTCCAAACCCGACGACAAACGCAATCGCCGTAAATCAAGGAGAAGATAATCATGGATTCCATCGAGCTGACCGCCCTTCGCTTCTTTGCCCGCCATGGGGTGCTCCCGCAGGAGACACTCGCGGGCAATGAGTTCGAAGTGGACCTGCGGCTTGATTTCGACGCCCGCGAGGCCATGGAATCCGACAAGCTCGAGGCCACGGTGAACTACGCCGAAGTGGCCAAGCTCGTGGAAGAAGAGATGCAGCAGCCCTCACAGCTGCTCGAGCATGTGGCCGGGCGCATCCGCCGGCGCATCCTCGCCGAATATCCGGGCGTGTGCTCCGGCATGGTGCGCGTCAGCAAGCTTGCCCCGCCTATTCCCCGCCAGATGGAGCGCGTGGCCTTCACCACCTCCTGGTCCGGCCCCGCGTCCAAGTAAAATAAATTCGCTCAATACAATACCCACACATCCCCGATAAATACATAAGCCAATCATGTCAAAAGAATATAAGCGCACACTCATCACCACGGCGCTCCCCTACACCAACGGCCCCGTCCACATCGGCCATCTCGCCGGCGTCTACGTCCCGGCCGACATCTACGCCCGCTACCTGCGCCTGTGCGGCCGCCCCGTCCTCCTCATCGGCGGCAGCGACGAACACGGCGTGCCCATCACCCTGAAAGCGCGCCAGGAAGGCGTATCGCCTCAGGACATCGTCGACCGCTACCACAAGCTCATCAAGGAGTCCTTCGAAGAGCTCGGCATCTCCTTCGACATCTACAGCCGCACCACATCCGACATCCACCACGACACGGCCTCCGAATTCTTCCGCCGCCTATACGACAAGGGCGAATTCATAGAAAAGAGCTCCATGCAGCTCTACGACCCCGAGGCAGGGCAATTCCTGGCCGACCGCTACGTTACGGGCGAATGCCCCCACTGCCACAACCCCAAGGCCTACGGCGACCAATGCGAAGTGTGCGGCACCTCGCTCAACGCCACCGACCTCATAAACCCCAAGAGCGCCATCACCGGCGCCACACCCGAGCTCCGCGAGACCCGCCACTGGTTCCTGCCTCTCGACAAGTGGGAGCCCGCCCTCCGCGAGTGGATTCTCGAAGGACATAAAGAATGGCGCTCCAACGTCTACGGCCAGTGCAAGAGCTGGCTCGACCTGGGCCTCCAGCCCCGCGCTGTCTCCCGCGACCTCTCCTGGGGCGTGCCCGTACCTGTCGAGGGCGCCGAGGGCAAGGTGCTCTACGTGTGGTTCGATGCCCCCATCGGCTACATCTCCAACACTAAAGAGCTCCTCCCCGACTCGTGGCAGACGTGGTGGAAAGACCCCGAGAGCCGCATCATCAACTTCATAGGCAAGGACAATATCGTGTTCCACTGCATTGTGTTCCCCGCAATGCTCATGGCCTATGGCGACGGCTTCCAGCTCCCCGACAACGTGCCCGCCAACGAATTCCTCAACCTCGAAGGCGACAAGATAAGCACCTCCCGCAACTGGGCAGTATGGCTCCACGAATATCTCGCCGACTTCCCCGGCAAGCAGGACGTGCTCCGATACGTCCTCACGGCCAACGCTCCC
>CAMWQB010000034.1 GCA_947176295.1 uncultured Porphyromonadaceae bacterium
CCGTGAAGGCTTACGACAAGACTGCGAAGGCCACGAAGAAGGCTTATGACACGACGCGGGAAAAGACGTCGTACGTGATTGACACGACGGCTGACGGGACTGTCCACGTGTACGAGAAAGTGAAGGCCGGTACTGTAAATACATATTCCAAACTCGCAGGGAAATAGTAATATTCTCTGAAAGAATACAACACAGGGCAGTGGATGAATCGCAAATGGATTCATCCACTGCCCTGTGTATTTTTCGGGGGGATTCCATAGGGGACTATCCGGAGTGAGACAATGGCCCAAACGGGAGTTTTTTCAGTTGTTTTAACGTGGGGGATGTTGGATTTGGGCGCAAAATTTTGTAATTTTGCAAGTATGACGCGAAAGTGGAATTATCCTTCAATTCCCTCCGGGGAAATGCGGGTGGGCAGCGAGCTTGCCCGCCGCTTCGCGAATTGCCCTACGGTGTGCGATCTGCTTGTGCAGCGCGGCATCACGACTATCTCCGAGGCTGAGAAGTTTTTCCATCCGTCGCTGCGCGACCTTCACGACCCGTTCCTGATGCCGGACATGGACAAGGCTGTTGACCGCCTGAACCGGGCGATGGGCTCGAAGGAGAAAATCATGGTTTACGGCGACTACGACGTGGACGGCACAACGGCCGTAGCGCTTGTGTACCGCTATCTCCAGAATTTTTACAGCGAGCTCGACTACTACATTCCCACGCGCTATGAGGAGGGCTACGGCATATCCCGGGCCATCATCGATGACTTTGTGGAGAAGGGGATAAAGCTCGTGATAATCCTCGACTGCGGCATCAAGGCCAACGATGAGATTGCCTACGCCAAGGAGAAGGGCATAGACTTCATAATCTGCGACCATCATGTGCCCGACCGCGAACTTCCGCCGGCGGCTGCGATCCTGAACCCGAAGCTCCCGGGGTCGACGTATCCGTGTCCTCATCTTTCGGGCTGCGGCGTGGGCTACAAGCTGATGGAGGCGTTCTCGATTTCGAACGGCATAGCCACGGCCGAGCTGGAGTGTATGCTCGACCTCGTGGCCGTGAGTATCGCGGCCGATATAGTGCCGATGACGGGGGAAAACCGCGTGATGGCATATATGGGCCTTAAGCGGCTGAACTCGAACCCGAACATGGGGCTGCGCGCCATCATCCGCACCTGCGGCCTGACCAACCGCGAGCTGTCGATAAATGATGTGATATTCAAGATAGGGCCTCGAATCAACGCCTCCGGGCGTATGCAGAGCGGCAGCGAGGCTGTGGAGCTGCTTGTGGCCCGCGATGCCAAGGAGGCAGCGCGCAAGAGCCTCGAAATCGACAAGTACAACAGCGACCGCAAGGAGCTGGACAAGCGCATCACCGACGAGGCCAACGCCATTCTGGAGGCCAGGGGAGAGACCGTGTCGAAGAAACGGACGGTGGTGATCTACAACAAGGATTGGCACAAGGGCATCATAGGCATCGTGGCCTCGCGCCTGACGGAGCTCTACTACAAGCCGTCGGTGGTGCTGACTCTGACGAACGGCCTGGCCACGGGCTCATCGCGCTCGGTCCAGGGCTTCGACATCTACAAGGCTGTGGAATCGTGCCGCGACCTGCTCGAGAACTTCGGCGGCCACACCTACGCCGTGGGACTTTCTCTGAAGGAAGAAAACATTCCGGCTTTCACACAGCGCTTCGAGGAGTATGTGGCTGCGAATATCCTCCCCGAACAGCTGACGCCTCAAATCGACATCGATGCCTTCCTGACGTTCTCGGAGATTACCCCCGAGCTGGTGTCGACGCTCCGGCTCTTCCACCCCTTCGGGCCGGGCAATCCACAGCCCACCTTCTGCACACGGCGCGTGCGCGACTTCGGCACGAGCAAGCTCGTGGGCCACAAGCTTGAGCACATAAAGCTCGAGATGGTGGACGACACATCGGGGCGTGTGATAAACGGTATAGCCTTCAACATGGCTTCCTACTTCGAGCACATCCACTCGGGCAAGCCCTTCAACATCTGCTACACTATCGAGGAAAACACTCACCGCAATACTCCGGGCGCACTGCAGCTGCACGTGAAGCAGATACGCGCCGTGGTGGAGTGAGACATACAATGAATCCTTACGGCTACTACGATTTCTCGGCAGCATCCGGGGATGCCTGCGCGGCTCCGGACGGGAGTATGTGCCCTCCCGGCAGGACGCCTGAGGAGATTCTCCAACGCTACTGGGGCTATTCGGGCTTCCGCCCCTGCCAACGCGAAATCATAGAGAGCGTGCTTGCGGGCCGCGACACGATAGGGCTGCTGCCTACGGGCGGCGGCAAGAGCATCACGTTCCAGGTGCCGGCGATGATTCTGCCGGGGCTTACGCTTGTGATTACGCCTCTTATCTCGCTGATGAAGGACCAGATCGACGGGCTGCGCGGGCGGGGCATAAGGGCGGGCTGCCTGCACTCGGGAATGAGCCGTGCGGAACGCAACTACACCCTTGAGCGCGCCGACGCGGGGCGCCTGCGGCTGCTCTATATTGCTCCTGAGCGCCTTGGCTCGGAGGAGTTCCTGCGTCGACTTGGGACGTGGGCGGTGAGCCTGATTGTGGTGGACGAGGCCCACTGCATATCTCAATGGGGCTACGATTTCCGCCCGTCGTATCTCAACATCGGCCTCCTGCGCCGGAGGGTGCCTGGTATTCCGGTTCTGGCGCTGACGGCTACGGCCACACCTGAGGTGAGGGACGACATTGCCCGACAACTCGAAATGAGGGACCCGGCAGTCTACAGCCTGAGCTTCCGACGGGAGAACATATCCTTTCTCGTGCGCCACGACGAAGACAAGCTGGGGGCAACGGCAACAGCCCTGACGCGCGTGAGCGGTTCGGCGATCGTGTATGTGCGCTCGCGACGACGCACGCGCGAGATTGCCGCCGAGCTGACGCGCCGCGGCATTCCGGCGGCTCACTATCATGCGGGGCTCGACCCTGAGGCGAAGTCGGAGGCTCAGGATGCGTGGAGCAGCGGAAGGGTGAGAGTGATGGTAGCCACCAACGCATTCGGCATGGGCATAGACAAGGCCGACGTGAGGATGGTGATTCACTACGACCTGCCGTCGACGCTCGAGGACTACTATCAGGAGGCGGGGCGTGCGGGCCGCGACGGACGTCCGGCATTTGCCGTGGTGCTTGTGAAGACCTCCGACAAGGCCACGCTGACGCGGCGCATCTCCGAGAGTTTTCCGCCAAAAGAATTTATCTCGAGAGTATACGAGCTTGCGGCCGTGAGCCTCGACCTCGGGATTGGCGAGGGCTACGGACGCACATTCGAATTCCACCCCGACACTCTGGCTGAAAGCCACGGATTGAAGGAGGCACAGGTGCGCTCGGCGCTCCATATCCTCTCGAGAGCCGGATACCTGGAATATTCGGACGAGGTGGGCACCCGATCGCGTGTGATGATTCTGGAAACGCGCGAGGAGCTTTATCGCCTGGAAACGGATGCAGGGTCGGAGCGGGTGTTGAACTGCCTGCTGCGGGAGTATCCGGGGCTGTTTGCCGACTACGTAACGATAAGCGAGGCAATGATGTCGCGGAAGCTTGAGATGGCGCAGGAGGACGTATATCAGTCGCTCTTGAATCTGCGCAGACTTGGGGTGCTGTCGTATGTGCCGATGAGCTGCTCGCCTTACCTCCACTGGTCTCGCTCTCGGGAGGAGACGCACCGCCTGTTGATTCCCCGGGCGGTCTACGATGAACGGCGAGCGCAGCTCGAAACGCGCATCAAGGCTATGGGGGCTTTCGCTTTCGACTATACATTGGATTGCCGGGTGAACCATCTCTTGCGCTATTTCGGCGAAAAGCCGGGGGCGCCTTGCGGTAAGTGCGACATCTGCCGCGCAGCGGGGAGTCGGGCCGAAGCGCCTGCCGACGCGACAATCGCTTCGCGCATAGCTCAGGCCTTCGAGGCGGCGGGGACTGAGGTTCTGCCGCTCGAGAGCGTTCTGGCGCAATTCGGGCGTCATCGGCAGGCGGCAGTCGGAGTACTCCGCCATCTAATCGACGCCGGGGAATATGAGCAATCGGTGCTTTCCATCCGGAGAATTTCTCCGGGAAAACAGGGCTGAAATCCGCGCCAAATTTCCAAACAAAACAAACGATTATTTTGTAATTCAAATAAATAGCCGTATATTTGCAGGTGTCGGCGGGGAATGAATCTGCGGCGATGTCTTGAACTCAAAATCCATATCACATTTCTCTATTATGCTGAAGCGAATCCGGCAAGTTGTTGCCGTCGTGAGCATCGTGCTCGTTACACTGCTTTTTGTAGACTTTACCGGCACAGCCCTCGGGCTCTTCGGCTGGATGGCTAAAATCCAGTTTCTTCCCGCAGTGCTTGCCCTGAATGTCGGGGTGGTGGTTGCGTTGGTGGTCCTCACACTCATTTTCGGACGCCTCTATTGTTCGGTAATATGCCCGCTGGGCATCATGCAGGATGGCTTCGGCTTCCTCGGGAAAAAGAGCCGTAAGAACCGCTACTCATATTCGGCGCCCAAAAATGTGCTCCGGTATACGGTACTGGTCATTTTCGTGGCTACGCTGGTGGCAGGCGTAAGCCTTATCCCGGCCCTGCTGGCACCTTACAGCGCCTATGGGCGAATCGCTCAGAGTTTTCTGGCACCGGCGTGGGGATGGGCGAACAATCTGCTTGCCCGCTGGGCTGAGGCTCACGACAGCTTTGCGTTCTACCGTACGGACCTGTGGATGCGCGGGGCCCTGACCTTCGGGGTGGCGGCTGCAACCCTGGTAATCCTTGCCGTGCTGGCATGGCGCAACGGGCGGACGTACTGCAACACGATATGCCCCGTGGGCACGGTGCTGGGCTTCCTCTCGCGCTTCTCGCTCCTGCGGCCCGTGATCGACACCTCGAAATGCAACAGCTGCGGCCTTTGCGCCCGCAACTGCAAAGGCGCCTGCATCGACAGCCGGGAACACCGGATAGATTACTCGCGCTGCGTGGCCTGCTTCGACTGCATAGGCAAATGCCACAAAGGCGCTATATCGTACGGATTGAGGCGCGCCAAGGCGGAGGCTTCCGCGGCGCCCGGGCCGCAGGCAGCGGCCGACAGCGGGCGCCGTATGTTCATGGGCGTGGCGGCGACCTTTGCGGCGGCTGCGACGTTGCGGGCCGAGGAAAAGACCGTGGACGGGGGCCTGGCGGCAATCGAAGACAAGAAGGTGCCGGCTCGCAAACGCCGCATTGTCCCCGCAGGAGCTCAGGGCCACCGCCATCTGGCACAGCACTGCACGGCGTGTCAGCTCTGCGTGGCTGTGTGCCCGAACGGTGTGCTTCGGCCTTCGACGGGAGCAGATTCGCTGATGCAGCCCGTGGCCTCTTATGAGCGTGGCTACTGCCGCCCGGAGTGCACACGTTGCTCGGAGGTGTGCCCTACGGGAGCTATCCGCCCCGTAACGGTCGAGGAGAAATCGTCGATACAGACCGGGCATGCCGTGTGGGTGAAAGACAACTGCATTGTGCTGACCGACGGTGTGGCCTGCGGCAACTGTGCGCGCCACTGCCCCGCAGGAGCCATCACCATGGTGGCCTACGGCCCCGAAGGCAATGAGGACGGCCCCAAGGTTCCGGCGGTGAACACTGAGCGGTGTATCGGCTGCGGCGCGTGCGAGAATCTGTGCCCGGCACGCCCCTTCAGCGCAATATATGTGGAAGGCCATGAAAACCATAGAATTATCTGAAGCAAGATGAGCATGAAGAAAAATATAGACCGAAGGGAATTTCTGAAGCGTCTCGGAATAGGGGCGGGAGTGGCCGGCCTGGCCCTGAGCGGCTGCAAAGGAGCCTCTGACACCATTGACAAGCGGACGAAGGGCGGCGAGGGAGAAATCCCGACGGACAGCATGACTTACCGCAAGAATCCGAGAACGGGGGAAGACGTGTCGATTCTCGGCTACGGCTGCATGCGCTGGCCGATGACCACGAACGAGAGCGGCGAGGAGGTAATAGACCAGGAGATGGTGAACCGCCTTGTAGACACGGCTCTGGCCCACGGCGTGAACTACTTCGACACATCGCCCGCCTACTGCCGCGGCCTTTCGGAGCGAGCAACCGGGATAGCGCTCGCGCGCCATCCGCGCAACTCTTACTTCATAGCGACGAAACTATCTAACTTCGCGCCACAGACGTGGAGCCGCGAGGCCTCGGTCGAGATGTATCGCAACTCCTTCAAGGAGCTTCAGACCGACCACATCGACTATCTCCTGCTGCACGCCATCGGCGTGGGCAACGGCATGGCCGATTTCGAGGCCCGCTATATCGACAACGGACTTCTGGATTTCCTTGTGGCCGAACGCGAGGCGGGGCGGATCCACAATCTCGGCTTCTCATATCACGGCGACATCGACGTGTTCGACCGCGCGCTTGCCGAGCACGACAAGTACAAATGGGACTTCGTGCAAATTCAGCTCAACTACCTCGACTGGGGCCATGCACATGTGCTGAACCCGGGCAATACGGATAGCGAATATCTCTACCGCGAGCTGGAGAAGAGGGGTATTCCGGCCGTGATAATGGAGCCTCTCTTAGGCGGACGTCTGGCCAATGTGCCCGACCACATCGCGGGGCGGCTGAAGCAGCGCGAGCCTGAGAAGAGCGTGGCTTCGTGGGCCTTCCGCTATGCCGGGAGCATGCCGGGAGTGCTGACGGTGCTGAGCGGCATGACGTATATGGAACACCTCGAGGACAACCTGCGCACCTACTGCCCCCTGGTGCCGCTGACGGAGGAGGAAACCGAGTTCCTGCACGAGACTGCCGGGCTGATGGCGCAGTATCCCACCATTTCCTGCAACTATTGCAACTACTGCATGCCCTGCCCTTACGGAATCGACATTCCGGCAATTCTCACGCACTACAACAAATGCGTGAACCATGGCTATGTGGCCGAGGGTTCGCAATCGGAGAACTACGCCGAGGCTCGTCGGGCCTTCCTCATAGGCTACGACCGCTCCGTGCCGAAGCTGCGGCAGGCGAGCCACTGTACGGGGTGTGGACAATGCTCGCCCCACTGCCCGCAATCGATAGACATTCCCGGGGAGCTGCAGCGCATCGACCGCTACGTCGAGGGCCTCAAGCGCAACGCTTGAGCGCCCCGGCGATGACATATTCCGGTGAGGGGGGAAACGGGGGGGCTTAGACTCTGTTCCTCAATATTTGTTAAGGCAGGGGCGGTCAAGCGATATGCAGATGTGTTCGCGCAGTGAGGGAGCAATGCGGTCGCATTGTGACCGAAACAAGCGGACGCAGATGCACACCGATTGGCCGAGGCGATGGTAACCTCCGTCCACTCCCTTTTCCGAGAGTAGCAGTCCCGTGTGTACGCTTTGACTGTCTATAACGGCACATGTCGGTTGCGACGGCTTCCCTTGCTTATCCCTTTCCATCGCATCTATCCGGCGCTTTTTGCCTTGTTCTTCAGTCACGTAGCTACGGCTACGCTCCTTCATCACAAGATAAAAATCGCTCAGAGATATGCGCCCCCTGCCTTAACAAATATTGGGGAACAGGGTCTAATCTGCGCGGGATTGCTTTTTGCGATGCTCGCGCAGCTCTTCGAGATAGCTGGCCGTAATCACGCCCGAAGGCAGGGCTATGATGGCCACTCCGAAGAGGGAGGAGAGCATGGAGACGACGCGCCCAATCGACGTAACGGGGCAGAGATCGCCGTAGCCCACGGTGGTGAGTGTAACGGTGGCCCAATACAGAGCGTCGAAGAAGGAAGAGAAGGTTTCCTCGCCCGTTTCGGGATTGATATGAGGCTCGGCATTGAACATCACCAAAGCCGTCAGGAAAATATAGAACAGAGCGAGCAGGAGCACCGACAGCAGGACGTCGCGCTCCTTCTTGAGGACGTTGAGAAACAGAGTTATCTTCTCGGAATAGCGGAAAATCTTCAGGAGCCTCACGATCTTGAGCAGGCGCGTGAGCCTCAGCAGCTTAAACTCAGGGCTGATGAGGTTGAGGCCCGGGAGAATTGAGAGCAAATCCACTATAGCCATGGGCGTGAATGGGTATATCACATACGATAGGGGCCCCCGGTGGAGCTGAATGTCGGCCGTGTACCAGCGGAGGATGTAGTCGATGATAAAGGCCGTAACCGTAACGCGCTCGATCACAGCGAAGAATGGATAGTCATCGACAAACATGAGGGGGACGATGCTGGCGACAATCATCACGAGCATATACCAGTCGTAGAGCTTGCTGGCCCACATTCCTCTGCGGTCGCGGTTTATGAGGTTAAATATTTTCTGTTGAAGCATGGATAATTCTACGATTTATCAGCGCAAATATACGACATTTTCTCCGAATAGCGACACGAGAGGGCGAAACAAGAATTTTAACAATTTTATTTTTGTTTACATTTGTTGCTTATCAACGAAATATTAGTATCTTTGCAGTCTGAGACCTGAACACTATGAACAAGCCATCGCTTAAACTATACCAAGCCGTGTCCGCACTCCACGATGCAGGCGCAGTAGAGGTTGCTCACGCCAATCTAATCGAAGCCCTCAAGGAAAGCTTTGAGGTCGAGATTCTTCCGCTTACAGACATAGCCCGGGCCGGGGAAACAGCCGTAATTTTTATGGCCTCCGGAGGAGTGGAAGAGACCGTGCGCGACGCCGTGCTTGCCTCACCGGCCATCCAGCGCCTATATCTCCTTGCCGACGGGCTGCAGAACTCCCTGGCTGCCTCGCTCGAGACTGCCGCATGGCTCAAGACAAGGAATATCGAAGTGCGCATAATCCACGGCACTCCATCCATGATAATCAAGGAACTGCGAATGCTTCCGGGAGCAGACGCCCTGCGAGTGAGCCGCGTGGGGCTCATAGGCGATGCCTCGGGATGGCTTATTTCGAGCGAAATCGACTTCGACGCCGTGAGCTCGACCTTCGGGATAGAATTTATCCGCATCCCTCTCACAGAAGTAATCGAGGAATATGCCACGGCCGAGCCTGCTAAGGTGAAAGGACTGGGAGGGCTCGTGCGCGTTGAGCCATCGGAAGAAGACCTTGAGAAAGCCCTGCGCCTTACCTCGGCCATTGAAACTATAGTGAAGCGCTATTCTCTGGATGCATTCACGCTGAAGTGTTTCGACCTTCTCGAGCCTCTGGGCACCACCGGCTGCCTGGCGTTGGCGCACATGAATGCCAAGGGCATTCCGGCCGGATGCGAAGGAGATGTTCCTTCGCTCCTGACCATGCTTCTGTCGCAAAACGTGGCAGGGGCAAAGGCCTTCATGGCCAACCCTTCGGGAATCGATGTCGAAAACAATGAGATAATCCTCGCTCACTGCACCCTCCCTCTGAACATGGCACCCATCAACATCCTCCGCAGCCACTTCGAGAGCGGTATAGGTGTTGCTATCCAGGGTGTGCTCCCCTTAGGGGAGGTTACGGTGGTGAAGTGGTGGGGCCGAGAGATGAAAGACTACTTCATTTCCCGCGGGCAGCTCATCGAGAATACCGACAACCCGTCGATGTGCCGCACACAGGTGAAAATCCGCCTGGACGAAAACGTGGACTATTTCCTGACACGTCCGCTCGGCAACCACCATATCGTGCTTTTGGGCGACCACACCGAGCGTTTGCGCCGCTTCTTCGAGGCAGCCACGAACTAAGCTCCCGGGCCGGCGTTCATATTTTATATGAACGATACGGACACCGCCACCTCATCAACTTCCTCTTTCCTGCCCCTTACGCCGGAAGGCGTGCAGGCGTTTCTCTCCGGCCCATGGGTCGAAGGGATAGGCCCTGCTTTCGCCGCGCGGCTCGTGGAGCGCTTCGGCACAGACGCCCTGCGTGTATTGGCCGACACACCTGAAAAGGCCGCGACCATAGCCGGGCTGGGGCCGTTGCGAATAGCGCAGGCGTCCGAGAGCCTGCGCAAACTCCCCTACCCCGCAGAGCTGCCGGCTTTCCTATGCTCGTGCGGTGTGGGCGAGGTCTTCGCCGACCGCATCCTCGACAAGTACGGAAATCAAACACTCGAAACCATCGTTTCCGATCCCTACTCCATGGTGGAGGAGGTGTGGCAGCTTTCGTTTTTCACGGCCGACAAGATAGGCCGGGCTCTGGGCATCGCCGACGACGACCCGCGGCGCCTGAGAGGGGCATTGCTCACAGGGGTGAAGCACTACGCCGAGGATGGGCACCTATTCGCTCGCCCGGGGCAGGCCGTGGACTATGCCGCTTCCATCACCAAAGTCTCCCCTGAAAAAATCGAGGGTCAGATTCAGCCCCTTATCGATGCGGGGAGGCTGACGGGCAGTCGTGGCGGCCTGTATCTCCCTGTCTTCTACAAGGCTGAAAAAGAGGGAGCCGGGAAGCTACTCGAACTGGCGGCGAGCAAACTGCCGGCGGTAGCCGAAAGCGACATTCCCGAAGGCGACAGCGAAGGACGCATCTACTCTCCGGCGCAGCGGGCAGCGATCCGCGAAGCCCTGTCGACGCCAGTGATGGTGCTCACGGGCGGCCCCGGCTCGGGGAAGACGACTATCCTGCGCGCCATCATAGAGAATCTCCGCAAGCAGGGCAAGAAGGTGGTGCTCGCAGCTCCCACGGGCCGCGCCGCCAAGCGAATGACCACGCTCACCGGCGCCGAGGCAAGCACCATACACCGCCTCCTCGGCTACCGCTCGGGCGAGGGATACAACAAAAGGATGATTGATGCCGATGTCCTTATCATAGACGAGGGGTCGATGATGGAACAGGTGCTCTTGAATCATCTTTTGCAGGCTGTCCGCCCGGGCACGCGGCTCATTATGGTGGGCGACGTGGACCAACTGCCGGCGATAGGGGCAGGCGATGTGCTGCGCGATCTCATCGATTCGGGGGTGGTGCCCGTGGCGAGGCTTGACGAGAATTTCCGTCAGGCCCGCGGGAGCACTATTGCCGCGGCTGCCAAGGCCATCAACAAAGGAGAAAAACCTGCGTCTGAAGCCGAGGGGGATTTCCTGATATTCGAAGAAGACAGCCCTGCGAGGATTCACGACAGGATTATATCCTTGATTACAAAGGAGCTGCCGAAGAAGCGCGGGATTGCGCCGGCGGACATAACGGTGGTAACTCCTCAGCAGATAGGCCCCCTTGGCGCACGCCGCCTCAACACCGACCTGCAGGAGCGCATCAATCCCGAAGGACCGGAGCTGCGCCGCGGAGCCACAGCCTTCCGCCTTGGTGACCCCGTACTTCAGAAAACAAATTCGCGCGAGCGCGGGGTATATAATGGCGAACTTGGCCGCATCGATGCTGTCGACCCCGAGGCGGAAACGCTCGATGTGGTCTTTGCCGACGGACGACGGTCGACCTACGGGCGGAAAGACCTTGGAGAGCTTGTGCACGCTTATGCCACAACAGTGCACAAGCTCCAGGGCTCGGAGTTGAAAAACATAATCATCCCCGTAACAATGGCCCACAAGCCTATGCTCTACCGCAATCTGCTATATACGGGCGTGAGCCGAGCGGGCGAGCTCTGCGTGCTCGTGGCCGAGCCTGAGGCGCTCGAGCATGCCATAGCCACGACGCCCGCAACGAAGCGGAATTCAAACTTCCGCCACAGGCTGCGCGCCGGTCTTCAGGGCTCTTGTCAGAGATCGGAAAGCAGATAAAGATAATCGCCATAGCCTTCGCGGGCCATGTCCTCGCGAGGCACAAAGCGGAGCGATGCCGAATTGATGCAATATCGCAAGCCTCCGTCGTGGGCGGGCCCGTCGGGAAAGACGTGGCCCAGATGGGCGCCGCTACCGGAGGCACGCACCTCCGTGCGTATGCGGCCGAAGGATGTGTCGACGTGCTCGGTGAGCAGGCTCTCGTCGATGGGGCGCGAAAATGCGGGCCAGCCGCAGCCAGAATCGAATTTGCGGCTCGACACAAACAAGGGCGTGCCGTCGGTGATATCCACATAGATGCCCGGGCGGAACTCGCGGTCGTATTCATTTACGAAGGGCCTTTCCGTTGCGCCATTCTGCGTAACCTCCCACTGCAGGGGCGTGAGCCGTTTCCTGAGCTCATCGCGGGTCTCGCGGGAGGAGAGCCCGAGCTTGCGGGCCTCGGCAAAAAGCTCGGGGCCGACGTGGCAGTAGCCACCGGGATTCTTATACAGAAAGTCCTGATGATAGTCCTCGGCGGGATAGAAGTTTTCGAGGGGTCCGACCTCAACAGCCAAAGGCTCGCTATATCGGCGCTGAAGCGTGGCAAGCATGGCTTCGACCACCGGAGCGTCGGCTCGAGATGTGTAGTAGATGCCTGTTCGATACTGCGTGCCCACATCGTTGCCCTGACGGTCGACGGAGATAGGGTCGATGCTGCGGAAGTATAGGGAGATAAGGTCGGTCAGGCCTACGCGTGCATCGTCGTAGACTACCTTCACAGTTTCGGCGGCTCCGGTGCTTCCGGAGCAGACCTCTTTGTAATCAGGATTCGCGACCCTGCTGTTGGCATATCCAGCGGTGGTCTCCACCACACCGGGCACAAGGGAAAAAAGATGCTCCGTGCCCCAGAAGCACCCACCCGCAAAATAAATTTCTTGTTTCATAATCATGTAAAAAGCGCTGGAAAAATTTTCGCTTCTCTCAGCATTCTCAGTTTTTATTAACAAAACAATTATTCAATTCAATAGTTTCTCAGCCCCCGTTCCCAAATATTACCTATCTTCAAAAGCCGATTGGACAATGGGAGATGAAGAAAATTTTTGGGGTGGCGTTTGGCTGTTAGGACATAATTCCCGACCTTTGCGGTGGATAAGCTAAAAACCTCTCCCGCTCACGACAATGACCGGCCACGAATTCGACACCTGGTTCCGAACGCTATACCTGCCGCTGGGCATGTATGCGCTGCGCCTTACCGACGATGCAGATTCGGCGGAAGACCTCGTGGAGGATGCTTTTGTCAAGGCCTGGCAGGCGCTGGAAGCGGGAAAGGAAATCGAAAACTTCCGGGCGTATATGTATCGGAGTGTGCGGAACGAATGCATATCCTTCCTGCGGAGCCGGAGGACGACCGTCGGGCTTGAGGCTGTTCCGGAAATCGACGAGGAGACAGTGGACACCTCCATTCGCGACGCACGGATATGGAAAGCTATCGACGCGCTGCCCGAGCGATGCAGGGAGGTGTTCCTGCTCAGCAAGCGCGACGGCCTCTCGAACGATGAAATTGCCGAGGAGCTCAATATCTCGGTGAAAACTGTCAAGAACCAGATGACCAAGGCTTTCGAGCGGCTGCGCGAAGCCCTGGCTTCGGGCCACAAGCCTTTCTTCCTGCCCTTCCTATAATTTTTTTCCGATTTTTTCATTTCCGGATAGGACTTTTTGGGGATGTCTGCGTCTACAAGGTAGAACATTCTACAAAAAGATATCCTATGCACCGACTTATCACATCTATCGCTGCTCTCCTGCTTGTCTTCGCCGGCATGGCGGCACGGCAACCCGAACGAGGCTATCGCGGCTTCTTCGACTGGAGCAACAGCCTTCGCTCCGACCGCATCGGCTTTACGGGCCTCGACGACAGTCGCACCACCCTTTTCTACACAGGCTTCGACACCTCCCACGGCATGCAGTTCAACCCCTGGCTATATGCCGGGGGCGGCCTTGAATTTCTGCACTGCTCCAAAGACGACACCAATCATTTCAGGCCCTTCGCCCACGTGCGCACCGACCTTCTCTTCGGGAAATTCTCGCCCTTCGCATCGCTCCGGTTAGGCTATAATCTCACCAACGGCGGAGGCGTCTACTTCTCTCCCGAGATTGGCTACCGCTTCAACTGGGGCCGCAAGACGGGCATCAACATCGGCGCCGGCCTCACCCTGCAGGGCTACAAAATCGACGTCTACGACATAAGCATGCTTCCGGAGGGCTATCTCAGCTACGAGTATACGCACTCCGAAAGGCGCTGTCGCGCTTACTTCTCCTTCCGCGTGGGTATAGACTTCTGAACATGGACGAACTGAAAGAAATAACCTTCATCGCGCGCCACTACCGCAAGGGGCGCTTCGATCTCGAAGGGGCGCTGAAACGCGTGCGCCCGCAGTCGGGTTTCCGCTTCCGCTTTGCCAAGATTGCCGCAGCCTCGGCTATCGTGATTGCCATCAGCGCGGCCGCAGCCATAATGATCCGCACCGAATTCTTCTCTCATAGGCCGGCACAGACGGAGCAGACCGCCCCGGCCCCGAGCGCCGCCGAAGCCGCAGTGAAGGTCCTCGACTTCGAGGCTACGCCCCTGCCGATTGTGGTGGAAGAAATTCAAAAGACATACGGCGTGGAAGTAACCGGCATCCCCGAGGATGCCGACCGCTACACCCTCTCGCTCCACTACGAAGGCACCGCCTCCGACCTTGTTGAGACCATCAACGAAATTCTCGACATCGATATGAAAATAAGCCAATAATGCGCACCCTACGATTCCTCACGATAATACTCTTTCTGTCTGTCGCTACGGCGACCTACGCCCAAAAGGTAACGATAAAGGCCGTGGACCGGCCGGCTCCCGAAGTGTTCCGCGAAATTGTCGAGCAAACGGGCAAAAACTTTGTCTATTCCTCCGAGCTGCTCAGCGGCCTCACCTTCACGGTCGACGCCAGGAAAAAACCTCTGAAAAAGGTGCTCGACGAGATGTTTCGCGATACCGACATCGAATACCGCATTAAAGGCAAGAACGTCGTTCTCCGCCGCAAGGCCAAGTCCGCAAAGAAAACTGCCGCTCCCGGCTTAGACCCGACTATCTACGTCTACAATGCTCCTGACCCCGAGGCCACTGTGCTCGAGGAGCTGGTGGTAGTGTCGCGTCTGGAGGCCCCGGCTGTGGAGACTGCCGAGATGGGAGCGAAGAAAATTACGGCCGACGAAGTGCGGTCCACTCCCGCGCTCTTCGGCGAGAGCGATGTGATAAAAGCCCTGCAGATGCAGCCGGGTGTGAGCGAGGGAACCGAAGGCCTCGCGGGGATGCACGTGCATGGCGGCAATGCGGATGAAAATCTCTGCATGCTCGACAATGTGCCCCTCTATCAGGTGAACCACTTCGCAGGCCTCTTCTCGGCCTTCAATACCGACGTGATCCGCTACATCGACTTCTTCAAGACCTCCGTGCCTGCGAAGTACGACGGCCGCCTCTCGTCCTTCATGGATGTGCGCCTGCTCAACGGCCGGACCGACGGCCACCACGGCACGGCTCGCCTGGGCCTCACCTCCGGAGCATTCAACATATCCGGGCCGATAGGCTCGCGCACGAGCTATCTCTTCGGGCTGCGCCGCTCGTGGTTCGACGTCCTCACCATCCCCGTCATGGCTATCGTAAACTCGGGCACTGACGAAAAGACGCGCTTCCACTACTATTTCATGGACCTCAACGCCAAGATAAACCACCGCTTCTCGAACAAGGCAAACGGCTTCGTAAGCGCTTATTTCGGCGACGACGCTCTCCGCACGGGCAGCCGCGACAGCGAAAACATCACCGTGGGCTGGAGCGAGGACCTGAAGTATGACTTCCGCTGGGGCAATCTGGTGGTGCAGACGGGACTGAACTACCGCTTCAGCTCCGACCTCACCGCCGAATTCACCGCGGCTTACACGCGCTACTTCTCGAGCACCAACCATGACGACGCCATAACCGACCGCTTGCCGGAATCGACAACGAGCACAAGGGCAATTGTCCGCACCGACAACAACATCAACGACTGGATATTCCGCGCCGACTTCGACCGCACTTTCGAGCACAGCCGCATGCGCTTCGGAGCCAACTACGTGCGCCATACTTTCCTCCCCGGCCACACGAAAAGAGACTATACCTTCAACGATTTCCACATCGCCACGGCCGACTCGTCCCTGACCTACGGCGCTAACGAGGCCAACGTCTATATCGAGGACGACGTGAAATTCGGCGAGCGCCTGAGAGCCAACGCCGGGCTGCACGCATCGCTCTTCAACATCGACCGCAAGGTGCGCTACGGCCTTTCGCCCCGCCTGTCCATGAACTATCGCGCGAGCGAGCCCCTGGCCCTGAAAGCGGCATACACACGGACGGTGCAATACGTCCACCAGCTCACGGAGACCTATCTGGCGCTCCCCACCGACCAGTGGATCCCGATCACTGGCGACTTCAAGCCGCAGACGGCCGACAAAATAGCCGTGGGCGCATATTGGCAGACCACAGGCGCGCAATGGGGAGCCTCGGCCGAAGCCTACTACAAGTGGATGCACAACATCATAGACTACTGCGATGAATACTATCTGCGTCCGCCCATGGATTTCTGGAGCTCGCGCCTCACTTCGGGCCGCGGAACGGCTAAAGGCATAGACTTCAAGCTCGAAAAACTCTCCGGTAAATTCACGGGCCACATCAGCTACTCCCTCGCCTGGGCCGACCGCACCTTCAAGGACAAAAACGGCGGCCGGACATATCCCGCGCGAAACGACAACCGCCACACCATCAATATCCTCGCAAACTGGAACGTAAGCCACAAGGTGTCGCTCTCGGCCTCGTGGACGGGCCATTCGGGCAATCGCTTCACGCTCATGCCGCAGATGTGGCAAGACCCCGGCTTCGGGATTCAGGACTGGGAGGACGAAGCCCCGCTGCGCGTGGACGTCAACAACTATCAGCTCCCATTCTACCACAGGCTCGACCTGGCGTGCACCGTCCGCAACAAGCATGGCTACTGGTCCTTCGGCATCTACAACGCCTACTGCCACATGAACACGATAGCCATCCGCCGCGATTACCGCGAGAAAATCGAATACTCCCCTGACGGCGTATCCATCGAAGTGCGCCCCGTATTTCAGAAAGTCAAACTCCTTCCGCTTATCCCCTCAATATCATACACATGGCAATTCTAAAGCATATCATATCGGGCGCGCTGATGCTCGTCCTTCTCTCGGGATGCTACGAGGACATCACTCCCCGCATCGACGTGCAGCCCGTGCTCTGCCTCAACTCCCTCATCACTGCCGGCCAGCCCATAAAAGTGGACGTGTCGCACACCTGGGTATATACCGACGTCGAGGCCTCACGCGATCATAGCGTGGCCGATGCCCGCATCAGCATTTTCGCCAACGGCGAACTCCGCAATCCCGACTACATTCCCCGCGAAGGCGATGAGATACGTATCCTTGTCGAAAGTCCCACCTACGGTTCGGCAGAAGCAACTGTGGCCGTGCCTCATGCCGTCGAAATCGCATCCCTCAGCTGGACACCCGCAGTCATCAGCGCAGGCTCGTGGGACAGCGAGGAGGAGCACTATGAGATGGTGGGATACTGCACCTTCAACATCTCCGCCGACCTTGAATTCACCGACCCGGCCGGCGTTGAAAACTACTATTCATTTTCGTATTTCTCAACCTTCCATAGCGGGAGCGACGAGAACAACGGCACCCCTCTCGCCGACTTCTATCCGGGCACGTTCAAATTCGAGACCGAGCCGATATTCTCCGAACATATCGGAGCCTTCGAGGCCGTCATGGGCGACGACACCTACGGATTTCCCTTCTTCACCGACCGCCAGATATCAGGCCGCAGCTACTCCCTGCACCTATGCATGGCCGATGCGTCATACTCGGTGTGCTCCCCCATCCTCGACCCCGAACTTCTCGACTGCACCTACGAGTTCACACTCCACTCCGTGTCGAAAAGCTACTACAGCTGGAGCCTCTACCAGTGGCACCGCGACGTAGGCCCCCTGGGCGACCTGAGCGACGTAGGCCTGAGCGAACAGCTCGCCGGCTACAGCAACGTCTCCACCGGCGCCGGCGTCGTAGCCGCCCAAACCTACGCCACCGCCACCATCCCCCTCGCCCCCTTCCTCACCTCCACCCTCAACTTCGAATAGCCCCCCCTATTGCCCTGAGGGGGGGGGGATAGTGACAAGGTACTCTCCTGAAGATACGGATTAAAATACTGACCTTCATAAGGTATTTCTTAATTATTTTTGTATCTTTGCGCATTAAACCAATCACAACATTCTGAAATGGGAATACTTAGTAACATCGAGGTGTCCGTCCCCGACACTATTGCGCTCGCCACGACCCCAAAAGAGGTGATTTTTCACTCCTGCCCTTCCTCTACTACCATCGAAGACATCTGCTTAGCAGCGATAATTGGTCTTATAATAATTGGGGGACTTTTGATTATCGGATACTTTGGCAGTAAAATTGTGTCGTCAGTGCAGAACGCTAAAGAGAGGGAGCTAAGAGCGCGCCAAGCCCATGAGCTCGCTAAGTTACAACACGAGAGCGGTCGTAAAGAGGAAAAAGACCGATACGATTCGGCCTGGAGGGTCATCGAACATTTGTGGAAAGAAAGCAAGGATAATAAGGCAAATCTACAAATGGATTCAACCGTAGATGAGGCTTTGGACTATATCATATCTCTATGGAAAGCGGGAAGGCCTTCGGAGAATAGTGTCAACGAGAAAGCCGGGGAGCCCAACTCATGAAGCAACGATCCTATCTTAAAGGAGGGCTATTGTTGATCGGTATTGCTCTTGTTGTCCTGCTGATTTCGGTCAGCGGGAACTTTGGCATGTGGTTGACTGTCGGAATACTTGCCTTTGGTGGTCTGACGATTCTATATTCTCTAATCTTCCAAGTAAAGAATGCATTGATAAAGCCGGCCCATCGGCTATATACCAAAGACTTCTCCTTGAAGTTCATTGCAACCCTAATGAGCTTCTTTCTGATAATCGGGTCTATGCTCTACCTGTATGTATTCTATACTATCGGTCATGATCCTGAATTGTATAAAGGACAGGGCCATATAGTCCAATTCTCCAACGCTGAATATTTGCTGCGTTCCCTTATATGTTCCCTTGATCTATTCATGCTTGATGTGGACAGCAATATTCTTGACAGATTAGATGGGCATGCTGCACTGAAAGGATGGATATCTGCACAAGCCGTATTATCTTTCGCGTGCACCGTAGCGATGCTCGTCGGGTTGGTATATTCACGTCTGCATGCCTATTATCGACTTAATTATGCCACAAGGGTCAACGATACCAAAAATCACCTCTATCTTTTCTTCGGCAACAATGAGCCCTCCGAACTGCTCATCAAGGATATCGTAAAGAACGATTCCAAAGCAGTTGCAATAATTATCGACGAGGCAAATGTGAAAGAGGATGACAATGATGAGTGGGAGGGAATTGTCGGACTGATCACCCACAAGCAAAAGGTGTTCAAGACAGCCGAAAAAATTGGGGCTCATGTGGCTATAGCAAGTCAGCAACTTAATAATATCGATGATGATATTGCATCTTGTGATGATTTTGACGCATTTGGGTATCTTGGATTATCACGAATAAAGAAATTCATTCAACGACTGTCTCAAACTTCCAATCCCGAACTTCATATTTTCTTTATGGGGGAAGATGAGGAATTGAACATCCGAAATATCATTGCTTTAGCAAAGGACACCACTATTATGTCTGTAGCCAAAGACAAAGGTTTATACCATCGGATATACTGCCACGCTCGTTATAATGGTCCTAATCGGGTAATTCAGGATGTGGCTTTAAAAAAACACCTGAACATCAAGATTGTAGACTCTTCACATATAGCAGTAGAATTGCTTAAATTTAATCCTGACTGCCATCCCGTCAATATAGTCAAAACGAGCGACGAGAATCTTACGACAGTCGAATCGCCTTTGAAGACACTGATTATTGGTTTTGGTGAAGTCGGCCGAGATGCGTTCAAATTCCTTTACGAATTTGGTGCGTTTGTAGATTCTAAGGATTTTAACGCTCGCAGTCGATTTGAGTGCGTCATAGTAGACAAGAATCTTAGAGACCTCAAAGGCACCTTCAAATCGTCCATGCCGGGAATTTTCAGGCATGAACAATTTGCTGAAACGACGAATACATCAGTACAATTTCTGAGTGTCGATTACAATAGCGAGGAGTTCTATACCGATGTGCTAAACAAAAAATTTCTTGAAGAAGTCAACTATATCGTTATCTCTATCGGCAACAATGATGAGGCTATAGCTGTTGGGGCAAGAATCTTCAATCAGATCCGACGTGTGCGCGAAGATATTTCAAACCTTAGGATATTTGTTCGCTGTACGGACAACGACAAGGTGGAAGGAATTCAAAAAATTGCGGATCATTACAACTTCGGATATGGAAAGGGAGAAATGAATACACCTGTGATTCAAATTTTTGGACAGCCTGAAAAAACATATACGTACGACCTCGTCGTCAGCGACCGACTGATTGAAGAAGGGAAGCATTTTCATGAAGAATATCGGAAACTCGGTGGGGAGGGAGATAGTTGGGATGCCCGACATAAACAATTGACAGAAACCGGAATTCCTAATATTGAAAAATTGCGCAAGCTTCGTCGACAAGAGTCTCAGGACAGGGCCAACGCACTTCATGCCGGCACTAAGATGATTCTCTTGGAAAAGGCTGTCGCGGAATTAAGCAAGGAAAACGGATCTTCTCCCGACTGGCACGCATTCTATCTAAGATATTTCAATGCGGATGGATCTGTAAATGCCACAGGCTCTCGGAGAGGTATCACATATCCGGGATTATCTGAGGAGGAAAATGAGATTATTCTGCACCTTGCTCAACTTGAACATATCCGATGGAACGCAGCTCACGAACTTATGGGTTACGTGTTTAACGAAGAAGGTACAAACTGTGATGAACGGACAATGAGACACAATTGTCTTTGTTCATGGGACAAACTTGACGAACAAAGTGCTATGATCAGGGATTGGTCGTGCGACTACAAGAAATACGACTTCTGTGTAGTTGATACAACAATCGCACTAAACAAAGAACATCTCATGTCCCCTTGATTCAATGACCGATCAAGAGATAATAAACGTACAGATTGACCGGGAATCGAATCAAGGAACAATTCTATCACATAAAGTGCCATCGGCTTTTGCCTGCGATCTTGCGTCTCGATGGTAGAGGCAACACACGCTTCTTTAATACTTTCTGAATTAGAAAAAAAATAAAGTTTATGCCTGAAACTTACCTCAAAATATTGGCGGCGGTTGCTCCAGCTATTATCATCGCGAAAATAATGATTCGAAAAGACAAGAGTCCTGAGCATGTCGGGCGGCTGTTGGCCGCTGTCGGCTTGGGCGTACTTGTCGGGCCCGCAGTGCTTCTGCTTGGCTAACTCGGATTGCCGTACATTGCAACAGATACGTTTATGGGAGCTTTTCTATCGTCATTTCTTAGCACGGCTATTACGGAAGACTTATTAAAGTTTGGAGCATTATGCCTTTTGATAAAATGCTGCAAGCATTTCGATGAGATGTTTGATGGTATCGTTTATGCAGTATGTATCGGGATGGGCTTTGTAATCTCGAATTAGTAGTGGTACGATAATTAAGAAGCTCCGTAATAAAAATGAATACAAATTATATTTCACATGGGAAATAGACGAATGAACCTGCGATAGTGCTTCAATAGGTTCTTTTAGGGATGGGACAAAACAAGAAATTCAAGAATATCTAACAAGCTCAGATTGTTATGAAAGTCTTTGCTTGCGCTTAATTAGCGATTTAGAAAAAAGTTGGAACATGGACTAAACCTGACGCATGTATTCACGAAGGAAAAAGCACTAACTCACTATTTTTGAGTAAAACAATGCATGGGCGCCATGTTCACACTATGGGATATTTCACAATCGTCTTGGAGAGGCCTTCAAAAATAAATACTAATTTCAGCTCGCATTCCTTCTGCAGAAAGATAGGGATTACTCAGCCTTTTGAGAAGTATGGATATGACAAATGCGTCGGCGAGGGTGGGCCTTGCTGACGCACTGGTTTTTGGGGGGTGTCGCTAAAGCGGGGAAGGGCTTATTCTTCGACGGCGCGGAGCTTCTGAACGTAAACCGCTTTCATCATTTTCTTGCGGTTCGTTACAGAGGGCTTCTGGAAAGCCTGACGGCTGCGAAGTTCTTTCACGATGCCGGTCTTTTCAAATTTACGTTTGAATTTCTTGAGTGCGCGTTCGATGTTGTCGCCTTCTTTTACTTGTACGATGATCATTTTTTATGTATGAGGTTTTTGTTTTTTTGATTCGTGCTTGGTTTAGCGGGGCAAAATTAGTAACATTTTTTTAGATGACAAAACTTTAAAGCGATTTTTTTGCGTCAATCGTCTAAAGTGGGGTCAATCTCGGGTGTGTCGTACCAACGGGAATACATCAGATAGTTGTGTGCTATCTTGATGTTTATTTCGCGGGACTGCTCGGGGTCGACCATCTTGATGAATTTGGCGGGTGCTCCGGCCCATAGTTCGTTTGGGCCGATTTTTGTGCGGGAGAGGACTACGGAACCGGCGGCTACGATTGCTCCGGAGCCTACTTCGGCGTCGTCCATGACGACTGCGCCCATGCCTACGAGGGCGAAGGGGTGGATTTTGGCGCCGTGGATTGTGACGTTGTGGCCGATGGAGACGTCGTCGCCGATTTCGATGGTGGATTTGCGGAAGAGGGTGTGGAGGACTGAGCCGTCCTGGATGTTGACGCGGTTGCCGATGCGGATGGAGTTGACGTCGCCTCGGATTACGGTGTTGAACCATATGGAGCATTCGTCGCCGATGCGGACGTCGCCGATGATGGCGGCGCCGTGGGCTACGAAGCAGTCTTTTCCGAGGATGGGTGTGAAGCCGCGGACGGGCACGATTGTTCCTTGTTGCATGATATTGTCTGGTCTTTTCTTATTTTCTTACGATGGGGCGTGTTTTTTCTGCGAGCCATTCGGCTGTGAGGGTATCGAGCTCGGGGGTGAGGAGCTCGCGGACGCGTGTCTGGTAGTCGTTGATCCAGCGGAGCTCGTCGTCGGTCATTATTTCGGTTTCGAAGAGGTCGGGCTCGAATGGGCAGAGTGTGAGGGTTTCGAAGCGGAGGAACCGGCCGAATTCGGTGGTCATTGCGGGTGTGCAGAGGACGAGGTTTTCGCAGCGGATTCCGTGGATGCCTTCTTTGTAGACGCCGGGTTCGTTGGATATGATCATTCCGGGACGGAGGGCTACGTCGACGTAGTTGAGGCGTATGCTCTGGGGGCCTTCGTGGCATCCGAGGAACTGGCCTACTCCGTGGCCTGTGCCGTGGAGGTAGCTCATGCCTTCGTGCCAGAGGAATTGGCGGGCTATGGCGTCGAGCTGTGCGCCGCGGGTGTCGTCGGGGAATATCATGCGTGCCAGTGCGATATGGCCTTTCATGACGAGGGTGAAGTCGTGGCGTTCTTCGGGGGTTGGGGTGCCGAGGCAGATGGTGCGGGTGAGGTCGGTGGTGGCGTCGGGATATTGGGCGCCGGAGTCGATGAGGAGGAGGCCCTCTGGGCGGAGGGTTGCGTTGGATTCGGGTGTGGCTTCGTAGTGGACGATGGCGCCGTGGGGGCCGTAGCCGGCTATGGTGCCGAAGCTTTCGTCGAAGAATGCGGGGGATATTCCGCGCTGGTGGCGGAGGATTTGGGCTACGTCGATTTCGGTGGTGGGGATTCCGGCGGCCATGCGTTCTTCGATCTCGCGGAGGCTGCGGCACATGGCCACGCCATCGCGAATCATGGCGCGGCGGATGCCGTCGATCTGCACGGGGTTTTTGCATGCTTTGGGGAGGGCGGCGGGGGAGCGATGCACGAG